>JAODNA010000021.1 GCA_025465135.1 Frankiales bacterium | reverse complement strand
TGTCAACGGGACGGGCGAAGCCGTTCTACGAGCGACTCGGCTGGGAGCCCTGGCAGGGGATTTCCTACACGCGGACCACACAGGGCGACGTGCCGGACGGCGAGCACGGCGGGCTGATGGTCCTGCGCCTGGACGGCTCGGCGCCCCCGGATCCCACGATGGACGTCACGTGTGAGGACCGCAGCGGCGACGCCTGGTGACCGACCGGAGCCACCCTGGTTCCCCTTGCAAGACAGAGGCCCCGTCCGCCGGAGCGGAGAGGGCCTCTGACCTGCAGATCTACGGGTGGAGCTGAGGGGACTCGAACCCCTGACCCCCACACTGCCAGTGTGGTGCGCTACCAGCTGCGCCACAGCCCCGCTCGATGTGCGCCGTCACTTTACAGGCTCGACGTCCGGGCTGGATGTCTGGCCTCCGGCCGGCCGAGCGCCGAGGTCATGGGCCCCGAGGGCCGCCCCCACGAGCGGTCCGAGTCCGGTGTTGTGCCGTTCGAGCCGCCAGCCGCGGTCGGCTTCGACGAGCACGGACCAGCAGGTGTTGCCGAGGGGCGAGATGCGCCACCAGTCGGCGGGGTCGAGCTCGAGCAGTCCGCCCAAGGCTGCGCGAGCGGTGCCCCCGTGGGTCACCGCGACGACGGTGGCTCCGGCCGGGGCGGCGGCGATCACCTCACACAGGCAGGCGACGGCACGTACCGACGCCTCGCGGTAGGTCTCACCCCCGCCCCGCGGCTTGTCCTCCCCCGCCACCCAGGCAGCGTGCTCGTCGGGGAAGCGCTCGCGGGCCTGCTCCACGGTGAGGCCCTCCCAGCCACCCAGCGAGATCTCCCGGAGGCGCACGTCGACCGTGACCTCGAGCCCGGCGCGCGCGGCGACCGCTTCCGCCGTCACCAGGGCGCGCGACAGGTCGCTGGAGATCACGGCGTACGGCGATGCCTCGGCGAGGACCTCAGCGACCGCGACCGCCTGGGCCCTGCCGACGTCGTCGAGACCGACGTCGAGCTGCCCCTGGATCCGGCCGCCGACGTTGTGGTCGGTCCGGCCGTGACGCAGGACGACGATCCGCCGGGGGGCGGTCAGCCCGACCTCCGCCCGACCACGCGCTCGGCGGCGCGAACCCGGTCGGCGTCGACGAACGGGATGACCGGGCAGTCCTTCCAGAGCCGCTCGAGGGCGTAGTAGATGCGCTCCTCCTCGTGCTGCACGTGGACAACGATCTCGGCGAAGTCGAGGAGGACCCAGCGCCCCTCCTCGGCACCTTCCCGTCGTACCGGCTTGGCACCGAGGTCGCGGAGCCGGGCCTCGATCTCGTCGACCACGGCCTTGACCTGGCGGTCGTTGGGTGCGGAGGCGAGCAGGAAGACGTCGGTGATGACGAGCTGCTCGCTGACGTCGAGCAGGAGGATGTCGTGGGCGATCTTGTCGGCGGCGGCTTGCGCAGCGGCCAGCCCCAGCTCGACGGCGCGCTCGGACGCGGGCACAGGCACTTCTCTCTTCGGCGAACGGTGTGCCCCAGGCTACCGGCGCGACCGCGGCGGCTAGGACGCCCTGAAGTCGGCTCCCACCACCACCACGATGTCGGCGATCGAGCCGATCTCGGCCGTCTGGACGCTGTCGAGCGGTACGCCGAGGGCCTTCGCCACCCGCTCGCCCAGCGCCTGCAGCTCCGGGGTCGCCTCCTTGACCAGCACCCGCGTCTTGGTCACCCCGAACGAGGCGTTGTTGCGCGATGCCACGAACACGAAGCCGGCCGGCACGATCCGGGCCCGCACCTTGTCGCCGATGCCGGGCGTCCCCACGCCGTTGAGGACGAGCACCCGGTTGCCCGTCTGCCGCGCCCCCGGCGGCACGGACTGCGCGAGCAGCCGGTCGACGACCTTGCGGGTGCCGTCGGGGTCGACGCGGAAGGATGACACGCCATTGCCCGGGTCGATCGCGATGACGGGGAGCGAGTCGTACTGCAGGGCGTTACCGCGTCCGTCCGCGGCGAGCCCGACGAGGAAGGAGGCGAGCTTCGGCGAGGGCACGCTCGGGATGGATCGCGGTCCGAGGCCGGACAGCGCGGTGGACACCTGGGAGGTCGAGTGGGGCAAGGCGTTGACGAGCCCGTCGAGCACCTCCTGGAGCCGGGCAAGTCTCGCCTGCTCCTGCTCGCCGGTGGCGAGGAAGCGCATGAACGCCGTGGCGTGCTGCCCGTCCAGCCGCTGGTTGCCCGGGTTGAGCACGATCGTCCGCGCGACGACGACAGGCACGTCGACGTTGACGACGATGCCGCCGACCTGGTCGATGAGAGCGGCGAGCGTCGGGACGTCGATGACCCAGCCCGCATCGACCGTGACCCCGAGCAGGTCACCGACGGCGGCCCGCGAACGCGCGGGCGGGACGGTGCTCAATGCCTTGCCCAGCTGGAGGGTGCCGGTCCCGGGGACGGCGACGATGACCTGCGGCGGGATGAGGACCGCGGCGCCGGAGTGACCGGCCGGGTCGTGGGCGAGCAACGCGGCGGCGACTGCGGCACCGCTCTCGCCCTGCACCTCGAACAGCAGGGTGGACTGCGTGCGCGTCTGCTTCGCGATCGTGGCCGCGTGACCCTTGTGGTCCGGCAGGAGCTTCACGACGAGCAGAACCAGCAGCACCAGGACGAGCGCTCCGGCCACCCCCGCGGCCAGCAGCCGCCGTCGGCGGCGACGCTCGCGGCGGAGCTCCGCGCGCCGGCCGGTGCGGGCGACCAGGTCCATGTCGCTCACGAAGCGCTCCGGTAGAGGCGCCGCTTCGAGATGTACTGCACGACGCCGTCGGGCACGAGGTACCAGACGGGGTGACCGCGCTCCACCCGGCTCCGGCAGTCACTGGACGAGATCGCGAGCGCCGGCACCTGGACCAGCGTGACGGCGCCCGCGGGGAGACCGCCGACGTCAACGGGCGCGTAACCAGGACGGCTGACACCGATGAAGTGCGCCAGCCCGAACAGCTCGTCGGCGTCGCGCCAGCCGAGGATCTGCGCGAGGGCATCGGCACCGGTGATGAAGAACAGCTCCGCCTCGCCGTACCCGTCACGCAGGTCGCGCAAGGTGTCGATCGTGTACGTCGGACCGGGGCGGTCGATGTCGATCCGGCTGACGGAGAACAGCGGGTTCGACGCCGTCGCGACGACTGTCATCAGGTAGCGGTCCTCGGCCGGGCTGACCTCCCGGTCGGACTTCTGCCAGGGCTGGCCGGTCGGCACGAAGACGACCTCGTCGAGGTCGAACAGCGTCGCGACCTCGTTGGCCGCGGACAGGTGTCCGTGGTGGATGGGATCGAACGTCCCACCCATCACCCCGATGCGTCGGCCCACACATCGGGAGCCTAGTGCGGCCTCCCCGCTGGAGGTCAGACCATCCAGCGCCGGGCCACCCGCCACCCACCCCGGCCGACGAGCAGCACGAGGCCGATGCAGAGCAGGACGAGCAGGGCCCGGCCGCTGTCGCGGATGATCGCCTCGACCCCGGTGACGAAGCCGTCCCACGCGTCGTGGAAGGCCTGCGACAGCCCGGAGCGCGGCTTGTCGGTCACCTTGACCACCGGGTCGTCGGCCTCGCTCACCGAGACCGTCAGCGTGGACAGGTCGCTCTGCGAAGCCAGCACCTTGCGCGACCCCTCGATGCGGTCGATCTGGCCGCTGACGTCGTCGACCCGCTGCTGCACGGTGAGGATCTCGCCGATGGTCTTCGTCTTGGCCAGGATCAGCAGGAAGCGCTCGCGCGTCGCCTTCAGGGTCCTCAGCTGCGACTCGAGGTCGGAGTACTGCGCCGTGACGTCCTTGCCGGTGGTGCTCGCGGTGCGGACCTTGGCCTTGAGGCCGCGGATCTGCGCGACGAGGTCCTCGAAGTGGACGACAGGGACCCGGATCGTCACCTGCCCCGAGGGCGTCTCGCCGTACTCGTCGGAGCTGCTCGCGGAGATGTAGCCGCCCTGGAGCTTGGCCGCGCGCTGCACGGCGGTGAGGGTCGCGCTGACCTGGTTGTTCTTGACGACGAGCGCGATGCTGCCCGTCTTCACGATGCGGCTCGCGCCCTCGTCGGTCACCTGCGAGTCCACCCGCGGCGCTGCGGCAAAGCCGCCGGAGAGCTGCGCAGCGGCCGGCGGAACCGGCGCCGCCACCGCGGCGGACTGCGGCGCCGCGAAGGCGGCCCCTCCGCCCGCCGAGCCGCTTTCGGCCCCGAAGGAGGTCGTCGAGCCCACGCCGTTCGTGGCGGAGCGCCGGGCTGAGTCGGTGGTCCCCGCGACGGCACCATGAGGAGCCCGCTTGAGCGGAGCCGACTGGTCGGCGACCGTCGTCCGGCTCGAGACGGGGCTGCCCAACTGCGACGCCGCGAAGACGACCGCGGCGACCACGATCACCGCCGCTGCGGAGAGCTGCACCCAGTGCCGGCGCGCGACCGTGATGCGAGCCGGCTGGTCGGCCGCTGCCGCGAGGACCTCGTCCGTGCCGTGCTCCGGTACGCCGTACGACGACGCGGCCTCGTCGAGCAGGCGGGTCAGCTCGTCGTCGTTGATGTTGCTCATCGGCTGGCCTCCAGCACGTCGTCGGTCGAGACCCAGGCGGCGAGCCGCGGGTCCTGCGCCAGTCGCTGGCGGGCGTCGTACAGGCGGCTCTTGACGGTGCCCGGGCGGCGGTCGATCGCGGTGGCGATCTCCTTCTCCGACAGACCCGCGTAGAACCGCAGGATCAGGGGGATCCGCAGGGTGTCGGGCAGCTCGGCCATCGCGGCCTCGATGGTGGCGGCGAGCTCGGACTGCTCCGCGCGCACTGCCGGCTCGGGGCTCTTGTCGGGCAGGCCTTCGAGGGCGTCCGCGCCGTCGTCGCGGCCGGAGCGCGAGCTGGACGAGCGGATGCTGGAGATGCACGCGTTGACGACGACCCGGTAGAGCCAGGCCGTGCGGCCTGCGCCCTCGGGGATCGCGTCGCGGAAGCGCCAGACGCGCAGGAACGCCTCCTGCACGGCGTCCTCGGCGTCGTCGGCGTTGCGCAGCACCAGGCACGCCGTGCGGTACGCCTTGGCGTAGTCCCGCTTCAGCCACTCGTCCAGGTCATCCACACCCATAGGACGCAGCATCCGCCGATTCGGTTCGCGGCGGAGCCGGTTACTGGGGCAGGAGGCGCTGGACGAAGTCCTCGAGCTGCACGGCGTTGCGGACCTCGACCATCTCGATCACGTCGGCGTACTGCGAGCTTGCGCTGTCGCCGCTCCCCCAGTAGGCCGCCGGCTCCGGGTTGAGCCAGTAGGCGTGCCGGGCCCGCTGCACCAGCTGGCGCAGGGTCTGCTGGCCGGTCGCGCGGTAGTTGTTGCGGGCGTCGCCGAGGATCAGCAGCGAGGTTCGGGGTCCGACCGCGTCGGGGTACTTCTCCGCGAACGTCTCGATCGAGTGGCCGTAGTCACTGTGCCCGTCGAACCACACCAGCTGCGCCTCGGACGACATCTTCGCGAGGGCGTCGGCGACATCACCGCCGGGTGTGAAGAAGCGCGTCACCTCGTCGCACGTGTCGATGAACGCGAACGCGCGCACCTTCGTGAACTGCTCGCGCAGCGCGTAGGCAAGCATCAGGGTGAAGTGCGCGAAGCCCGCGACCGACCCGCTGACGTCGCACAGCACCGTGAGCTCCGGCTTGTGCGGCTTGTGCGGCCGGTGGTGCGTGACGATCGGGACGCCGCCGGTCCCGAGAGAGGCCCGGACGGTACGCCGGAAGTCGAGGCGGCCGCTACGACCGAGGCGCCGTCTCGCGGTGAGCCGGGTCGCGAGCCGGCGCGCGAGTGGGAACACCTGCCGTCGCAGCTCGGCCATGTCGTCGCGACTCGCACGCAGGAAGTCGACCTGCTCGGCGAGCGGCTGCACGGCGTTCTTGCTGACCTGCTCGACCCCGCGGTCCTCGGCCAGGCGCCGTCGTACCTCTGACTCGACCATCTCCTGGAACTGCCGGATCCGCTCGTTGATCGTCTGCCGCGCGACCCGTTCGGCCAGACCGCCACGCTCCTGCCCGGCGAGCAGCGCCTCGAGCAGTGACGCCATCAGCGTCTCGGGCGACAGCTGGCGCAGGACCCGGTAGGAGAACCACGACTGCCGTCCGGGCTGGCTGTCGGCACGCCCGAGGTCGTTGACCACGGCTCGTGCGAACCGCCGCAGCTTGTCCTCGTCGCCGTCGAGGAGGAGCTGGCGGAGCAGGTCGCGCAGCACGCTCGCGTCGGGCGGCTCGCCGTCGCCGTCGGTCAGCTCAAGCAGCTCGCCATCCGCATCGAACTCCCCCGCGACGCTGTCGCCGATCGCCGGCGGGAACCACAGGTCGAAGAGCGTGTCGAACGTCGTACGGTGCGCCGGGCGCTTGAGCACGCAGGCCGCGAACGCGTGCCGGAGCGACTCGCGGTCCATCAGGTCGATGGCGCCCATCGCGCGGGTCGAGTCGAGCACCTCGGCGAGCGAGACCTGGATCCCGGCAACGCGCAACGCGTCGAGGAAGGCGATCTCGCGCTCGAGCAGGCCGCTCATCTAGTTGAGCTTCAGCTGGGTGGCCGCCCGCTCGTGGTCGCTGGCGTGCTTGAGGACGACGCCGAGGGTGTCCTTGACGGCCTGCTCGTCGAGGGTGTCGAGGCCGAGCGCGACCAGGGTCCGGGCCCAGTCGATGGACTCGGCGATCGACGGCGACTTCTTCAGCTCGAGCGCACGCAGCGCGCGCACCGTGTTGACGAGCTGGCCCGCGAGTTGCTCCGCGACCTCGGGCACCCGCGAGAGGACGATCGCCTTCTCGCGCTCGGCGTCGGGGTAGTCGAGGTGCAGGTAGAGGCAACGGCGCTTCAGGGCCTCCGACAGCTCGCGGGTCGCGTTTGACGTGAGGAAGACGAGCGGCCGGCGCGTTGCCGTGATCGTGCCGAGCTCGGGGATCGTGATCTGGAAGTCGCTGAGCACCTCGAGGAGCAGACCCTCGACCTCGACGTCGGCCTTGTCGGTCTCGTCGATGAGAAGAACGGTCGGCTCGGTGCGGCGGATCGCGGTGAGCAGCGGACGGCTGAGCAGGAACTCCTCGGCGAAGACGTCGTCGTGGATCTCGTCCCAGCTGTCGTCGTCCTTGCTCGCCTGGATGCGCAGCAGCTGCTTCTTGTAGTTCCACTCGTAGAGCGCGCGGGCCTCGTCGAGACCTTCGTAGCACTGCAGCCGGATCAGCTCCGCGCCGATGGCGGTGGCGACGGACTTGGCGAGCTCGGTCTTCCCGACACCGGCGGGACCCTCGATGAGGAGCGGCTTGCCGAGCCGGTCGGCGAGGAAGACGGTCGTCGCGATCGCGTCGTCGGTGAGGTAGCCGGCGGCGCTGAGCCGCTCCTTCACGTCGGCGACGGAGGCGAACTGGGGCTGCAGCACGAGCGCTCCTAGGACGAAAACCGAACGCCATTCTGCCGTACGGCGGCGTGCACGCGGCGTTCAGGTCGCCCCCCTGTCTTCTGTCGGGCCCTGGGTCTAGCGTCCGTGTCATGACCAACAAGACGAGTTACCTGCCCGGTGAGCCCATCTGGATCGACCTCGGGACACCCGATCTCGATGCCTCCATCGCCTTCTACAGCGGCCTGTTCGGCTGGACTGCCGAGAAGGGCCCGGCCGAGTTCGGCGGCTACACCAACTTCTCCAAGGACGGCCGCAAGGTCGCCGGCCTGATGCCGCTGATGCAGGAGGGGCAGCCGCCCGTCTGGACCAGCTACGTCTGCACCGACGATGCCGACAAGACGACCGCGCTCGTGGGCGAGAACGGCGGCACGGTGCACGCACCGCCGATGGACGTCGGGACGCTCGGCCGGATGGCGATCTACTCCGCCCCGGACGGCGCCTTCTTCGGTGCCTGGCAGCCGGGCGACCACATCGGCGCGGAGACGGTCTCCGAGGAGGGCACGTTCGCCTGGACCGAGCTGTCGAGTCGCGACCAGGCGAAGGCGAAGCCCTTCTACAGCTCGGTCTTCGGCTGGGAGCCGAAGGTCCAGGAGGGCTACACCGAGTTCCAGCTCGGCGAGACGTCCGTCGCGGGGTGCATGGACATGCCGGAGATGGTCCCCGCCGAGGTGCCGTCGTACTGGATGCCGTACTTCGCGGCCTCCGACCCGGAGGCGAAGGCGAAGCAGGCTGCCGGCCTCGGGGGCACCGTCCTCGTCCCGATCATGGACTTCCCCGGCGGCCGGTTCTCGGTCGTGCAGGACCCCCACGGGTCGACGTTCGGCCTGCTGGACCTCAAGACCTGACCCGAAATGGGACATAGGTTGGCGGTATGAGAGTCGCCTTCCTCGGACTTGGCCGCATGGGTGCGGCGATGGCCAAGCACGTTCTCGACGCCGGCCACGACCTCGTCGTCTGGAACCGCACGCCTGGGAAGGCGGACGACCTGGTCGCGGCGGGCGCACAGGAGGCGTCGTCCCCCGCCGCCGCGGCGGAGGGCGCCGACGCGGCGGTCCTCATGCTGTTCGGACCCGAGAGCGTCCGCGAGGTGCTGCCTGACGTGGCCCGTCAGGGCCTGTTGATCATCGACAGCACGACGATCGGCCCGGACGCGGCGCGGGAGTTCGCCCGGATCGCCGCGTCGAAGGGTGCGCGCTACGTCGACGCTCCTGTCGCGGGCTCGATCGAGCCGGCCACCGCAGGCACCCTGGGCGTGCTCGGCGGCGCCGAGGAAGCCGACTGGGAGCACGCCCAGCAGCTGCTTCAGCTCTGGGGTGACCCGGCGAAGGTACGGCGGATCGGGCCGGTCGGCAGCGGCAGCGCACTCAAGCTCGTGGTCAACCAGGGCCTCGGCGTCCTCGCCGCCGGACTCGGCGAGGCGCTGCGCATGGCCACCGAGCTCGGGCTCGACCGCGACGTCGTCCTCGACGTGCTCGAGCAGGGCGCCTACGGCTTCACGGTGAAGCAGAAGCGCGCCCTGATCGAGGACGGCGACTTCTCGGCCACGCGCTTCTCGGTCGACCTGCTGGCCAAGGACCTCACGCTGGCGATCAACGCCACGCGCGACGCCGACCTCGAGGTCACCTCAGCGGCGCTGTCGGCAGCGCTGCGCACCATCGATGCCGGGCACGCGGGTGACGACTACGCAGCGATCATCGGCCACATCGCGGACGAGGGCTCAGAATCAGGGACAGCCAACTCGCACTAGCCCCGCACGTGGCCGTCGCCGGTGACGACGTAGGTCGTGCTCGTGAGCTCCGGCAGTCCCATCGGACCGCGGGCGTGCAGCTTCTGCGTCGAGATGCCGATCTCCGCGCCGAAGCCGAACTCGCCGCCGTCGGTGAAGCGCGTCGATGCGTTGACCATGACGGCAGCGCTGTCGAGCGACCGGATGAAGCGTCTCGCCTCGTCGACGTCGCGCGTGACGATCGCCTCGGTGTGACCGCTCCCCCAGCGCCGGATGTGCGCGACGGCCTCCTCGAGCGAGTCGACCACCCCGACGGCGAGGTCGAGCGAGAGGTACTCGGCGGCCCAGTCCTCATCCGTCACAGGCACCGAGCTGTCGTCGTACTGCTTGGCCCGCTCGTCGGTGTGAAGCGTCACGCCCTTGTCCTGCAGGGCTTTCACGGCCATCGGGAGAAAGTCGGCGGCCACGGCCTCGTGCACGAGCAGGGTCTCGGCGGCGTTGCACACGGACGGGCGCGTGGTCTTCGCGTCAACGATGATGGCGACGGCCTTGTCGAGGTCGGCATGCCTGTCGACGTAGACCGTGCAGTTGCCGACTCCGGTCTCGATGACCGGCACCTTCGAGCCGTTGACGACGGCGTCGATGAGGCCGGCGCCGCCGCGGGGGATCAGCACGTCGACAAGGCCGCGCGCGTCCATCAGCGCCTGGACGCTGTCGCGGTCGGTTCCGGGGACGAGCTGGATCACGTCCTGGGGAAGGCCCGCGGATGCTGCGGCGTCGGCGAGGACGTCGACGAGCACGGTGTTGGAGCGGTAGGCGCTCGCCGAGCCACGCAGCAGCACGGCGTTGCCGCTCTTGACGCACAGGCCGGCCGCGTCGGCGGTGACGTTGGGCCTTGCCTCGTAGACGATGCCGACGACCCCGAGTGGCACACGCACCTGCCGCAGCTCGAGCCCGTTGGGCAGAGTGCTGCCCCTGACGACCTCGCCGACCGGGTCGGGCAGCGTCGCGACGTGCCGCAGCCCGTCGGCCATGGCGGTGACCCGACCGGCGTCGAGGGAGAGCCGGTCGAGCAGCGCCTCCGACGTACCGGCCTCGCGACCGGCCGACACGTCGTCAGCGTTGGCCGCCAGGATCCGGTCCGACGCCGCCTCGAGCGCATCGGCCATGGCCAGCAGCGCAGCGTCCTTGGTCTTGCGCGGCAGCGGCGCGAGTCCGGCCGCCGCGACGCGCGCCCGCTCCGCGACCGCCCGCACCTCGTCGGCAATGCCCATGGGCCCAGCGTACGGCGGCCGGCGGCTCAGAGCAGGACGATGTCGTCGCGGTGGACGACCTCGCGCAGACCGAGCTCGCGGGTCGAGCGGCCGAGCATGGCGGGCAGCTCCGCCGCGTCGTAGGCCACCAGCCCGCGGGCGACCGCCACCCCGTCAGGGCCGACGAGCTCCACCGGGTCGCCGGCACCGAACTCGCCGTCCACGGCGGTGACCCCCGCGGGCAGGAGGGACAGCCGGCGCTCGACGACAGCGGCGACGGCACCGGGGTCGAGGATGAGCCGCCCCCGCGGGGTCGACGCGTGTGCGAGCCAGAGCAGCCGGCCGCTGCTGCGCGTTCCGGTGGGGGCGAACAGCGTGCCGCCCTCCCCGCGCAGTGCATCGGCCGCCGACGTGGCCGCGGCAAGGAGCACGGGTACGCCGGCCGTGGTCGCGAGCGCGGCCGCATCGACCTTGCTGGCCATCCCGCCGCTGCCGAGGGTGGAGCCGGTGCTGCCGATCGACACTCCCTCCAGGTCGGTCGGCCCGGTCACCTCCGTGACGAGGCGGGAGCCCTCCTTGCGCGGGTCGCCGTCGTACAGGCCGTCGACGTCGGAGAGCAGGACGAGCGCATCCGCCCGGACGAGATGTGCGACCAGCGCGGCGAGACGGTCGTTGTCGCCGAACCGGATCTCCTCGGTCGCGACGGCGTCGTTCTCGTTGACGATCGGTACGACGCCGAGCGCGATCAGCCGCTCCAGCGTCGTCTGCGCGTTGCGGTAGTGCGAGCGGCGTACGACGTCGTCGGCAGTGAGCAGCACCTGCCCGACCGTACGGGTGTGGCGCGCGAACGCGGTGGCGTAGCGCTGCACGAGCAGCGACTGGCCGACGGACGCGGCCGCCTGCTGGGTCGCGAGGTCGCGGGGGCGCTTGGCCAGACCCAGCGGAGCGAGCCCCGCAGCGATGGCGCCGGAGGAGACGACGACCAGCTCCCCACCGCGAGCAGCGAGCGCGTCGACGAGGGCGTCCAGGCGGGCGCCGTCGAGACCGCCGGCCGCGGTGGTCAGCGAGGACGATCCGATCTTGACGACGAGCCGCTTCGCGGCAGCGACGGCCTCGCGCGTCATTGCCGCCCTGGCCTTCGCTCCGCAGCCGGCTCCCTCATTGGTCGTCGAGCTTCGCGAGCAGCTCGTCCTTGTCGAGTCCCATCCGCTCGGCGCGGCGCAGGTCCTTCTGCAGCCGACGCTCGGCAGCACCGACGCGGTCGTCGTTCTCGAAGCGGGCGTCCTGACCGCGCATGCCGGAGGCGAACTCCTCCATCTCCGTCGGCTCCCAGTCGAACGACACGTCACCGATGGTGACCTCGCTGCCGGGGGTGGCCCCCGCGGCAGCCAGGGCCTTCTCGACACCGAGCCGGGCCAGGCGGTCGGCGAGGTAGCCGACAGCTTCGTCGTTGGAGAAGTCGGTCTGGACGACCCAGCGCTCGGGCTTGCTGCCGCGGACGAGGAAGCCGTCGCCCTGCTTCGTCACGGTGAAGCCGAGGTCGTCGACCGCGGTCGGCCGCAGGACGATGCGGGTGGCCTCCTCGATCGGCTGGGCGGCGCGGTGCGCGGCGACGGTCTCCGCGAGGGCGAACGAGAGCTCGCGCAGCCCCTCCCGGGTCGCGGCCGAGATGGTGAACACCCGCAACCCACGCTCCTCGAGGTCGGGACGCACCAGGTCGGCGAGCTCGCGCGCGGCCGGCACGTCGACCTTGTTGAGCACGACGAGGCGCGGCCGGTCCGACAGCGAGGTCTTGTACTGCTCCAGCTCGGCCTCGATGACGTCGAGGTCGGTGAGCGGGTCGCGGCCCGGCTCCTCGGTCGCGCAGTCGATGACGTGCACGAGCACCGAGCAGCGCTCGACATGGCGCAGGAACTCCAGCCCGAGTCCCTTGCCCTGCGATGCCCCCGGGATGAGTCCCGGTACGTCGGCCACGGTGAACGTCGTGCCGCCAGCCTCGACGACACCGAGGTTGGGCACCAGGGTGGTGAACGGGTAGTCGGCGATCTTCGGCCGCGCGGCGGACACCGCGGCGATGAGGCTCGACTTGCCCGCGCTGGGGAAGCCGACGAGCGCCGCGTCGGCGACCGACTTCAGCTCGAGAACGACGTCCTTCTTGTCACCGGGCTCGCCGAGCAGCGCGAACCCTGGTGCCTTGCGCTTGCTGTTGGCGAGGCTTGCGTTGCCGAGCCCGCCGCGGCCGCCTTGGGCGACGACGTAGCGGGTTCCTTCCCCGACGAGGTCAGCCAGCTGGTTGCCCTGTTCGTCGTACACGACCGTGCCGTTGGGGACGGGCAGCTCGAGCGTCGCGCCGGTCGCCCCGGACCGCATGTCGCCCATGCCGAACTTGCCGCTGCCGGCCTTCTGGTGCGGGTGGTAGTGGTAGTCGAGCAGGGTGGTGGTGTTGTGGTGGACGACGAGTACGACGTCGCCCCCGTTGCCGCCGTCGGCGCCATCGGGACCGCCGAGCGGCTTGAACTTCTCCCGCCGCACGCTGCTGCACCCGTGGCCGCCGTCGCCGGCAGCGACGTGCAGCACGACGCGGTCGACGAAACTGGTCACAACAGGCCTCTCGAAAGCACGAAGGGCGGGTCCGGCATGCCGGCCCGCCCTGTCGTGAAGTGCTCCGGTCTAGGCGACCGGGACGATGTTGACGGTCTTGCGGTCGCGCTTCCTGCCGAACTTGACGGCACCCGGCGCGAGGGCGAACAGCGTGTCGTCACCGCCGCGGCCGACGTTGTCGCCGGGGTGGAAGTGGGTGCCGCGCTGGCGGACGATGATCTCGCCGGCCTTCACGACCTGGCCACCGAAGCGCTTCACGCCGAGGAACTGCGCGTTGGAGTCGCGGCCGTTGCGCGAGGAGCTCGCGCCCTTCTTGTGAGCCATTACTCGGCGCCCTTCGAGTCGGAAGCGTCCGCGGCGGGAGCGGCGGCCTTCGTCTGCTTCGCGGTGTCGATCCCGGTCACGCGGACCTGCGTCAGCGACTGGCGGTGACCCATGCGGCGCTTGTAACCGGTCTTGTTCTTGTAGGACATCATCGTCAGCTTCGGGCCCTTGGTCTGGGCCACGACCTCACCGGTCACCGTGACGCCGGCGAGCGCCTTGGCGTCGCTGGTGACGTCAGTGCCGTCGACGACGAGGAGCGCCGGGAGGCTGATGGTCGCACCGGCGTCGCCGGCCAGCTTCTCGACCTCGACGACGTCACCGACGGCGACCTTGTACTGCTTGCCGCCGGTCTTGACGATGGCGTACACGGTGGGGCTCCTCGTTGATCGATCAGGGGGTCGCAGGGCGCAGCGCGCAGCCGCAACGGGAGTCAGCCTACCGGACCCTCCCGGCGCCCGTCGAACTCGCGCCCACCCCCGTGATCAACGCCGCATGACGCACCGTGGGCGGCGGATGCCCTCGCGGTGCTTCCTGCAGCGTTGATCATCGGGGAGGGTGGCGGGTCAGACGCTGACGGTCGGGGGGCCCGCGGGGCGGCTGGTGGCGCGGCGGCGGCGCTTGGGGCCCGCCGCGTCGGCCGGCTGGACGACCTCGGTGGGCTCCTCGGCCACGAGCGCCTCGGGGACGACGGGCTGGTCCTCGAGCGCGGTCGGCGGCTGCTCGGCCAGTTCCGGCGTCGGGTCGGGCGCCTGTACGACGGCGGTGGAGGGGTCGACGTCGCCCACCGACGCGGTGACCGGGTCGGTCGAGGCATCCGCCGGCGGGGCGCCCTCGGAGCGACCGCCACGACCGCGACCGCCTCGGCTGCGCTTCTTCGGGGCCGGGGTGTCGCCGTCCTCCGACGTGGTCACGGGCTTGTCGGCCGGCTTGTCCGCGGGCTTGTCGGTCGCCTTGTCGGTCGCCTTGTCGGTCGCCTTGTCCTCGCCCCCGCGGCCGCCACGGTCACGGCCGCCGCGCTCGCTGCGCGGGCGGTCGTCGAACCGCTCGGCCCGAGCCTGCTTCTTCTCGTCGACCGGCTCGCTGTGCACGATCACGCCGCGGCCGTTGCAGACCTCGCACGGCTCGCTGAACGACTCGAGCAGCCCCTGGCCGACCCGCTTGCGGGTCATCTGCACGAGCCCGAGCGACGTGACCTCGGCGACCTGGTGCTTCGTGCGGTCACGGCCCAGGCACTCGACGAGCCGTCGTACGACGAGGTCGCGGTTGGACTCGAGCACCATGTCGATGAAGTCGACGACGATGATCCCGCCGAGGTCGCGCAGCCGGAGCTGCCGGGCGATCTCCTCCGCCGCCTCGAGGT
>JAODNA010000201.1 GCA_025465135.1 Frankiales bacterium | reverse complement strand
CAGCCCCGCCGAGGCCGACGCCGGCCCGACCCCTGTGACGATCGGCTCCCGCCCCTCCTCCTGACCCTGACCCGTTGTGTCATGCGCCGCCAGCGCACCGCTCGGGGGCCGGGCGCCTGACACTGTGTGCCGGGTCAGGCAGCTTCGGGACGCCAGCCACGTGCGCGGAACAGGCCCTCGAGGGCGTCGAGGATCTGCTCGCGACCGGCGTGCCAGGCCGCGACGGAGATCCTGAGCGGCGTCTCGTCCGACGTAGCGGTAGCGAGATCACGCAGCAGGTCGATGAGCTGCTGCCACGGCAGCTCGTGCTGCTCACCATCGATCTCGAGCACGATCCGGTACTTGGTGAAGCGGGCATCCAGGTACTCCTTGCCGTTCGACCTCCTTCGCACGACTTGCCGGTCGGGTTCCGGAAGGCTCCGGGCTCGCATGGCCCGGGCGACGTCGAGCTCGTTGAGCGAACCGATCCCGGCGTCGAGCTCGGCGAGCATGGCCAGCACGGGCTTGCGCCACCGGCTGCGCCGCACGCGACGCAGGACCTCAAGGAGCTGGGAGGTCGTCGCCAACCTCTGCTGCACGACGAGCGTCACCATGAACAGCGCCTGCCGCTCGGTCCTCGACCACAGCGCCGCGTGGACCGCGGCCACATGCGGTGGCATGCGCGGGATCCCGACCCGCACGACGTCCTCTGCCCGGTGCTTGCGGGTCTCGTGCACGACGACGCCAGCAAGCCGCCGCCGCCGCGCGCCCCTTGGCACGCTGACGTGGACGTCATCGTCGGTGAGCGCCGCGACGCCCGCCGCCTGCATTCCCGTGACGCCGTCGAGGGCCGCGGAGGGGCCCATCTCCAGCACGGCGACCCACCATCGAGCCCTGAGCGGCAATGGCCCGTTGTGCAGCACGACGCACTGGGATCCCTGGGTCTGCCACCGTCCGAGTCGGACCTCGCGGGTGATGAGCCAGCGAGGCACCCCCGCGGCGTAGAGGGCCCTGCGGGCCGCGACCTGCTCCTGATCGGCAGCCGCCTCGGTGGCCAAGCGAAGCCAGCGGGTGACCTCGAGCGAGTGGGTGGGCACCGCCAGAGACAACTGCTTTCGCGCCCCCGTTCGCAGAGCCATCTGTGGACAACGCCTCCGTCCACAGCTACGCCGCCCGCGAGTCGCTCTCCGCTACCTCGCGTCCTCGAGCACGCGACGCCTCGAGCAGCCGAACGAGCTCCTCGTTCGTCCTCGGGCGTCGCGTGAGGTAGGCGACGAGCAGGATGCCGGCCCTGCTCCGCAGGAACAGCACCAGACCTGGCCAGGTGAAGGCGACACCTCCGAGGATGGCTGCGACAGCATGCATCTCCCCAATAGCTCCTCCTTGAGCTCCTGTGCGGATGATCTGAACGAGGAAAGCACCTCCAGCGTCATGCGCAGGAAAGCCGAGACCTGCGCTGCGGACGCATGACACAGCGCAGACCGGTTGCGTGACCCTTGCGCAGTGTCAGGCGCACTGCTCCCAAGCAGGGCGCTGCGGGCGCATGACACAAGGGGCATAGGCGTACCGTGCGGCCCATGCGCCGCCTCCCAGCCGCCCTCCTCGCCCTCCCGCTCCTCGCCGTCCCTGCGCTCGGGGCCCGAGCCGCGGCCACGCCCGCTCCGGTCTTCGCGACGACGATGCTCGCCGGCAGCAGCGGCTCGTCCGAACCGCGCGCCGCGATCAGCGACCAGGGCGTGCACTGGATCACGACCAACGCCAAGAACGGCGACGAGTCGGTCTACCGCTCGACCGACGGCCTCGCCTGGAAGACCGTGACGAGGCCCGGCAACCAGACCAGCCCGACCACGGACGTCGACGTCGTCGTCATGCCGAACGGGCGGGTGCTCACGAGCGAGCTCGACTTCGCGGGCATCAACTTCATCACGCACTACAGCGACGACCAGGGCAAGACCTGGGTGCGGTCGCAGGGGACGACGTACGCCGACACCGACCGCCAGTGGTTCGCGGTCGGCCCCCGCGTGGGCGACGAGCCCGGACCGCGGGTCTACATGCTCTTCCACAACCTGCTCAGCGGGCTGGGGCAGCACAACATGTTCGTCGCGACCTCGCACGACGGCGGCAAGTCGTTCGGCGTCCCGGTCCCGGTCGCCACGCCACCGCAGCAGGACTACCTCGACCTGCAGTGCGCCGACTCCGGCGGGCCCTCCAACATCTTCGTCAACCAGAAGAGCGGCAAGGTGTCCGTCGTGTTCGGCAGCCGGTCCTCGCCCGTCGGCGGGTGCGCCGCGAACCCCGTCGAGATCAACGTCGTCGCGGCCAACCGGGTCTGGGTGGTCAGTGCCGACGTCGACAAGACCGAGACGCTCGGCGCCTGGACACCGTCACTCGCCGTCGACGACACGGCCAAGGGCCGCATCACCGGCATGCAGCTCGCGCCGGGCGCCGTGGGCGACGACGGCACCTACTACGTGTCCTACCCGGAGTCGCTGCACGACTACCCGGACTACGACGGGGCGGCCATCAAGGTCGTGCACTCGAAGGACCTCAAGACCTGGTCCGCGCCGCTGACCATCGCGGCGTCCGGCGGCACGGGCAACATCCTCCCGCACATCGTTGCCGGGTCGGCCGGACGGATCGGGCTCGCCTGGTACCACGGGCTCGCCGACAAGACCTGGGTGTCCCAGGCCGCCGTGGTGACGGACGCCCTGTCCGCGACGCCGCACGTCCGCACCACCACCCTGTCGAACGTCGTCACGGAGAAGGGCACCGCCAGCGAGCTGATGGGTGCCTGCATGCAGGGCACCACCGCCACGCTCAACGGCTTCGCCTGCGGGCGGTCCACCGACGTCAACGGCATCGCGATGGACTCCTGCGGCCGGATGCTCCTCACCTGGCCCGCCCAGGCGGGCATCAAGGAGACCGACGGCACCTACGCCAGCATGCAGGTCTCCGGTCCCCGGCTTCGGACGAAGGTGTGCGCCACCTCGGTCACGCCCCCCAAGGTCGTACCTCCCGGCGTGACGCCGCCCGCGAAGACGCCGCGAGGCGGCGGTCAGGGC
>JAODNA010000196.1 GCA_025465135.1 Frankiales bacterium | reverse complement strand
TGATCCCGACTCGGCCGATGCCGTTCGGTCGGGTCGCCTGACGCGTCCGCTCTCCTACGCCGGCTTCGGCGCTGTCGACCTCGAGGGCGCCGTCGCCGTCGGCCCCACCCGCCCCAGCAGCCGCACGCCTCTCGCGAAGCCCCCCGCCAAACCCGCGGGCGCGTCGGCCGCCGCCCCCAAGCCCGACCGAGGCAAGGACATCGCGGCGGCCGATGCCCGCGCCCAGGAGGCCGCGGGTCTGCTCGACGACGCCGTCCGGAGCTGCCAGAGCTCTCAGGACGCGCAGGACGCGGCCGAGGCCGCCGAGCAGCAGGCCGCGGACGACGTCACCGCCGCTGAGGAAGCGCTGCGGGAGGCGCGCGAGCGGCGCGCTGCCGCCGAGCAGCAGGCCCGCAAGGCGCGGCACCGCACCGAGCAGGCCACGAAGGCCGTCGAGGATGCCCAGAAGAGGGCGGAGAAGATGCGGGCGGCCCTGGACAGGCTCCGCCGCGCCTGAGCCGCTACCGACGGCCGCCGAGGGTGTCGACGAGCTCGAGCGCGCTGTCGCAGGTGTCGAGCAGCTCGCCGACGTGCGCCTTCGTGCCGCGCAGGGGCTCGAGCGTGGGCACCCGCTGCAGCGACTCGCGGCCGACGTCGAAGATGACCGAGTCCCAGGACGCCGCCGCCACCTCGGTCGGGAACTTCTGCAGGCAGCGACCGCGGAAATAGGCCCGGGTGTCCTCGGGCGGGCTGGTCACGGCCGCATCGACCTCGGCGGCCGACACCAGCGTCTGCATCGACCCGCGCGCCACCAGCCGGTTGTAGAGCCCCTTGTCCTGGCGCACGTCGGAGTACTGCAGATCCACCAGGTGCAGCTTCGCGGCGTCCCAGCCCAGCCCTTCCCGCTCGCGGTAGCCCTCGAGCAGCGACAGCTTGGCCACCCAGTCGAGCTCTCCGGACAGCGACATCGGATCCGAGGACAGCCGGTCGAGCACGGACTCCCACCGGCTCAGCACATCGCTGGTCTGCTCGTCGACGTCAGCGCCGAGCCGGTCCTCGACGTACTTGCGGGCCTGCTCGAGGTACTCCAGCTGCAGCTGCACCGCCGTCAGCTTGCGGCCGTCCCGCAGCGTCAGCAGCTGCGTGAGCGACGCGTCGTGCGAAACGGCCCGCAGCGAGGCGACCGGCGCATCGACCCCGAGGTCGACCCCGTTGTCGGTCAGCCACTTGTCCTCGATCATCGACAGCACGAGACACGTCGTACCGACCTTGAGGTAGGTCGAGATCTCGGAGAGGTTGGCGTCGCCGATGATGACGTGCAGCCGGCGGTACTTCTCCGGATCCGCGTGCGGCTCGTCGCGGGTGTTGATGATCGGCCGCTTGAGCGTCGTCTCGAGACCGACCTCGACCTCGAAGAAGTCCGACCGCTGCGACAGCTGGAAGCCCTCACCCCGACCGTCCTGGCCGACCCCGACCCGTCCGGCGCCCGTCACGACCTGCCTCGACACGAAGAACGGCGTGAGGTGCCGCACGATCTCCGCGAACGACGTGGCCCGCGCCATCAGGTAGTTCTCGTGCGTGCCGTATGACGCGCCCTTGCCGTCGGTGTTGTTCTTGTAGAGGTGGATCGGCGCGGTCCCCGGCACCGTCAGCGCCCGCTCCGCGGCCAGCGCCATCACCCGCTCCCCGGCCTTGTCCCAGATCACGCAGTCGCGCGGGTTGGTGACCTCGGGGGTGGAGTACTCGGGGTGTGCGTGGTCGACGTAGAGACGCGCACCGTTGGTGAGGATCACGTTGGCGAGCCCGAGGTCGTCATCGGTCTCGCCGTGGTCGCTGAGCCCCACCCCGACCTCGAACCCGCGGGCGTCGCGGAGCGGGTTCTCCTCCTCGAAGTCCCAGCGCGTACGACGGTCGCGCAGCCGCCCCTCGGGCGTGCCGCCGGCATAGCCGTTGACGACCTGCGAGGACGCCACCATGTGGTTCATCCCGGCCTGACCCGGCACGGAGACGCCGTACTCGGTCTCCGTGCCCATCACCCGGCGAACGCTCACCCGATCAGCGTAGGTGCGTCGCGATCAGATGGGCAGCAAGTCGCTCACTTCGCGAGCAGCGTCCCAGCGTCGCGCAGGCCGACGACGGGCAGGACCAGCCGCGTGCCGACGGGAGACTGCGCCGACCGGCCGGTGGCGTAGGTCATCTGCCCGGCGGAGCCTGGAAGCGCCCACACGGTGTTCGAGCTCTCCAGGATCAATCCGATGCGACTGCCCTGGTGGAACGTGTAGTCCTGCGGCAGGAACGTCACCTTCGCCTTGAGCCAACCGGACTTCGGGTCAGCCTTCGCGAGGCCGCCCCGGTAGTCGAGGTTGAGGAAGCCGCGCTCGACCAGAGAGACGGTCCCGTCCGCCGCCACCTCGACGAGGAGTGGATCGAGCTGCTGGCTCTGGGTCGAGGCGTTCACGACCGCGTCCAGCACGGCGGAGCCCGCGACCCTGACGTCGGACTTGAGCACGTCGGACTGGTGGAACAGCCATGCGCCGCCGCTGCCCGATGCAGCCTGCCGCAGACTCGCCTCCTCGGTCACCGCGCCCGGGTCGACGTAGGACTCGCTGGTCTCGGGAGCCGGCCGCCCTCGGAGCAGCGTGCCGGCGTCGAGGTTCAACGTCATCGACGTCGTACCCGCCGGCGGCCAGCTCGTGCTCGCCATGAACCTGGTCGCGCCGGCAGCGTTGCGGCCCAGGCTGTTGGCGACCGGCAGGCTCTCGATGCCGTTGTGCACCCCCTTCAGGGTGCGCGCCCAGAACTTGTCGACGAGCTCCTGGTAGCCGGGGCCGCTGCCGTCAGCGTGCTGCGACTGCGTCATCCAGATCTTCTTGAACGGCACGCCCTCGACCTTGGCGGTCTTGGGGTCGTCGACCGGGAGGTCGGCGTAGAGCGACAGGCCCTCGTCCTGCTTGACGTTGTAGTCCTGCCAGCCGTGCACGACGAGCACCGGCACGCGGAACTTCGCGGCGTCCTTGCGGTAGTCGCGCTCCTGCCAGAACGGGCCGTAGTCGGGGTTCTTCGAGTATCCCTGCATCGTGTGCTCGCTCTTGCCGCACTCGCCGGCGCGCGACTGAGCGGCCTCAGCCCAGCCTGGGCTCGTGGGGTCGGCCGGCAGCGTCCCGGCGAACCCGAAGTCGAAGCCGAGCGGCGTGTCGATGCCCTCGTCGGTCGGGTTCTTCGAGTTGCCGGCGTAGCGAACGCCGTCGTAGTACGCATAGCCGTACCAGTGGCTGATGCTCGCGACCGGGATGATCCCGGCGAGCCCACGGCCGCCGTTGGTCGACGCCGAGATCTTGTCGCCGAGCGCAGCGACCATGTTGGCGGTCGTGCCTTCGTAGGAGACCCCTGTCATACCGACCTTGCCGTTGGACCACGAGAGCTTCGACAGGTAGCGCACCACGTCCGCGCCGGACTGCTGCTCGACCTTGCCGCCGTAGTCCCAGCAGCCGCTCGAGCCGCGGGTGCCGATGACGTCCGCAACGGCTCGCGCGTACCCGAGCGGGTTGTAGCGCGACGCGATGCCGTCCGCCGCGGTCTGCGGCTCGGCGAGGCTGCTGTACGGCGAGTAGGTCAGGATCACCGGCTGCTTGGCGGCGTCGAACCGCTTGTCCCGCTGGATCTCGACGCGGATGTGGGCGCCGCCGACGGTCGGGACCTGCACGACGTCGTAGGCGATGTCGGCCGCGGCAGCCGGCAGTGCGGCAGGAACGGCGAGGCCGCAGGCGATCAGGGCAAGCGGGAGGACGGCACGGAGCGAGCGCATGCGCTTCACGTTCGACGGCCGCCGCCGTATCCCTGCTAGGCGGGCGCCGGTTCGAGCGCTGCCGGCACCCGCAACGACCGGACCACGCGGACCCCGGCGCGCTCCGCCGCGATGCACAGGACGAGCAGGATGGCGCACACGAAGCCGTCTGCCCACCAGTGGTTGGCGGTGACCGCGACGTCGACCGACATCAGCAGGGGGTGGGCGACGGCCAGCCACCGCCAGCGGCTGCGCGCGGTCGTGACGACGACGTAGGCGAGCAGGACGGCCCAGCCCACGTGCAGCGACGGCATCGCCAGCAGCTGCCCCGGGATCCCGGCCCCGAAGGAGCCGTAGACCGACTGGCCGTACTCCAGCGCGACATCGCGGAAGCCGAGCTGCGGCATCAACCGCGGCGGCGCGACGGGGATGAAGTGGACGACGAAGGCCACCGCCGTCAGCAGGCAGAGGAGCAGCCGCACCCTCGGGTACGCCGACCTGTGTCGCAGGAACACCCACGCCAGCATCAGGATCACCGGGTTGAAGTGGCCGTAGACGTAGTAGCCGTTGGCCAGCTGCACCAGCCAGGGATGCGGTGTCATCGCCTGCTGCATCGCCAGCTCGCTCGGCAGGTGCAGCGCCTGCTCGGCGTGCCAGACGGTGAGCGCGTTGGACTGCGCGCCCTCCACGTTGCGGTGGGTCACCGTGCCGATCAGCTGCCATGCGGTGTAGAGGCTCGCGACAACCGTCACCTCGCCGGCGGCCGCGGCGGCCCGGGACCAGCCGATGATGCGGAGTACGACGGCGACGAGCAGCAGCACGGCGGCCGTGAGGGCGGCGAGCTGCCACGTCGGGTCGATGTGGGGCACAGCCTGACGCTAGAGGTACTGGCCCGTGTTCGCGACCGTGTCGATGGAACGGCCGGTCTCCGATCCCTTCGTGCTGGTGACCAGGGTGCGGATGTAGACGATCCGCTCGCCCTTCTTGCCCGAGATCCGGGCCCAGTCGTCGGGGTTGGTCGTGTTGGGGAGGTCCTCGTTCTCCTTGAACTCGTCGATGCAGGCGGTCATCAGGTGGCTGAGCCGGATCCCCTTGCCGCCGTTGTCGAGGAAGTCCTTGATCGCCATCTTCTTCGCCCGCGCGACGATGTTCTCGATCATGGCGCCGGAGTTGAAGTCCTTGAAGTACAGGACCTCCTTGTCGCCGTTGGCGTAGGTCACCTCGAGGAAGCGGTTGTCCTCCGCCTCGTCGTAGATCCGCTCGACGGTGCGCTGGATCATCGCGACGACGGTCGCCTCGCGCGAGCCGTCGTGCTCGGCCAGGTCGTCGGCGTGGAGCGGCAGCTCGGTGGTGATGTACTTCGAGACGATGTCGCGCGCCGCCTCGGCGTCAGGTCGCTCGATCTTGATCTTCACGTCCAGCCGGCCGGGCCGCAGAATCGCGGGGTCGATCATGTCCTCGCGGTTGGACGCGCCGATGACCACGACGTTCTCGAGGGTCTCGACGCCGTCGATCTCCGAGAGCAGCTGCGGCACGATCGTCGTCTCGACGTCACTCGAGACGCCCGAGCCGCGGGTGCGGAAGATGGAGTCCATCTCGTCGAAGAAGACGATGACGGGCGTGCCCTCGGACGCCTTCTCCCGAGCCCGCTGGAAGATGAGCCGGATGTGGCGCTCGGTCTCGCCGACGTACTTGTTCAGGAGCTCCGGGCCCTTGATGTTGAGGAAGAACGCGCGCCCGTCCGGCTTGCCGGTGACCTCCGCGACCTTCTTCGCCAGCGAGTTGGCAACGGCCTTGGCGATCAGCGTCTTGCCGCATCCGGGCGGCCCGTAGAGCAGCACGCCCTTCGGCGGCCGCAGCTGGTGCTCCTTGAACAGCTCCTTGTGCAGGAACGGCAGCTCGACCGCGTCGCGGATCGCCTCGATCTGGGCGCTGAGCCCGCCGATGTCGCTGTAGTCGATGTCGGGCACCTCTTCGAGGACGAGCTCCTCGACCTCGGACTTGGGGATGCGCTCGTAGACGTAGCCGCTGCGCGTCTCCAGCAGCAGCGAGTCGCCGGCCTTGATCGGGGAGTCGAGCAGGCTCTCCGCGATCATCACGACGCGCTCTTCGTCGGTGTGCCCGATGACCAGGGCGCGGTCGCCGCCCTCCAGGATCTCCTTGAGCATGACGACGTCGCCCTGGCGCTCGAACTCCAGCGCCTTCACGACGTTGAGCGCCTCGTTGAGCATGACCTCCTGGCCACGACGCAGTGCCTCGGAGTCGATGTCGGGGCTGACGACGACCCGCAGCTTGCGGCCACCGGTGAAGATGTCGACGGTGCCGTCCTCGTGCCGCGCCAGGAAGATGCCGTAACCGCTCGGCGGCTGGGCGAGCCGCTCGACTTCCTCCTTGAGCGCGAGGATCTGGTCGCGCGCTTCGCGCAGGGTCCCGACGAGCCGGTCGTTCTGCCCGGTCGCACCGGCGAGGGACTGCTGGGCCTCGGCGAGCCGCTCTTCGAGAGCGCGCACCGCGCGCGGTGAGTCCGTCAGCTTGCGGCGGAGGACCGAGACCTCTTCCTCGAGGTAGCTGACCTGTGCGGTCAGCTCGCTGACCTGCTTCGCCCGCGACTCGTCAGAGCCCTCGGCGTCTGCTCCGCGCGTGCCGGCCATCTGCTCCACCTCCCCCGTCGCTGGGTCGTCCGCATCCTATGTACGGCGCAAGCCCCTCGAACGGTTCTGCCGTCAGCCTGCCACCACGCACCCAAGGACGCTGCGCGCGACCCGCCGAAAGGCCGCGCTCGTCACGCGGCGGACAAACTGCCGCAACTCTGACAACCTCCGGGCGGGGTCGGGGCGTGGACAGGGGTGCGGGGCCAGACTGGCACCGGCGGATGGGGGGCCACCTTGCGCGACGAGTCGGGTTTCGGGGCGTTCGTCTCTGCCGGCAGCCGACGGCACCTGCGGACGGCGTACCTGCTGACCGGCAACGCGGCCGACGCGGAGGACCTCCTGCAGAGCGCGCTGGTCAAGCTGGCGCGGGTCTGGGACCGCGTTGCGCAGTCCGGCGACGTCGATGCCTACCTCCGTCGCGTCCTGGTCAACACCCACGTGTCCCGCGGCCGTCGGCTCTGGCATCGAGAGCGGCCGACCGAGGCGCCACCCGACCTGCCGGGGCGTGATCCCTACGCCGCACTCGACGAGCGCGACCGGTTGCGCCGCGCGCTGGCGGGGCTCTCCCCCGGCGAGCGCCGCGCCGTCGTGCTGCGTCATGTCGAGGACCTGGCCGAAGCCGAGGTGGCCCGCCTGCTCGGCTGCTCCGTCGGCACCGTGAAGAGCCAGAGCGCACGCGGCCTCGCCAAGCTCCGGCGGACCCTCGAGGGCGCCGTCGATCCCCTGTCCACCCTGCCCCTGCCGTTGGAGGTCCGGTCATGACGATGTACGACGACGACCGCGTCGTGACCCTGCTCCGCGAGGTCGACCTGCCGCTGTCCCCGCCGGATCGGCTCGGCGCCGTGACGCGCCGCGCTCGCCGGTACGAGTCCCGCCGGATGTCGGCGCTCGCCGGCGTCATGGCCGTCGTGCTGACCGCCGGCCTCGTCTCCGCCCTGTCGCTCCACAACCGCGGCGGCGACGAGCAGCTCTCCGTCGCTGCCGCTGCCAGCGCCACCAGGGCTGCGCGGACGGCCCGGCTCACCATGGAGATCCGGCTCAGCGGCAAGGACGCCGTCGGGATCCCCGGGGGGAAGTACACGGTCAGCGGACCGGTCGACTTCGAGCACCAGCGCTTTGCGCTCAAGGGCCAGATCATGGGCCAGGACTACGAGACGCGCGGCATCGGGAAGGACACGTGGATCAGGTCTCCCGGCATCCCGGGCAAGACATGGCTCCACGTCAGCCAGGACTCGGCTGCAGCGAGCGAGTTCCAGCGGATCGATCCGAACAGCCTGCTGGCGCTGCTGACGAAGAACGCGACCGAGCAGACGAGCACGCAGGTCGGTGACCGCACCGTCCTGGCCCTGAAGGTGCGCGGCGACGTGTTCGACCCGGCGTCCGGGTCGACGTCGCCGCAGCTCGTCACCGTCACCGTCGACGACCAGCACCGGGTCCGCAAGCTCGAGACGACCGACAGCTTCGACAGCGTCCAGCGGGCGGCGTTGACGCTCACCTTCGACGACTTCGGCACGGCGGTGGACGTGCAGCCCCCGCCGGCCGGTCAGGTCGGTGAGGTCAGCGACCTCATGGGCACGGCCACCTCGTCGAGCGGCGGCGTCCAGACGTTCAGCGGCCAGCTGGGGAGCAGCAAGGAGGCCTGCGCCGCCATGGCGAAGCAGGTGAAGGACCTCCTGGCACGAGCCGCCGACGCGAAGCGGGCAGAGATGAAGAAGCTCTTCGACCAGGCGCTGGCCTCCTGCGGCCCGAAGCGCTAGGGGAGGTCGGGACGGAACGGCTCGTCGGCGGGGGTCGTCGGCCCGTCCGACGCCTCCGCGTCCATCCCCTTGCTCGGGCGACGTCGGCGCAGGGGCGGCTCGACGCCGTCGGCCAGGCGACGTGACGTGCACAGGAAGCCCGTGTGCCCGACCATCCGGTGCTCGGGCCGGACGGCGAGCCCCTCGACGTGCCAGCCGCGCACCAGCGACTCCCACGACTGCGGCTCGGTGAAGCAGCCGTGCGACCGCAGCGCCTCGACGGTCGTCGAGAGCTGCGTCGTCGTGGCGACGTAGCAGCACACGAGCCCACCAGGTCGCAGCGCCTTCGCCACCGCGTCAAGGGTCTCCCAGGGCGCGAGCATGTCGAGCACGACGCGGTCGACGTCGGTCTCCGACAGCGCGTCCTGCAGATCGCCGACCGTGACCGTCCACGCCGGGTGCGGCCCGCCGAAGAACCGCTCCACGTTGGCCTTCGCGATCGTGGCGAAGTCGTCGCGGCGCTCGTACGAGGACAGCCGCCCCGTGTCGCCCACCGCCCGCAGCAGCGACATTGACAGGGCGCCCGACCCGACGCCGGCCTCGACGACGTGCGCCCCGGGGAAGATGTCGGCCATCTGCACGACCTGACCCGCATCCTTGGGGTAGACGACCTGCGCACCGCGCGGCATCGACAGGACGAAGTCCGAGAGCAACGGGCGGAGTGCGAGGTACTGCGTCACGCCGATCGTCACGACGACCCCCTCGGGGCCGCCGATCAGGGCATCGTGCTCGAGGATGCCGCGGTGGGTGTGGAACGACTTCCCGGCCTCGAGGGTGATCGTGTGCATCCGCCCCTTCGGGTCCGTGAGCTGCACCTGGTCGCCCACCTGAAGCGGACCTCGGCGCCGCTCGGCACCCGTCGTCATGCGGTCAGCGCCTTCGCGACGTCGTCGGAGACCAGCACGCGCACCTCACCGGTGGCCTTGTCCTCGCTGACGTACTCCGCGGACGGGTGCGCGCGCATGGCGTCGAGCAGCGCCTCGCCGCGCAGTGACGGGTCGAGCAGCAGGCCGGGCTCGAGCCGCTTCGCGAGCATCCCGACCGTCACCCAGGGCCGTCGCTGCTCGGGGGTGGCGACCACGGCAGCCTCGCTCACCACGGCCTCGAGCCGGTCGGCCGCGTCGACGACGACGAGACCGCGCATGTTGGCCGCCTGGGCACGGCGCACCGCCTCGGCGAGCGGCATGTCGGCCGGAACCCGCAGGGCGGGCCGGGCCAGCGCCGCGACGGATACGGCGGGCAGCCGGCGCATCGCTTCCGAGCGCTTCAGGGTGGCCGTGGCCATCGAGTAGATGTAGGCCGCGATCAGCGCCGCCCAGATGACGTTGGTCGAGCCGTTGCCGCCGTAGCCGGCCCAGGGCAGCAGCACGACGAGCACCAACGGGACGACGACTACCGCGACGACCCGGCCGGCCCACGCAGCGGCCCAGGTGGCGCGTTCCGGGTCGCCCCAGACCCGCCAGATGAGCGCCCGCAGCACCCGGCCCCCGTCGAGCGGCAGCCCGGGCAGCAGGTTGAAGGCAGCGATCAGTCCGTTGGTGATCGCGACGTTCTCCACGACGCGCCCGGTCAGGCTCGAGCGGTCGAACAGCGGCAGGAGGCCGACGCCGAGACCCGCCAGCAGCAGCGAGACCATCGGTCCCGCCACGGCGACGGCGTACTCCCGTCCTGGGGTCTGCGGCGGCTCGGTGATCTCTGTAGCGCCGGCCATGAAGCCGATGGTGATGCGTCGGACCGGCAGCCCGAAGGCGCGCGCGACGAAGCAGTGCCCCATCTCGTGCAGGAGCACCGACAGCCCGAGGAGAACGGCGAAGGACCCCCCGACCACATAGGCCTGCCCGGCGCCGATCGACCCGACGAGGGCCTGGCCGATGGAGAAGGTGAGGAACGCCGCCATCAGGAACCAGGACGGTCCGATGAGCACCGGTACGCCGACCACGCTCCCGAGCCGGACACCGCCGCGAGGGGTGGGTGCGCCGGCGCCGGTCATCTCCGCAAGCCTACGGTCCTGCAGGGCGTACGGCCGACCATGCGACCTGGGCACCGAGACGCTCGACGTGCCGTAGCGACAGGCCCGCCCCCGACGCGACCCGCTCCGCCGCGCCCTTGTCGGCCGCGATGGCGACGAGCCGGCCGCCGGGGGCCAGCAGCCGGATGGCGCCCGGGACGTCGTACGCCTTCCCGACCACGACCACCTTGGCGGACGCGTCAGCGGCTGCAGCGGCGTCGACGAGGGGCACCCCGCAGCCGGCCGCGAGGGACGCCTCGGTGATCCGGCCGCAGCCGATCGCCGCCACCGGGTCGCCCTTGCGCACGCCGGCGAGTGCCGACAGCACCGCTGCCTGCTCGCCCTCACTTGCCAATCCGGTCAGCAACCCCTCCGTCATCTGCGACCATCGGCCCCGGTCGGATGGCGACCATGGCAGCACAGGAGTGGGGACGCGTGCGCTGGTGCTCGTTCACAACGGGTCAGGGCGGCTCGGCCCGGCTCGGCGCGGTCAGCGCCCGTGAGGAGTCCCGGGTGCTCGACGTCGGCGCCTGGGCGCGCTCGCGTGACGCGGAGGCGCCCGCGGACCTCGTGGACCTCATCGAGGCATCGCCCGCCATCCAGGAGCGCGTCACCGACCTCGTGCGGTCCGCGCCCGAGGACGGCCTGGGCTGGGTCCGCCTCGACGAGGTGACGTTCCTCGCACCGGTGCGCACGCCCAACTCACTGCGGAGCTTCGTCGCCTTCCGCGACCACGCCGAACGGGACGCGAAGCGACGTGACGCCGACGTGCCGGAAGCCTGGGACCGCATCCCCGTCTACTACAAGGGCAACCGCCGCTCGATCATCGGACCCGGCGACGAGGCGCCCTGGCCGTCGTACACCGACAAGCTCGACTACGCGTGTGAGGTTGCCGCGGTCGTCGGCCGTGGTGGGCGCGACGTCCCGGCCGACGAGGCGGAGGCGTTCGTCTTCGGCTACACGATCATGAACGACTGGTCGGCCCGCGACATCGAGGAGGACGAGCTGTCGTGCTGGCTCGGCCCGGCGAAGGCGAGGGACTTCGCGACGACGCTGGGCCCATGGATCGTCACGCCCGACGAGTGGTCCCCCGATGACGACCACTCGATGACTGTGACGGTCGACGGCAGGACCTGGTCGACCGGTACGACGGCCGGTCGGCGCTGGAGCTTCGCCGAGATGCTCGCGTGGGTCGCCCGCGACGAGGACCTGTGGCCGACGGACGTGCTCGGCTCCGGCACCTTCGGCGGCGGCTCCGGGCAGGACCTGGACATGTGGCTCAAGGCCGGCCAGGAGGTGTCGCTCACCGTCGACGGGCTCGGCACGCTCAGCAACACCGTGGCGAAGAAGTCCTGACCGGCTGCCCACAGGTCGGCGCGCTTGCCCGGATCTGTCCGACCCCCGTCGTACGGTCCCTGTCATGACCGTCGATCTCGCGCTCCCCGTGGTGGGCTCCCTGTCCCCCTCGCGCGCCGGCGACTTCATGACCTGCCCGCTGCTGTTCCGCTTCCGCACGATCGACCGCCTGCCGCAGGCGCCGTCGTCCGCGGCAACCCGCGGGACCGTGATCCACTCCGTGCTCGAGCGGCTCTTCGAGCTGCCGGCCCCCGAGCGCACCCCGGAGACCGCCCGGGCCTTGCTGCGGCCGGAGTGGGACGCGCTCGTCGAGGCCGAGCCCGAGGTCGCGGCGCTGTTCACCGACGAGGCCGCGCTCTCGGCCTGGCTGGGCAGCGCCGAGGAGCTGCTGCAGGGCTACTTCAGCCTCGAGGACCCGCGCCGGGTGCTCGTCGCCGAGCGCGAGCAGTACGTCGAGGTCGTGCTCCCCGGCGGACTGCGCCTGCGCGGGATCGTCGACCGGCTCGACGTGGCCCCGTCCGGCGACGTCAGGGTCGTGGACTACAAGAGCGGGAAGTCGCCCGGCGAGGCGTTCGAGGGCAAGGCCCTGTTCCAGATGAAGTTCTACGCCCTCGTCCTGTGGCGCACGACAGGGACGATCCCGAAGCTGCTCCAGCTGATGTACCTCGCCGACCGCGCGATCCTGCGCTACTCCCCCGACGAGTCCGATCTGCTCGCCGTCGAGCGCAAGCTCCTCGCGCTGTGGGAGGCGATCGAGAAGGCCACGCAGCTGCAGGACTTCCGGCCGCGTAAGAGCAAGCTGTGCGACTGGTGCGACCACCAGGCGCTCTGTCCGGAGTTCGGGGGCACACCGCCGCCCTTCCCGGCGGTCGTCCCCGGCCCGGACGAGCCCCTGCCCGAGCAGCGGGTCGCGACGACCTAGTCAGGGTCTGGCAAGGGTCTGGTCAGGGCGAACCCCTGATGTCACCACGCGCTCGGGCGCCCAACGTGATGCGCATGACCCCTTTGCCCATCACCCGCGCCAAAGCCCTTGCCGGACACGGCAGGCTGGACCCCGGTGCCGCGCCGTCGCGTCGCCGCCGCATGCCACTGAGGAGATCGCACGTGAGCTCAGCACCCACCGCCGAGACCGCCGCGGTCAGGGCCGTCGATGTCCGCAAGTCCTATGGCAAGGCAGAGACCGCCGTCACCGCACTGGCCGGCGTGAGCTTCGAGGTCCCGCGCGGCCAGTTCTGCGCCGTCATGGGCCCCTCCGGGTCCGGCAAGTCCACCTTGATGCATTGCCTCGCCGGGCTGGACCGCACCGACTCGGGTGACGTCCTGATCGGGGGCGTGTCGATCGTGGCCATGGGCGACAAGGCCCTCACCGCGCTGCGCCGCGACCGGGTCGGCTTCGTGTTCCAGCAGTACAACCTGCTGCCCACGCTGACGGCCGAGGAGAACATCACGCTGCCGCTGGCCATCGCAGGGCGCAAGCCCGACGCCGCGTGGATGGCCGAGGTCGTGGCAGCAGTGGGGCTCGGCGACCGGCTCAGTCACCGGCCCGCCGAGCTGTCGGGCGGGCAGCAGCAGCGCGTCGCCTGCGCCCGCGCTCTCGTCACGCGTCCCGATGTCGTCTTCGCCGACGAGCCGACGGGAAACCTCGACTCGCGCGCGGGCGCCGAGGTCCTGGGCTTCCTCGCGCGGTGCGTCGAGGAGTTCGGCCAGACCGTCGTCATGGTCACCCATGACCCGGTCGCGGCGTCGTACGCAGGTCGCGTCGTCTTCCTGGCGGACGGACTCGTCGTCGACGAGATGGACAACCCGACCCCAGAGCTCGTTCTCGACCGGATGAAGCAGTTCGACGTGGCCGGCCACGTCATCACCGAGACGGCCGTCTGATGCTGCGCGCCACCCTTCGCAGCCTGCTCGCCCGCAAGCTGCGCCTGCTGCTGTCCGGCGTCGCCGTCGTACTCGGCGTCGCCTTCGTCAGCGGCACCTTCGTGCTCACCGACAGCATGGGGCGGGTCTTCGACCAGCTCTTCGCCACCGTCAGCCAGGGCACCGCCGTCAACGTGCGCGGTGTGTCCGGGCTCGGCAACGATGGGGGCGACACGTCCGGCAACGAGCCGGTGCCGCAGTCCGTCCTCGACTCCGTCAAGAAGGTCGACGGCGTCGCCGAGGCGATCGGCGAGGTGTCGGGCTACGCGCAACCCGTCGACAAGAAGGGCAAGGCCGTCACCACCGGCGGCGCCCCCACGCTCGGGGTCGACTACTCCCCTTCCGACACGCAGCGCGCGCTGCGCCTCAAGCAGGGTCGCGCACCGGCCGGACCGGACGACGTCGTCATCGACGCGGGCACCGCGCGCAAGGCCGGCTACCACGTCGGCGACCGGGTCACGATCCTGCTGAAGGGCCCGGCGCGTCAGTTCACGGTCGTGGGCATCGTCGGCTTCGGCAGCACCGACAACCTCGCCGGTGCGACCATCGCCGCGTTCGACATCGAGACAGCGCAGAAGTACGTCGGCACCCCGGGCTCCTACACCGACCTCGCGATCGCCAGCCAGGACGGCGTCTCGCAGAAGGACCTCGCGAAGCGCGTCTCCTCGGTGCTGCCGACAGGGTTCGAGGCCGTCACCCAGCAGCAGTCCGTCGACGAGGCCAGCAAGCAGATCAAGAAGGGACTGGGCTTCTTCAGCACCGCCCTGCTCGTCTTCGCGGCGATCTCGCTCTTCGTTGGCGGCTTCCTGATCTTCAACACGTTCTCGATGCTCGTCGCGCAGCGCACCCGGGAGCTCGCGCTGATGCGGGCCCTCGGCGCCAGCCGCCGCCAGGTCACCGTCTCGGTGCTCGTCGAGGCTCTCGTCGTGGGGCTGTTCAGCTCCGTGCTCGGCTTCGTCCTGGGCATCGGGGTCGCGAAGGGACTGAGCGCCCTGCTCGGTGCGCTCGGGATCGACCTGCCGTCCGGTGACACCGTCATCGCGACGCGGACCGTCATCGCCTCGCTCGTCGTCGGCATCGGCGTCACCGCTGCCGCAGCGCTGTTGCCGGCCCGCAAGGCAGCGCGGGTGGCTCCGGTCGAGGCGCTGCGGGAGTCCGGGCCGGCAGAGGACCGCTCCCTGCGACGTCGGGGCCTCGCGGGCAGCGTTCTCAGCCTGCTGGGCGTCGCGCTGCTCTCGCTGGGGCTGTCCAACGGCCAGCTGAACCTCGTCGGGCTCGGCGCGGCCGCCAGCTTCCTCGGCGTCGCGACGCTCTCGCCGCTGATCGCGCGGCCGGTCACCTCGGTGCTCGGGTGGCCCTTCGCGAAGATGGGGGTCCCCGGCAAGCTCGGCCGGGGCAACGCCGTACGAAGCCCCCGGCGCACCTCGGCAACCGCTGCCGCCCTCATGGTCGGGCTTGCCCTCGTCGCCGCCGTCAGCGTCCTCGGCGCGTCGCTGAAGTCCAGCACCGTGAAGATCGTGGACACGTCGCTCGGCGCCGACTACATCCTGCGCACGGAGAACTTCACCCCGTTCAGCGGAGAGGTCGGGAAGGACCTGCGGGGCAAGCCCGGTATCGCCTCGGTCGCGGCGTTCCGCTTCGGCCAGGCGAAGATCGGCACCGGCACGACAGCGATCCAGGGCGTGGAGCCGGAGGCCCTCGCCGCCGTGCTCAAGCTGGCCGTTGTCTCCGGCCGCTTCGCGGACATGTCGACCGGCATCGCCATCAGCAAGAAGGCCGCCGCCGACCACCACTGGAAGGTGGGTGACAGCGTGCCGGTCACCTGGCGGCGTACCGGCCTGCACCCGCTCAAGGTCGCGGTGATCTACGACATCAACCAGTTCGCCGGCGACTACCTCGTCTCGGGTGTGACCTTCGACGCCAACACCTCCGAGCAGCTGCTCGGCGTGGTCGCGGTGAAGACGACCGCCGACTCCAAGCCGGCAGACACCCGGGCTCTGGTCGACGCCGCCGTCAAGCCCTTCCCCAACATCGAGGTGCAGGACCAGGCGCAGTTCGTGAAGTCGCAGGGGCAGCAGATCGACAAGCTGCTCAACGCCATCACCGGTCTCCTGGTGCTCTCGGTGCTGATCGCGGTGCTCGGCATCATCAACACCCTGGCCCTGTCCGTGATCGAGCGGACCCGTGAGCTCGGACTGCTCCGGGCTGTCGGGCTCCAGCGGCGGCAGCTGCGCCGGATGATCCGGGTCGAGAGCGTCGTGATCGCCGTCTACGGCGCTCTGCTCGGGCTCGGGGTCGGTGTCGCTTTCGGGTGGGCACTGGTGCGGGCGCTGCACGACCAGGGGGTGAGCGAGTTCACGCTGCCCTACGGCCGGCTCGTGCAGGTGCTCATCGTCGCCGCGCTCGCCGGGATCCTCGCTGCCGCGCTCCCGGCCCGGCGGGCAGCCCGCCTGGACGTTCTGGAGGCCGTGGCCTCCACCTGAGGCCCCTCGACCTGAGGCTGGTCCGTCGTACACACTGGTGAGGGACGGACCAGCCTCAGGAGGCACACGCGATGAGCATCACCGAAGACCCGGCCCTCGAGCACGCCAACGAGCTGGTCACGGGAGCCGTCGACCACGGGGCCGACCCGAGCGGCTTCGCCGTCGGCAAGCAGCTGTTCATGCCGCTGCCGCAGACCTTCGACACGGTCGAGGAGGAGCGGGCGCACCGCAAGGCGAAGCTCGCCGCGGCGTTCCGGATGTTCTCCAAGGCCGGCCTCGACGAGGGCGTCGCCGGTCACATCACGGTGCGCGACCCGGAGTTCCCGGACTCGTACTGGGTCAACCCGTTCGGCATGCACTTCTCGATGATCAAGTCGTCCGACCTGGTGCGCGTCAGCCACGAGGGCGAGGTCGTCGAGGGTGACCGCGCCGTAAACGGCGCGGCCGTCGCGATCCACTGCGCGGTGCACGCCGCGCGGCCGGACGTGGTCGCCGCCGCGCATGCGCACGGGCCCTACGGCAAGGCCTTCTCGTCGCTCGACATGACGGTCGAGGCGCTGACGCAGGACGCGTGCGCGTTCTTCGAGGACATCGGCACCTACGCCGACTACCGCGGGGTCGTCCTCGACAAGGAGGAGGGCGAGCGGATCGGTCGCGCGCTGGGTCAGAACAAGGCCGTGATCCTGCGCAACCACGGGATGCTGACCGTCGGCGAGACGGTCGACAGCGCTGCGTGGTGGTTCCTCACTCTCGAGCGCACCGCGCAGGCGCAGCTCAACGCCTATGCCGCTTCCGCCGGTCTCGGGTCCAAGCCGATCCAGATCGACCCGGTCGAGGCCAAGGGCACCTACGGCCAGGTCGGCTTCGAGTTCGCCGGCTGGTTCCAGTTCCAGCCGATCTGGGAGCGGATCAGCAAGGACAACCCCGACATCTTCGACTGAGCCCTGCTGACCGGACCTTGATCAAGAGACCAAGGTACGAAGGGTCGCGACGTCGAGCTGCTCGAGCGAGGGCAGGACGAGGCGGCGACGGGCCGGCTCGATGACGACGCCTGCGACGCTCGGGACAGCGACGACCGCGCAGCCGGCGGCGCGGCCGCTCGCGACGCCCGCCGCTGAGTCCTCGAGCACCACGCACTGCTGCGGACGGACGCCGAGCCGCTCACACGCCAGCAGGTAGGGCTCGGGGTGTGGTTTCCCGTGCGAGACTTCGTCGCCCGCGACGGTCACGGCGAACGGCCCGAACCCGTGCGCGAGAACGGCATCGACGAGCACGCGGTACGACGACGACACCAGAGCCATCGGGACCTCAGCGTGCCTCAGGGCGGCGAGCAGCTCGGTCACGCCGGGCAGCACCCGCACCTCGGTCCTGAACAGCTCGACCATGCGGTCCAGCAGCCACGTCGCCGTCTCGGAGACCACAGCCGGCGTCGCCTCGACGCCGTACCACTCGAGGATCGTGGGCACCGAAGCCTCGAGCCTGGTGCCGGCGATCCTTGCCTTGAGCTCGTCGCTCCACGTGCCGCCGAGACGCACGGCCAGCTCTTCCTCCGCGATCGTCCACACCGGCTCGGTGTCGACGAGCAGGCCGTCCATGTCCCACAGCACCGCCTGAAGTCCGGGCCGGGTCCGGCGGCGGCGCAGCACGCGCCACGGTCCGATCCCCCAGCCGGGAACGAGCTCGTCGCGGTCGTCCCACGCCCGGGTCGTCACCGCGCGGCGAAGTACTTGGCCTCGGGATGGTGCACGACGAGCGCCGCGGTCGACTGCTCGGGCACGAGCATCGACTCCTCCGAGAGGTGCACGCCGATCCGCTGCCACTCGAGCAGGTCCTGCACCTTGTCCTGGTCCTCCACGTTGGGGCAGGCGGGATAGCCGAAGGAGTAGCGCGAGCCGCGGTAGGCCTGCTTCGACAGCATCGCCTGCAGGTCGGTGGAGTCGTCCGCGCCGAAGCCGAGCTCCGCGCGGATCCGGGCGTGCCACATCTCGGCCAGCGCCTCGGTGAGCTGCACCGAGAGGCCGTGCAGCTCGAGGTACTCGCGGTAGGCGTTGCGCGCGAACATCTCCGCCGTCACCTCGGAGACGTGCGAACCCATCGTCACGACCTGGAACGCGACGACATCGGTCTCCCCCGACTCCTGCGGCCGGAAGAAGTCGGCCATGCAGAGCCGGCGGTCGCGCCGCTGCCGCGGGAAGGTGAAGCGGCAGCGCTCCGACCCGGACTCCGGGTCGAGGATGAGCAGGTCGTCGCCCTTGGCGACGGCCGGGAAGTAGCCGTGTACGACGGCTGCTTCGACGATCCCATCGGTCTGGACCTTCGCGAGCAGCTCGCGAAGGCGCGGTCGCCCTTCGGTCTCGACGAGCTCCTCGTAGGTCGGGCCGTTGCCGCCGCGCGACCCGCGAAGACCCCACTGACCGAGGAAGAGCGCGCGCTCGTCCAGCCAGGACGCGTAGTCGCCCAGCGCGATCCCCTTCGAGACCCGCGACCCCCAGAACGGCGGTGCCGGGACGGTGTTGTCGGTCGTGACATCGGACCTTCCGCCCGGCTCGACCGGCTCCTCGGCCGCGCGGCGCTCCTCCGCGATGGCCTTCGAGCGGGCATGCCGGGCCTTGCGCTCGGCGTCCTTCTCGGCCTCGGCCGCGGACTGCTCCGCGGTGACCTCGCCGCGCTTGACGGCCATGACCTTGTCCATGAGGCGCAGGCCCTCGAAGGCGTCGCGCGCGTAGTAGACGGAGCCGTCGAACACCTCGTCGAGGTCCTGCTCGACGTACGCCCGGGTGAGAGCCGCCCCGCCGAGGATGACGGGGTACTTCGCGGCGATCCCGCGGGAGTTCATCTCCAGCAGGTTCTCCTTCATGATGACCGTCGACTTCACGAGCAGCCCGGACATCCCCACGACGTCGACCGCGTGCTCGTCGGCCGCCTCGAGGATCGCCGTCACGGGCTGCTTGATGCCGAGGTTGACGACGGAGTAGCCGTTGTTGGACAGGATGATGTCGACGAGGTTCTTGCCGATGTCGTGCACGTCGCCCTTGACGGTCGCCAGCACGATCTTGCCCTTGCCGGCCTGCCCGTCGACCTTCTCCATGTGGGGCTCGAGGTAGGCGACCGCGGTCTTCATGACCTCGGCGGACTGCAGCACGAACGGCAGCTGCATCTCTCCCGACCCGAACAGCTCGCCGACGACCTTCATCCCGGCGAGCAACGTGTCGTTGACGATGGCCAGCGGCTTCTGCCCCTCGGCCATGGCCTGGTCGAGGTCGTTCTCGAGGCCGTTCTTCTCGCCGTCGATGATGCGTCGCTGCAGCCGCTCGTCGAGCGGCAGCTCCATCAGCGCGTCGAACCGCGAGCCGGGTCCGGCGCCCTCGACGACGTTCTCGAACAGGTCGAGGAACGCGGTCAGGGGGTCGTAGCCCTCGCGACGGCGGTCGTAGACGAGGTCGAGTGCGACCTCGCGCTGGTCCTCGGGGATCCGGTTCATCGGCAGGATCTTCGAGGCGTGCACGATCGCGGAGGTCAGGCCGGCCTTCTGGCACTCGTGCAGGAAGACGGAGTTGAGGACGACGCGCGCGGCCGGCTTGAGCCCGAAGGAGATGTTCGACAGACCGAGCGTCGTCTGGACCTTGGGCCGGCGCTGCTTCAGGAGCTTGATCGCCTCGATCGTCTCGATGCCGTCGCGGCGCGACTCCTCCTGGCCGGTACCGAGCGTGAAGGTCAGCGTGTCGACGAGGATGTCGCCCTCGCGCATCCCGTAGTCGCTGACGAGGGCGTCGATGGTGCGCTCGGCGATGGCGACCTTCTTGTCGGCCGTGCGGGCCTGGCCCTCCTCGTCGATCGTCAGCGTCACGACGGCCGCGCCGTGCTCGACGACGATCGGCATGATGCGGCGGTAGCGGCTCTCAGGCCCGTCGCCGTCCTCGAAGTTGACGGAGTTGATGACGGCACGACCGCCCAGGCACTCGAGCCCGGCCTCGATCACGGGCGGCTCGGTGGAGTCGAGCATGATCGGCAGCGTCGATGCCGTGGCGAGTCGCGAGGCGGCGTCGCGCATGTCGATCGCGCCGTCGCGGCCGACGTAGTCGACGCACAGGTCGATGAGGTGGGCGCCCTCCCGGACGGCCTCCCGGCCGATGTCGACGACCTTCTCCCAGTCGGCGGCCAGCAGCGCCTCGCGGAACGCCTTGGAGCCGTTGGTGTTGGTGCGCTCGCCGATCATCAGCACGCCGGCGTCCTGCTGGAACGGCACCGCGGAGTACAGCGACGCCGCGGCCGGCTCGACCTCGGGAGTGCGGCGTACGACGGCGCGGCCGCCGATCCGCTCGACGACCTGACGCAGGTGCTCGGGGGTCGTGCCGCAGCACCCGCCGACGAGCCCGACGCCGTAGTCGGTCACGAAGGCCTCGAGCGCGGTCGCCAGCTCGGCCGGCTGGAGGGGGTACTCCGCGCCGTTCTTGCCGAGCTGCGGCAGGCCTGCGTTGGGCATCACCGAGAGCGGCACCGTCGCATGCTGCGACAGGTAGCGCAGGTGCTCGCCCATCTCGGCCGGGCCGGTGGCGCAGTTCATCCCGATGACGTCGATGCCGAGCGGCTCGAGGGCGGTGAGCGCCGCGCCGATCTCAGAGCCGAGCAGCATCGTGCCGGTCAGCTCGACGGTCACCTGCGCGATGAGCACGACGCGTACGCCGGTGACAGCCATCGCGCGCTTCGCACCGACGACCGCGGCCTTCGTCTGCAGCAGGTCCTGCGAGGTCTCGACCAGGATGGCGTCGACGCCGCCTTCGATCATCGCCTCGCACTGCTCCTGGTAGCCGTCCCGGAGGACGGCGTAGGGCGCATGGCCGAGCGAGGGCAGCTTCGTGCCCGGGCCGGCGGAGCCGATCACCCAGCGCGGACGCTCAGGGGTCGACCAGGCGTCGGCCGACTCCCGGGCGATCCGCGCGCCGGCGAGGGCGGTCTCGCGGATCCGGTCCGCGATGCCGTACTCGTTCAGCGCCGCCCAGTTGGACCCGAACGTGTTGGTCTCGACCGCGTCGCAGCCGACCTCGAAGTAGGCGTCGTGGACGCTGCGGACCACATCGGGCCGGGTGACGTTGAGGACCTCGTTGCAGCCCTCGTGCTCCTGGAAGTCGGCGAGCGTCAGATCGTGAGCCTGCAGCATCGTCCCCATGGCCCCGTCGGCCACGACGACGCGCTCGGTGAGCGCGGCGAGCAGGTCGAGCCGGGACGAGGGCTGCGCGGCGGCAGCGGACGGGTCGGACACGCCCCGAGCCTACCGGCGCCCGGCGTACCGCCCTCGTCCACGCGCGGCTGTCGAGCGGTAGGTTTCGCCCGACATCTGACTCGCCGAACCCGGGAGCCTTCGTGAGCGGTCCTGCGTACTCCACCGTGCTGGTCGGGACGGACGGGTCGGAGTCCTCGTTCCGTGCCGTGGACCGGGCCGCCGCGGTCGCCCGCGACGCCGGCGCCTCGCTGCTGCTGGCCTGCGCGTTCCGGCCCATGACGGAGCGTGAGATCCGTGATGCCGCCTCGGCGCTCGGCGACGAGTCCTACAAGGTCTCGGGGTCCACCCCCGCGGAGGACGTGCTCCGCGACGCGGCGGACCGGGCGAAGACCGTCGGCGCGAAGGACATCGACACCCTCGCGGTCGAAGGCGACCCGGTCGACGCGCTGGTCGACCTCGTCCAGAAGCGCAAGGTCGACCTGCTCGTGGTCGGCAACCGCGGCCTCAACTCCCTGGCCGGCCGCCTGCTCGGCTCGGTGCCCGCCAACATCAGCCACCGGGCCGCCTGCGACGTCCTCATCGTGCACACCACCGGGCGGGCCCCGAAGAAGTGACCCTCCGCTGAGCACACTGCCTGACCGAGCTCCGGACGACCTCGTCCTGCGCCGTCCCGTGCTGCTCGCCGCCTTCGAGGGGTGGAACGACGCCGGGGATGCCGCAACCTCGGCGATCGAGCACCTCGAGGAGGAGTGGGGCGCGCGGGCGGTCGCCGCGATCGACCCCGACGAGTACTACGACTTCCAGGTCAACCGGCCGCTGGTCCAGCTCGTCGACGGCGTCACGCGCAAGGTCACCTGGCCGACGACGCGGATCTCCGTCTGCAGCCCTCCCGGCGCGGAGCGCGACGTCGTGCTCGTGCGCGGCCTGGAGCCCAACATGCGCTGGCGCGGCTTCTGCGCGGAGCTCGTCGCCATCGGCACGCAGCTCGGGGTGGAGCTGGTGGTGACGCTGGGCGCACTGCTGGCCGACAGCCCGCACACCCGCCCGGTTCCCGTCAGCGGGACGACCTCGGACCCCGGGACCGCCGCTTCCCTCGGCCTGGAGTCCAGCCGGTACGAAGGGCCCACCGGCATCGTCGGCGTCTTCCAGGACGCCTGCACCCAGGCGGGCATGACGTCGGTGTCCTTCTGGGCGGCCGTGCCGCACTACGTCGCCCAGCCCCCCTGCCCGAAGGCGACCGTCGCGCTCCTGCGCCGCGTGGAGGACCTGCTCGACATCCCGGTGCCCCTCGCCGACCTCCCGGAGCGCTCCCGGTCATGGGAGCGGCAGGTCGACGAGCTGGCCGCCGAGGACTCCGACGTCGCGGAGTACATCGCCTCGCTCGAGGAGCGCGAGCCCGAGACCGACCTGCCCGAGGCGTCCGGGGACGCCATCGCGAAGGAGTTCGAGCGCTACCTGCGCCGCCACGACGACGGCCCGCGCGGCTGACGCTGCTGCCCGCGGGCCGCGCTCAGCGGAAGGAGACGGCGATCTGCTGCTCGGCCTGCGCGTAGGACTGGCCGGCCTGGGTCATCAGCTGGCTGATGCCGTCGAGGGCGTGCTTGAGGCCCGCCGCCGAACGCTGCCACTCGTCCCACAGCGTCGTGAACCGCTGCGACGCCTGCCCGGACCAGTCGCCGCCCATCAGCGGGGACACGGTGTTGCCGAGCACCCGCAGCTGTCCCTCGATCTCGCCCGACCCCCGGGAGACCTGACCGGCGAGGGTCTGCAGCTGCTCCGGGGTGACCTTGATACCGCTCATCGCGATGTCCTCCTGTGTCGTGGCCCGGAAACCCCGTGCCGTCGAGGAGGGACGCTAGAGATCTGGGGACGACCGGAGAGCCCCGCGGACGAATCTGTGGATAACGGGTCAGAGGTCGATGCCGAGCAGCGCGTCGACGGTCGCCCGAACCAGCGCCGGTGCCTCGCTGTCGGTCCCGTCTGCTGCGCACCAGGCATCGACGGCCGCCAGCGCGGCAGGAGTGTCGAGGTCGTCGGCGATCGCCCGTCGTACGGCAGCCAGCAGCTCCTCGCCCGACGGACCGGCGGGCCGGGCGACGCCGGCCGACCACTGCGCGACCCGGACCCCGGCCCGTTCGAGCGCCTCGCCCACCCACATCCGGTCGGACCGGTAGTGGTCAGCCAGCAGCGCCAGCCGCAGCGCCCTCGGGTCGGCGCCGGCCGCCAGGGTCCGCGAGACGAAGACCAGGTTGCCGCGGGACTTCGACATCTTCTCGCCGTCGAGGCCGACCATCCCGGCGTGCACGTAGATCCGGGCGAACGGCCAGACGCCGGTCGCCGCCTCGGCTTCGGTGGCCGAGTGCTCGTGGTGCGGGAACACCAGGTCCGAGCCGCCGCCCTGCACGTCGAGGGTCGGCCCGAGCCGGTTCAGCGCGATCGCGGCGCACTCGACGTGCCAGCCCGGCCGGCCCCGGCCGACAGGTGAGTCCCAGGCCGGCTCGCCCGGTCGCTCCGCGCGCCACAGCAGGGCGTCCAGCGGGTCCTTCTTGCCCGGTCGCTCCGGGTCGCCGCCCCGCTCGGCAGAGAGCGCCAGCATCGCTTCGCGGCTCAGACCGCTGACCTCGCCGAAGTGGGCGGCCCCGGCCACCGGGAAGTACAGGTCACCGTCGAGGTCGTACGCCGCACCTCGGTCACGCAGCGTGAGCACCAGCTCGGCGATCTCCGCCATCGCCTCGACCGCCCCGATGTAGTGATCGGGCGGCAGCACCCGCAGCGCGGTCATGTCGTCCCGGAACAGCTGGGTGTCCCGCTCGGCGATCGCTGTCCAGTCGACCCCGACCCGCTCGGCCCGCTCGAGCAGCGGGTCGTCGATGTCGGTGACGTTCTGGACGAACAGCACGCTCAGCCCGGCGTCCCGCCACGCTCGGTTGAGCGTGTCGAAGGCGAGGTAGGTGGCGGCATGGCCCAGATGGGTGGCGTCGTAGGGCGTGATCCCGCAGACGTAGAGGCGGGCGGTGCCGTCGGCGTGCCCGCCGGCTGCCGCGAGGTCGACCGGGCCTCCTGCGGCGGAGTCGTGCAGGCGCAGCGGGGCGCGGGCTCCGGCCGGGAGCCGCGGCACCGCCGGGGCCGGCCAGGACTGCATGCGGTCACCCTACCGATCCGGATACGGTGACTGTACGTAAGCGATTCACCCGAATGGCGTACGTTGTAGTCACGAAGAGTGACCGACGACTACTGCATGTCATCGAGAGCACTCCGCCGGGCCGCCCTCGCCGTCGCCGCGCTCGCGGCCACCGGGCTGGCCACTGTCGCCGTTGCCCCCGCTGTCTCCGCAGCCCACCCGATCGGCCACCTGTCCGAGGCCGACGCGCTCTGGCTGCCGAACCCCACGACGGTCCCGGCGCTCGCCGCGACCGCGGGAACGACGGCCACCCCGGTCCACACCGCCGCGCTGACGTCGTCGGCGTACAAGTTCTCCTCGATCCTCGACGGGGCGCCCGTCCGCTGGAACCCCTGCCAGGCCATCCACTGGCGCGCCAACGTCGCTCGCGGCCCCGTCGGCGGCCTCGACGTCCTCAAGGCCGCGGTCGCCCACATCGCGACGACGACCGGCACGACCTGGGTGTACGACGGCGCGACGCTCACCGTGCCCAGCACCGCGTACCTGCCGACGACCCCCACCAACACGAACAAGCCGGTCGTCATCGGCTGGACCGACGGCACGGCCAGCGACCTGCTTCGCGGCAAGCCCGCCCAGGTCCTCGGGATGACCCGCACCGTCTGGTTCGGCGTCGACGACGGCATGGGCCACCGCGCCGCCGCCACCCGCGCCGCCGTGGTCGCCCTCGACCGCACGGACAAGCTGCCGCTGCGTGGCACCCAGTCCTGGAGCGCCACCGCGCTGCACGAGCTCGGTCACGTCATGGGCCTCGACCACCCGGCCGACACCCACCAGCTGATGGCCGCGACGCTGCCGAACGTCGCCAGCTACCAGACCGGCGACAACACCGGCCTCGTCCGGCTCGGCCGCTCCGCCGGCTGCGTCAACATCCCGGCCTAGGACCTACGCCGCCGCGGTCACCGGCTTCGCGAACGGCAGTGCCGACGCGATTCCCACCACCGCGCCGATGAGCACCGTCACGACGGCACCGACCCCGGACGGCTTGCCCACCATCACGAACACGACGGACGCGATGACGGCCGTGGTCGCGTGCGAGGCCATCCAGACCGGCCGGTCGGCCAGCAGTGCACGTATGTCGGCACTGACCGGTCCGTCGGGTACCCCCTCCAGCTTGCCGATGATCGACTTCACGCGTCGGCCGATCACCGCGCCCCCGATGGCCTCCACGATGACGAGGCTGATCAGGGCGGTGAGGACCCAGCCGTCCTTCCAGTGGAACTTCTCCTCCGACGGCGAGAGCTGGATGAGCCAGGCGCCGAGGACGATCAGCAGCAGCGCTGCAATGCCGAAGAAGGGCCCGACCTTGTCCAGCACGGCCAGGTGGCCGCGGACCTGACCCATGTCCCTGGCTGCGCGGAGCCGGAACATGGTCGAGTGCGCGACGCCGGCCACGCCGAAGCCGAAGACGGCAGCGAGGATGTGCAGGGACAGGACGACCTCGTACGTGCTCACGCAAGAACCCCCAGGTGGACGGTGCCGGCAGTCTGGCACCGACCGCCTAGAACGGCGGCCAGGGAATCGCCGGCCAGTCGTCCGAGGGCTCCGGGTGGACTCCGGACGCCAGCAGGCGGTCGACCCGTCGTACCGTCGCACGGACCTCGCGCCGGGTCAGGTGGTCATGCAGGCCGTCGCCGAGGGGGCCCTCCATCTCGGCCCGGAGCCGCGACAGGACCTCGACCGCCTCCTCGGTCAGCGGGAGGCCGCGCCACTGCCACAGCAGGGTCCGGAGCTTGTCGTCGGCCGAGAAGCACACGCCGTGGTCGACGCCGCGGACCCGGCCGTCGAGCGGCAGCAGGTGACCTCCCTTGCGGTCGGCGTTGTTGACGACCGCGTCGAAGACGGCCATCCGGCGCAGGTCGGCGTGGTCACTGCGGGCGAGCGCGGCGAGGTCGACCGTCTCGTCGACGTCGATCCAGAGCTGGCACATGCCGGGACCGAACGGCCCGTCGCGCATCACCGTGGGCGGTACGACGTCCCAGCCGGTCGCGACGGAGACGAGGTACGCCGACAGCTCGCGGCCGGCGAGCGTCCCGTCGGGGAAGTCCCAGAGCGGGCGCTCGCCCTGGACCGGCTTGTAGACGCAGGCGGCGATGACGCCGTCGAGAGTGACACCGCAGTAGAGGGTCGCGTTGCTCGCGTCGACGAGCCGGCCCTCGATCTCGAGGTCGCCGTCGCGCAGCAGCGTCAGCGCCTCGGCGTGGTCGACCGTCACCGGCCCAGTGTCGGGCCGGTGGCCCGTCGGCGCAGGTTCTGAGGTCAGCGCCGGTGCCCGTTCTGGCGGGGGCAGATGTGGCCCTCCGGGTCGAGCGGCAGACCGCACAGCGGGCACGGCGGCCGCCCTGCCGCGACGACCCGCTCGGCCCGCTTGACGAACGCCCGCGCCGCGTCGGCCGTGATCCGGACGCGGAGGGCGTCGGGGCCGTCCTCCACCTCTGACAGCGGCTCGATGAGCTCGCTCTCGTCTTCGGTCTCCTGCTGGGCGAGTGCCTCGATCACGACGAGCTCGTCCTCGCCGTCCCAGGCCAACCCCATGCTGCCGACGCGGAACTCCTCGTCGACCGGGATGTCGAGCGGGGCGGTGTCCTCGAGCTCCTTGGGGGCGACGGCAGGCACGTCGCCGACGCCGCGCCGTCGTACCTCCTCGAGGAGCTCCTCGAGCCGCTCGGCGAGTACGGCGACCTGGACCTTCTCCAGCGCCACCGACACGAGCCGCCCGCCGCCGCTGGCCTGCAGGTAGAAGGTGCGGTCCCCCGGCTGCCCGACCGTGCCCGCCACGAACCGCTCCGGCGGGTCGAAGACGTACAGTTGACGAGGCACCTGAAAACCCTATGTCCCGGCGCCGCCGCCGACGGGCGCATCGCTGGATGCCTTGCGCCGTCGGCCCTTCTTCGCGGGGGGGAGCAGGTCGGCGACGCCGCCACCGGTGTCGTTGACACGTACGACGAAGGGCCGCAGCTCGGTGTAGCGCACCACCGTCACGGAGCAGGGGTCGATGAAGATGCGCTGGAACTGGTCGAGGTGGAGCCCGAGCGCGTCGGCGACGATCGCCTTGATCACGTCGCCGTGGGAGCAGGCGAGCCACGTCGCGTCGGGGCCGAGCCGGGTGTTCCAGTCGCGGACGGCGGCGACGGCCCGGTCTGCGGTCTCGCGGAGCGGCTCACCCTCGGGGCCGGGGAAGACGACGGCGGACGGGTGGTTCTGCACGACCTTCCAGAGCGGGTCCTTCGCGAGCTCCTTGAGGGGCCGGCCGGTCCAGTCGCCGTAGCGGCACTCCCCCAGCCGGTCGTCGACCTGCACGTCGGTGTCGCGGCCGGCCGCGATGGCGCCGGCCGTGTCGAGGCAGCGGTCGAGCGGGCTCGACACGATCGCGGCGAAGGGGACCTCGCGCAGCCGCTCCGCTACCGCGGTCGCCTGCTTCTGACCGCGCTCGTCGAGGTGGAGCCCGGGTGTCCAGCCGGCGAGGACCGGGCCGGTCATCGCGGTCAGCCCGTGCCGCACCAGCACGACGGTCGTCATGGCAGCGACCCTACGGCGGGCAGGAGTTCGGGGCGCGGCGGCGAAGAAGTTGCTTGAACCGTCCACCACTGCCCCGGAGTGCCTTCGTGCGTCCCCTCAGCAAGCCCGCCGTCCTCGGTGCCGCTGTCGCCCTCACCGGCCTCGCCGGTGCCCTCCTGGCGGCGCCCTCGAGCGCTGCCGACAAGCTGGCCTTCAGCCACACCGTGCTGCTGGACCCCCAGCGCCTGGGCAGCGAGCCGATCGTGAAGGCGGACCCGTCGGGTGGCCTCTACGGCTCGTCGATCATCGGCTTCTCGAACTCCGTGTCCTTCCTGTGGAAGTCCCAGGACCACGGCACGCAGTGGGACCTGGTGCACGCGCTCCCCAACGCCGTACCGGCGCAGCGCCCGAGCGCGACGCACGGCGGCGGTGACTCCGAGATCGTCATCGGCCCGAAGGTGAAGGGCAAGCCGGGCTACACGGTCTCCTTCTACGACCTCGAGAGCCTCGCCGACATCGGCGTCGCGACGTCGTTCGACAGCGGCAAGACCTTCGACGCGCAGACGACCAATGCCCTTGCCGGCGACACGGTCGGCACCGACCGGCAGTGGGGTCAGCTCTGGCGCGACCCAAAGGGCCAGGACCACCTGTTCCTGCTCTACAACGCCCTTCAGAGCAACAACGGCAAGGGCACGATCCTCCGAGAGTCGCTCGACTACGGAAAGACGTGGAAGAACCTGGGCGACGGCGGGACGCTGAACGGGGTGTTCGACGCAGGGGCATTGGGTCAGCTGCGCATCGACAAGGCCGGAAACCTGTTCTTCACCAGCGAGAACTCCCCGTCCGTCAACCTCGTCCGTGGCATGCGCCAGAAGGACGGCACCTACAAGTTCAGCGCGACGACCGTGAGCAACGAGGGCGGCAACACCCGCCAGCTGTTCATCACCTCCGCGCTGGACAGCGCCGGCAACATCTACGTCGCGTGGGCGCGCCAGGAGCCCAAGGACACCGCCGTCAACACCTACGTCGCCGCGTCGAAGGACCACGGCAAGACGTTCGGCAAGCCGGTGCGGGTCAACACGAAGGCCATCCACAACGCCAACTTCCCGTGGATCACGGCCGGTGACCCCGGCCGGATCGCGGTCGCGTTCTACGGCACCAAGACCAAGGCCGACAGCACCTCCAACCCGGGCCCGTGGGACGTCTACCTCACGCAGAGTGTCGACATGCTGTCCGCGCACCCCCACGTGCAGCAGGTCAAGGTCAGCGAGCACCCGAGCCACACCAACCCGATCTGCCTGAGCGGCCTCGGCTGCACGGCGGGCTCAGGGCAGGACCGCAACCTCGGCGACTTCTTCCAGGTCGACATGGACCCGACCGACGGCGCGGCGATCGTGCTGTGGGCCGACACCGCCAACCAGTACGGCGCGCTGGCCGGCAGCCCGGTCAACAGCTTCGCCCGCCAGGTGGGTGGCCCGTCGCTGCTGAAGGGCAAGACCGTCAACCCGCGGCCCGAGATGACCCAGCGCGGCAACAAGGCCACGGACGCCGCCGGTGACGCGCGCCGCTACGCGGAGGGCGCGAGCAACGCCGCGATGGACCTGCGCGAGGTCAAGGTGCAGGACGCTGGCGACAACCTCGTGATCACCGCGCGCATCAACAAGCTCGACCAGCTGTCGATGGTCAACCCGGCCAACGGGCCGGCCGCGACGGTCGTCGTCTCCTGGTGGGAGGGCAGCCGCAACGCCGCGCCCGACAACACCCAGCTCGGCCAGACCCGGTTCGTCGCCATGCAGACCCAGGGCGCGGCACCGATCTTCTACGGCGGCGCCCCGACCTACGCCAACGGCAGCAGCGGCACGTCGCGCTTCGCGGAGTTCCTGCCCGGCCCCCAGGCACCGCCGGTGACGGGCGCGGTCGACGGCAACGGCATCACCTGGACGATCAGCAAGGCGGCAGCCGGCCTCGGCGGCGAGATCTCGCCGAAGTCGCTGTTCAGCGTGACCGGCACGACCCTGCAGGGCATGCCGGCCTACACCTACAACGCCGCCGCCGAGCAGGTCGACGCCACCCCGCCGTTCACCTTCACGGCGAAGTAGCCGGGGTCTAGCCTCCGGGGCCATGGAGACGCGGCGGCTCGGACGGATCGGTCACCAGAGCTCGGTCGTGGTCTACGGCGCCGCCGCTCTCGGCGCGGTCAGCCAGGACGAAGCCGACGCCTCGATCGAGGAGGCGCTCGCCGGCGGCATCAACCACATCGACACCGCCGCGAGCTACGGCCAGGCAGAGCTGCGGCTCGGTCCGTGGATGCCCGAGATCCGCAGCCGCGTCTTCCTCGCGACGAAGACCGGCGAGCGGGACGGTGCCGACGCCTACCGGCAGATCGTCGCGTCACTGGAGCGGCTGCAGACCGACCACCTCGACCTGCTTCAGCTGCACGCGGTCGGCACGATCGACGAGCTCGACGTCGTGACGGCTGCCGGCGGTGCCCTCGACGCCGCCGTACGCGCCCGCGACGAAGGGCTCTTGGGCGCGATCGGGATCACCGGGCACGGGCACCGCGCACCGGCCACGCACGTCGAGGCGCTGCGGCGGTTCCCGTTCGAGACGGTGCTGAGTCCTCTCAACTGGGTCCTGACGCAGCACGCGGGCTACCTCGCGGCCTACGAGCAGCTGGTGGCCGAGGTGCGACGGCAGGACGCGGCTCTCCTGGTCATCAAGACCGTGGCGAGGCGCAACTGGGTCGGGGCGCGGGACCACGCGACCTGGTACGAGCCGTTCAGCGACCCCGCGCAGATCCGCGCCGCCGTGTCCTGGGCCCTCGCCCACGACGAGATCGCCGCGCTGGCCACACCCGGCGACGTGCGACTCCTGCGGCACGTGCTGGCGGCCGAAGCGGATCGCATGGACCTGGCCGGCGCGACCGCCGTTCTTGCCGGGGCACCCGACTACTCCTCGCCGTTCCTCGCGATGCCGTTCTAGCCCTTCAGGACGTTGACGGCGCGGGCCGCGACCAGGCCGACGGTCAGCAGCGACACCAGTCCCTGCGAACCCATGAGCAGCTTGGCGCGTCGCGTCAGCGGCATCGTGTCGGTCGGGCTGAACGCGGTCGACGACGTCAGCGAGACGAACAGGTAGTCGACGAATGCCGGGCGCCAGCCCGGCTCCGCGCTCTCCGGCGACGTGTCCTGTGGGAACTGGAGGTCGGCGTACGCCGGCGCCGGCCTGGCGCCGACGCGACCGAGCGGACCGCCGCGGTCGAGCTCCCAGTAGAGGAGGCCGAAGACGACCATGTTGGTCAGCCACACCGCGGCGGCCGCGCCCAGCAGGGTCGCTCCGTCGCTGAACCCGCCGTGGACGAGCTTGTGCACGAGCAGCACCAGGGACGCGCCGTTGACGGCGGCAACCAGCCCGATGGTGGCCAGCGCCAGCAGGCGCAAGTCCTTGGACTCGGCGGTCAGCCGGTTGGGATCCGCGCCGACGAGCGCTGCGAGCAGCAGGCCCTCAGCGGCAGGGAGCAGCCAGTTCGGCCCGGGCAGCAGCGAGTCGGGGAGCAGCAGCTGGGCGCCGACCACGGCGACCACCGTGATCGCGGCCGGCCAGCGCGTCTCCCCGCGGACCGGCTCCGCCGTCAGAGCCAGCCTCGCTTCTTGAAACCGACGTACAGGGCACCTGTGAGGACGAGCAGGACCGCGACGGACGTGTAGAAGCCCGACGCCTTCCCGAAGCCGGGGTAAGGGACGTTCTGTCCGTAGAAGCCCGTGACGGAGGTCGTCACGGCCAGGATCGCCGCCCACGCCGTGAGGCGTCGCATCACCTCGTTGAGGCGGTTGCCCTGCAGGGTCAGGTTGGTCTCGAGGATCGTCGAGACAAGGTCGCGCAGGCTCTCGGTCCACTCCGCGGCCCGCAGGACGTGGTCGTAGACGTCCTGGAAGTACGGCGTCATCCGCTCGTCGACGATGCCGAGGTCGCGGCGCAGCAACGTGTTGACGACCTCGCGCATCGGCAGGACGACGCGGCGGAGGAGGACCAGCGACTTGCGCATCTCGAAGCTGCGGCGCTGCAGCTCCTGGTTGCGCGGCTCCGGGTCGAACAGCACGTCCTCGAGCGACTCGAGCTGCTCGTCGAGCTTCTGCACCGCATCGAAGTGGCCGTCGACGAGCAGGTCGAGCAGCCCGTGCAGGAGGAAGCCGACCCCGGACCTGGCTTCGGCGTGCGACTCGTCCCATCGCTGAAGCAACGGCAGAAGGTCGAGGTCCGGGCTCTTGCGCACCGTCACGAGAGCACGGGACGTGATGAAGGCCGCGACCTCGCTCACGGTCAGCTCGGCTGTCCTGTCGTCGAGCCGCGCGACGTAGGACGACAGGAACAGGTGGTCCTCGTAGTGGTCCAGCTTGGGCCGCTGGCTCTCGTTGAGCGCGTCCTCCACGGCGAGCTCGTGCAGCCCGAGCTCCTCGACGATCACGTCGAGGTCGGCACGGTCGGGCTGGGCGAGATCGAGCCAGACGACAGTGCCTGCCTTGGCGAGGTAGTCGCTGATCTGCGCGACCGGAAAGCCCTCGGCGATGAGCTTCCCCGCCTTGTAGACCCGGGTGTGCGCGGCGCAGGACGTGGTCGACTCCGCCTTGCACGCCGTCAGGGCGTCCTTCGACGACGTCTTCGCGGTGGCGCTCACGTCAGCGCCACTCCGAGGAGCACGGCGACGCCCAGCGCGACGCGGTAGGGCACGAACGCAGCGATGCTGTGCCGGGCCACGAAGCGAAGCAGGAACGCGATGGAGCCGAACGCGACGACGAACGCCACCACCGTCGCGATGAGCGTCGCCGCGGTGCCCGGCGCCCCAGGCCCACTCGTCGTGGCGTCCTTGAGCTCGTAGGCGCCGGCGGCCAGGAGTGCCGGGATGCCCAGCAGGAACGACAGGCGCGTTGCCGAGACGCGGTCGAGGCCGCGCAGCAGGCCGGCCGAGATCGTGGCGCCGGACCGGCTGACGCCGGGCACGAGCGCGACGCACTGCGCCAGCCCGATGAGCAGCCCGTCCAGAACGGTGAGGGAGCGCTCCGGCCGGTCCTGGGCTGCCCGCCGCTCCGCGAACAGGAGCACGGCGCTGAACACGATGAGACCGCAGGCCACCGTGATCAGGGACTTGTCGATGCTCTTGACGGCGTGGCGGAGGGCGAGCCCGGCGATCCCGATCGGGATGCAGCCCACGGCGACCGCGAGAGCGAACGTCCACTCGGGCCGCTGTCGCTTGTCGCTGCTGACCAGGCCACCGCCGAACCCGGCGAGCAGCGAGACGATGTCGCGGAAGAAGTAGACGACTGCCGCGAGGATGGCGCCCACCTGGATCACCGCGGTGAAGCCGATCAGGCCGTCGCCGGCCTTTCCTTTGGTCGGCAGGCCCATCAGGTGCTCGCTGATCAGCAGGTGGCCGGTGCTGGAGATCGGCAGGAACTCCGTGACGCCCTCGACGGCGCCGAGAACCACGGCCTGGAGAACGTTCAAGAACCGACACCCGACAGCTCGAGGGCCTCGACCGCCGTCCGCAGCGTCGCCTTCCGCTCCTCGATGTCGCCGGTGAAGGGCGACAGCGTCAGCGTCGTCACGCCGGCGGCGGCGAGCACCTGCATCTTCTCGGCGATCTGCTCCTTCGTGCCGAGCAGCGACGTCTGCTCGATGAACTCGTGCGGCACTGCCGCCGCGGCCTCGTCGTACTTCCGCTCCAGGTAGAGGTCCTGAACCTGCTTGGCCGCGTCCTCGAAGCCCATCCGCACGGCGAGCTGGTTGTAGAAGTTCTTCTCACGGCTGCCCATGCCGCCGATGTAGAGCGCGGCGTACCAGCGGATCGGGTCTGCGCATGCCGCGATGTCGTCGCCGAGGATGATGGGCACGGTCGGTACGACGTCGAAGCCGTCGAGGGTCTTGCCGACCTTCGCCCGACCGGCCTCGATGCTCGCGAGCGACTCCTTCGCGTAGTCCGGCGAGAAGAAGATGGCGAGCCAGCCGTCGAACAGCTCGCCGGCGAGCTCGAGGTTCTTCGGACCGACCGCGGCGAGGTACATCGGGATGTGCTCGCGGACCGGGTGAACCGTGAGCTGCAGGGCCTTGCCGGGTCCGTCCGGGAGCGGCAGCGTGTAGTGCTGGCCGGCGTAGCGCACCTTCTCCCGGCGCAACGCCATCTTCACGATGTCGCTGTACTCCCTGGTGCGCGCCAGGGGCTTGTCGAAGCGCACGCCGTGCCAGCCCTCCGACACCTGCGGACCCGAGACCCCGAGGCCGAGCCGGAAGCGCCCGCCCGAGAGCGTGTCGAGCGTTGCCGCGGTCATGGCCGTGAGTGCGGGGCTGCGGCCCGGGATCTGGAAGATCGCCGAGCCGATGTCGATGTTGGGGCACTGGGCCGCGACCCACGCGAGGACGGTCGCGACGTCGGAGCCGTAGGCCTCTGCCGCCCAGGCGGAGTCGTAGCCGAGGGCGTCGGCCTCCTTCGCGAGTGCCAGGTTGTCGGCGTCGTTGCCGCCGCCCCAGTAGCCGAGGTTCAGACCGAGTCGCATGCCATTCCTCCCATGTGCGGCACGCTAGCGTGCGCGCGTGAAGCAGCGTCATCTCGGCCGCAGCGGCCTGATCGTCTCCCGACTGGCCCTCGGCACGATGACCTGGGGCCGCGACACCGACGAGGACGACGCCGCCGCGCAGCTCATCGCGTTCCGCGAGGCGGGCGGCACCCTCATCGACACCGCCGATGTGTACGTCGACGGCGAGAGCGAGCGGGTCCTCGGCCGGCTTCTGGCCGACGTCGTACCTCGCGAGGAGGTGGTCGTCGCGACGAAGGCCGTCAGCCCCACCGGGGCGGGCCCGATGGGGCGCGGTGCGTCGCGCGGACACCTGCTGGCCGGGCTCGACGCGTCCCTCCAGCGGCTCGGCCTCGAGTACGTCGACCTCTGGCAGCTGCACGCGTGGGACTGGCTGACGCCCTGGGACGAGACCCTCTCGGCCATCGACGCCGCCGTCTCGTCGGGCCGCGTCCGCTATGCCGGCGTCTCCAACTACGGGGGCTGGCAGCTCGGCGCCTGCGCCGCGTGGCAGCGGGCGGTGCCCGGGCGCGTCCCCCTGATCGCGAACCAGGTCGAGTACTCCCTGCTCCAGCGCGACATCGAGCGGGAGGTCGTGCCCGCCGCGGCCGTGCTCGGGGTCGGACTGCTCCCCTGGTCGCCGCTCGGGCGCGGGGTGCTGACCGGCAAGTACCGCAACGGCCCGCCGGCCGACAGCCGCGGGGCGTCGGAGCACTTCAGCCGCTTCATCGACCCCTACCTCGACGACCGGTCGTCCTCGATCGTCGACGCCGTGCTGACCGCGGCCGACGGCCTCGGGGTCTCCCCCGTCGCCGTGGCCCTCGCGTGGGTGCGCGACCGTCCCGGGGTGGTCGCACCGATCGTCGGGGCCCGTACGGCGGCGCAGCTCCAGGCATCCCTGGCCGCGGAGAGCGTCGAGCTGCCCGCGGCCATCCGCACCGCCCTCGATGACGTCTCCGCCCCGGTGATCGGCTACCCGGAGAAGCTGCCGCGCTGGTCGTCCCCCGACCTCGAGACCGACCCCGAGACCCCTTGACCGACGCCGTCTTCACGGCGTTCGCCGCGGCGGGCCTGTGGCCGGGGCTGGGCAAGACGCTGGCGGGGCAGCTGGCCGAGCACGGGATCGTCGGCCCCAACGACGTGCTGCCGTCGAGGCTCGCCAAGCTGCCGTCCGTCGGGCTGGTCCGGGCCGGCCGGCTGGTGGAGGGCTTCGCCGGCGCCGCCGACCGTTACGCCGTCGCCTCGCTGCTCGTGCCGGCCGGGCTGCCGGCGCGCCTCACGTTCCGCGTGATCGAGAGCCTCGGCCCCTCGGCGGCGTACCGCCTCGAGGCCGACCCCTGGCGGCTGCTCGACATCCCGGAGGTCCGGCTGCTCGACGCCGACCGGCTGGCGGTGTCGATCCTGGGTGCGGAGGCGCGGAAGGACGACCCACGACGCGGCGTCGCGCTCGTCGCGCACGAGCTCGTCCGGGCTGCCCGCGACGGCCACACCTGCGTGCCGGCCGAGGACGTCGCCCGGGGGGTTCTGGCGGAGGGCTACGAGGCGACGGACGTCGCACTCGCCTCTGCGCTGGACGACGAGCGGGTGGTCGCGAGCGAGGACGGGATGCTCGCGCTGACGCGCTACGCGATGGCCGAGGACGCCGTCGCCGACGGCATCGCGCGGCTGCTCGCGACCGCGGAGCCGCTGGCCGACGCAGCGGCCGCGAAGGCCGTGCAGGGCCAGCTCGACGAGGTGCAGACGGGGGCCGTCGTGCTGGCCATGCGGCACGGCGTGTCGGTCCTCACCGGCGGCCCGGGAACCGGCAAGAGCCGGACCGTCGCTGCCCTGGTGGCGCTCGCCCGGGCCAGGCGCAAGCAGGTGGGACTCGCCGCCCCGACCGGACGAGCGGCCAAGCGGCTCGAGGAGCTCTGCGACGCCCCCGCCATGACGCTGCACCGGTTGCTGGGGGCGCAGGGCATGACCGGGCAGTTCAGCCGCGGCGAGGACTGGCCGCTCGACGAGGACGTCGTCGTCGTGGACGAAGCGTCGATGCTCGACGTGGAGCTGGCAGCGGCCCTGCTGGAGGCCTGCCCGGACGGTTGCCACCTGCTCTTCGTCGGCGACCCCGCGCAGCTGCCCTCGATCGGGGCCGGCCGGGTGCTCGGCGACCTCATCGACTCCGGCGCGGTGCCGGTGACGGAGCTGACGACGCTCTACCGGCAGGACGAGGGCGGTGCCATCGCGCGGCTCGCGACTGCGGTCCGCGGCGGCGAGCTGCCCGCGCTCGAGGACGACCCGGGGAGGGAGGTCGTCGTCGTACGGACCATGGAGTCGGCCGAGGCGGCGCACCGTGCGGTGCAGCTCGTCACCGACTCGATCCCGCGCGTCCTCGGCATCCCCGCCGACGAGGTGCAGGTCGTCACCCCGGTGCACCGCGGGCCCGCCGGCACGATCGCGCTCAACGTCGCACTGAAGGCGCGCCTCAACCCCGGCACCGGCGAGGTGCAGGGCTTCGACGTCGGCGACCGGGTCGTCGCGACGGCCAACCACCTCGACGAGGGCTTCGCCAATGGCGAGGTCGGGGTCGTGACAGGCAAGGCCGACAAGGGCCTGATCGTGTCCTTTGCGGGCGCCGGACCCGTGACGGTGCCGCCGAAGTCGCTGATCGACCTCCGGCACGGATGGGCCGTCACCGTCCACCGGGCCCAGGGGTCGGAGTTCCCCGCGGTCGTCGCCGTGCTGCCCCCCGAAGCCGGCGGGCTGCTCTCACGTCCGCTGGTCTACACCGCGTTCACCCGCGCGCAGCGGCACCTGTCCGTCGTTCATGCTGCCGGCCCCGCGCTGGCGCGGGCGGTGCGGGAGCTCGGCGCACTGCCCCGCCGTACCAGACTCGCCGCCTTGCTGCAGGAGGCTGTGCAAGCGCTCTGAGTCGTGCACACTTGTCCGGTGCCGGACTACGAGTACCGCGCGGTGACGGTGCCGCCCGGGGCATCGCGCGAGCAGACCCGCGACCTGCTCACCATCCACGCCGAGTACGGCGACTGGGAGCTCGCGCACCACGCCGTCTGGTCCGATGGCCGGCGCAAGGTGACGGTACGGCGACGGCTCCGGGCCGAGCCGCTGCCCCCGATGCCGAGCTAGGCCACAAGGCGTAGAAAGACGGCATGAGAGGTCTGACGAAGCTCGCCGCGTCCGCAGCACTGATCGCCGCAGCAGGGGTCATGGGCCCACCAGGCGTGGCCACGGTGCCGCTCGCCACGACCTACACCGAGTGGCACGGCTACCACTACGACGCTGCCCACTCCGGTTACAACCCGAGCATCCCGGCGGCGGGCGCCCTCAGCCGCGCCTGGGCCGCGCGTCTCGACGGCGCCGTCCAGGCCAGTCCGCTGGTGGCGAAGGGCGTCGTGATCGCCGCGACCGAGAACAACACGATGTACGGCCTCAGCCCGTCGACGGGTCGTGTCGTGTGGTCCCGGCACCTGGCGACAGCCGTCACGAGCGGTCTTCCGTGCGGCAACATCAACCCGCTCGGGATCACCGGCACGCCGGTCTACGACAGCTACACCAACCGCGTCTTCGCCGTGACCACGACGCCCAACGGCAGCAGCATCAAGCACACCCTCGTGGGGCTCGATCCGACGACCGGCAAGCAGACCTTCGCCCGCAACATCGACATCCCGGGGCAGGACCCGCTGGTGGAGAACCAGCGCGGCGCTCTGGCGCTGAGCAAGGGCCGGGTGCTCGTCGCCTACGGCGGTCACGCAGGCGACTGCGGCAGCTACCACGGCTACCTCGTGTCGGTGACCGTCACCAACGGCACCGGCTTCGCCTACTACAGGGCGGGCACCGGCACCGAGGCCGGCATGTGGCAGCCGTCGGGCACGTCGGTCGACGCGTCGGGCTACGCCTACAACGTCACCGGCAACGGCTCGCAGACCTCGGGCTCCTGGGACGGCGGCAACGCGGTCAACAAGTTCGACCCGGTGACGATGCGCCGGCTCTCGTCGTTCGCGCCGAGCGACTGGGCTTCGGGCAACGCCAATGACGCCGACCTCGGCAGCGCGGGCGCCGCCCTCGTCGGCGGCTACATCTGGACGCAGGGCAAGACCTCGACGGGCTACGTGCTGCGGCAGTCCAACCTCGGCGGCGTCGGCGGGTCTGTGTCGTCCGCCAACGGCGCGTGCGCGACGCAGTTCGGCGGACCGGCGGTGCACTCCACGAGCGTCTACGCGCCCTGCACCAACGGCGTACGGCACCTCGTGAACGGCACCGACGGTGTCGTGCACGCCGGCTGGCGCGCACCGTCCAACGTCACCGGCAGCCCCGTGGTCGGCGGCCAGCGCGTGTGGGCCCTCGACCCGGGCGGCGGCACGCTCTACGCGCTGAACGAGCAGACGGGCGCGGTGGCAGCGTCGATCAGCGTCGGTACGGCGGTGCGCTTCGCGACTCCCGCGCTGACGGGCCGCCTGGTGCTGGTCCCGACCCAGACGGGCATCACCGCGATCAGCGGCGCCTAGCCGGCCGGCGATCACCTAGGCGCCCTCTTTGCGGAATCCTCAGGGCTATGGCCCTGAGGATTCCGCAGTTGAGAAGCTCCAGCCCGCCGCCTAGACGGCTGCGGCCTTCACGAGGTCGGCCATGCCGGCCTCGATGCCGTGGGCGAGCACGTCGAGGTCCTCGGTCGTGTCGTAGTCGCCGGTGACGCCGAAGTTCAGCGTGTCCAGGTAGCTGAAGATCGCGATGCCGATGCGGACCCGGCCGGCGAGCGGCACGTAGGGGAACGCCTCGAGCATCTTGCGGCCGGCGGCGTAGAGCTGGATGCGCGGCCCGGGCACGTTGGTGGTGACCGTGTTGATGTTGCGCTGCGGCGCGCGGAACGCGACGCGCGTCCCGACCGAGAGCAGCACCGGCGGCGCGAAGCCCGCGAGTCCTGTCAGCACGTCGCCGGCGACGGCTTGCTTCGAGTCCTTCAGCCGGGCCAGCTGCGCCGTGACCGCATGCAGCCGCTCGACCGGGTCGGCGATCCCGACCGGCAGCTCGGCGAACATCGCCGACACCCGGTTGTTGTACGTGCCCTTCTCCCCTGCACGCCGGACGCTGACGGGGACGAGGCTGCGCACGGTGCGGCCGTTGATGTCCTCCCCCCGCGACTGCAGCAGCTCGCGGAAGCCGTTGCTGATCGCGGCCAGCACGACATCGTTGAGAGTGCCGCCGAGCGACGCACGCACGCCCTTGACCTCGCTGACACTGCCCCGGGCCCAGGAGTAGCGGCGGTGGGGGCCGATCGGTCCGTTGAGCGATGTCGAGGCAGTGGGCACCGCGACGCCGAGCAGCGAGCGGACACCCTGCGCGGTCGAGGCGACGTCGCTCGCGAAGGCGCGCGGCGCGCGCACGATGCGACGGGCGCTGCGGAAGATCTCGTACGGCGAAACGGCGCGCTCGACCACTGCACCGGCGAGCAGCCGCGTGCTCGACACCGGTGCCTCGGGGTTCCAGTCCGGGGCCACCGGACGCTCGGGGTCGGGGCTGGAGTCGAGCATCACGGCGAGCAGGTCGGTGCCGGAGACCCCGTCGACCATCGCGTGGTGCGTCTTGGAGATCAGCGCCCAGTGGCCGTCCTCGAGCCCTTCCACGACCCACATCTCCCAGAGCGGCTTGGTCCGGTCGAGCATCTGCGACATGACCCGGCCGATGAGGTTGCGCAGCTGCACCTGGCCGCCCGGAGACGCGAGCGCGGTGTGCCGGACGTGATAGCAGATGTTGAAGTGCGGGTCGTCCTCCCAGAGCGGCCGGCCCATCTCGAGCGGCACGAAGCGCACCTTCTGGCGGTAGCGCGGCACGAGCGGCAGCTTCGAGGCGACCATGGCCTGGAACTCGTCCTGCGTCGGCGCGGGTCCCTCGAAGATCGCCGTCGACCCGATGTGCATCGAGCTGTTGTCGTCCTCGAGGTGGAGGAAGGACGCGTCCTGGGGACTGAGCCGCTGCATCTGGAGAACCCTTCGTCGATGTGCCCTACATCGTCCCCCTTTGTGACGCGGGCGACACGACCGGGTCGGGCAGGAACAGGCCGTCGTACGGCGAAGCAGACCTCATGCGCCTGCTCCGTCCCGTCCTCGCACTCTCCCTCGCCGCAGCCCTGCTGTCACCGACGGCGGTCCTGCACGCCTCCGCGGCCCCGGCAGCCTCGTCGACGAGCGTGGCAGCGGGCGACGCCACGGTCGTCGCGGTCATCGACAGCGGCTTCTCGCCGTACCACCAGGACTTCCTCGCCTCGAAGATGCCGGCCGAGGCGGGGTCGCTGCCGCTCACGAAGGCGCCCGACACCTGGCTGCCGGGCTTCCCCAAGCCGTCGACGTTCGCGTCGTACTCGCCGCTGAAGCTCGGCCTGGACCAGAGCGCCGACGCCAACATGGACAAGCTCCACTCGGCGGACAGCGATGCCTGGAAGTCGGTCAAGGAGAGCGGTAGCAAGGGCATCAACTACCGCTGGATCCCGGGCACCAAGGTCATCGGCGCGCTGACGTTCGGCGTCGAGTCGAGCGACCGTCCGGTCGACCAGCAGGCCTTCGGCGGCACCGGCACGATCTACGGCACCGGCGGCGCCGAGCACGGCATGGGCACGACCAGCGTCGCGGTGGGCAACATCCACGGCGCCTGCCCGCAGTGCCTGCTGGTGTTCATCCAGTACACCGACCAGTCCTCCGCAGAGCGCGCGCTCACGTGGGCGATGAAGCAGCCGTGGATCGACGCCATCAGCAACTCCTACGGCTTCTCCGCCGGCATCGCCGTACGCGACCGGGTCTACAACGGCACCGACATCGCGACGGAGAAGCTCGCATCCGAGCGCGGGCAGACGATGTTCTTCTCGGCCGGCAACGGGCTCGAGAACGCGTTCACGGTGCCGAACTCCACGCTGATGTCCTCGCAGGAGGGACCCGACTGGGTCGTGACCGTCGGCGCTACCGACCCGAACGGCAAGGACTACACCGGCACCGGCAAGCCTGCCGATGTCGCCGGCATCGGCGTCAGCTACCCGTCGGCGTACGGCTCGACGACGACGAGCAACGGCAGCGACTTCAGCGGGACGTCGAACGCGACGCCGCAGGTCGCCGGCACCTACGCGCAGTCGCTCTGGCAGCTGCGGAAGGCGCTCGCCGGACCGTCGCGGGTCCAGGCCGGCGGCGTGGTGGCGACCGGTCGCGGCGTGAGCTGCTCCGGCTGCCCGCTGGCCGACGGCGTACTGACTGCCACCGAGCTGCGCCACGCGCTGTTCCACGGCGCGATCCCGACCGCCGGCGGCTACACCGACGGGCTCGCGTCGTTGGCCCAGAGCCCCGGCGTCGCGGACAGCCGGTTCGCGGCGGAGGGCTACGGCACGTTCCGCGGCAACCTCAAGGGCAGCACCGTCAGCGCAGACGTCGCGCGGATCATCGGACCGGTGCTCGGCACGTCGGCAGCCGCCAAACGCCCGGCGGGCGAAGCCGCGTGGTTCGCCGTCGACTCCTTCTGCCGCCAGCACATCTGGGGAGCGTGGTCCGGCGGCGACTTCACGCCGAAGACAGTGCTGCCGGGTGCCGACCCGGTCGCGTGGCCGACGCGCACGGCGATCCAGGAGGCCTGCCCCGGCCTGACGCAGCCGCCGAAGCCGATCTACTAGGCCTGGTCGAGGAACCGGTCGAGGACGCGGGTCCCGAACGCCAACGCGTCCAGGGGAACCCGCTCGTCGACGCCGTGGAACATGCCGGAGAAGTCGAGGTCCTTCGGCAGCCGCAGCGGCGAGAAGCCGAAGCCGCGGATGCCGAGGCGGCTGAACGACTTCGCGTCGGTGCCGCCGGACAGCGTGTAGGGGATCGGCCGCGCGCCGGGGTCCTCAGCCTTCAGCGCCGCGCTCATCGCGTCGACGAGCGCCCCTTCGAAGTCGGTCTCGAGCGCGATGTCGTAGTGGGTGTACTCGCGGGTGATGCCCGGGCCGATCGCCTCGTCGAGCTCGGCCTCCCACTCCTTCTCGAAGCCGGGTAGGAAGCGGCCGTCGATCATCGCGTGCGCGCTGCCGGGGATGACGTTGTGCTTGTAGCCCGCGTCGAGCATCGTCGGGTTGGCGGTGTTGCGCAGGGTCGCACCGACGATCCGCGCGAGCGGACCGAGCTTCGCGACGGTCGCTTCCATGTCGTCCGCGTCGAGCTCGATGCCGAACGCGTCACTCACCTCTGCGAGGAACGCGCGCACGGTCTTCGTGACGTGGAGGGGGAACTGGTGCCTGCCGACCCGGGCGACCGCTTCGCAGAGCCGGGTGACGGCGTTGTCATCGTTGACCATGCTGCCGTGGCCGGCTGTGCCCGTCGCGGTCAGCCGGATCCAGGCCATGCCCTTCTGCGCCGTCTCGATCGGGTAGAGCCGAAGGTCGTCGGTGACGGTCACCGAGAACCCGCCTACCTCGCTGATCCCCTCGCTGCAGTCGGCGAACAGCTCGGGCTTGTTCTCCACGAGCCACTGCGCGCCGAAGACGCCACCGGCCTCCTCGTCGGCGACGAAGGCGAGTACGACATCGCGCGGTGGCTTGCGACCGGTCCGCATCCGGTCGCGCACGAGGGACAGGACCATCGCGTCCATGTCCTTCATGTCGACGGCGCCGCGGCCCCAGATGCACCCGTCGGCGACCTCGGCCGCGAACGGGTCGTAGGTCCACTCCTTGGGCTCGGCCGGTACGACGTCGAGGTGTCCGTGGATGAGCAGCGCGGGGCGGCTGGTGTCCTTGCCCTCCATGCGCGTGACGACGCTGGTCCGGTGGGGGGCGGACTCGAAGACCTGCGGCTCGAGCCCCACCTCGGCGAGCTTCTCGGCGACGTACTCAGCCGCCGCCCGCTCCCCCGGGCCGCGCCCGGTGCCGTCGTTGACGCTCGCGAACCGGATCAGGTCCCGGCAGAGCTCGACGACCTCGTCCTCGACGGCCACGGCGGTCTCCTCGCTGTCCGGGTTTATGCACGGTAGCCGCGGGAGGGATCTGTATGCTGATCGGCGTTCCCGCAGAACGTGGGACGCCCGGTCCGGGTGGCGGAATTGGCAGACGCGCTAGCTTGAGGTGCTAGTTCCCTTTACGGGGAATGGGGGTTCAAGTCCCCCCTCGGACACTCACGTGACCAGCCCTGACCTGCGGGTTCTCTGGCCGGCCAGCCAATGAGGCAGGGCGTGACAACCGCGGTGACAACAACCGCTACGCAAACAGCTCCGCTGCCACCGCTTGAGCAGCCTCGCGTTGCATTGTCGGGCCAACGTGCGTGTAGATGCCCAGAGTGATCGCGACCGTGCTGTGCCCCAGCCGTTCCTGAACCACGCGGACGTGGACGCCCTGCATCATGGCCATGGTGGCCCACGAGTGCCGCAGCTGGTGCACGCTGATGATCGGCAGCCGCTCCTCCTCCGCTGCGGTGCGGTTGTAGGCCTTGATCTGCGTCTGCAGAAGACGCCAGATGTGCTAGGGGTTCAGGAAGCCACCTGCGGTGCCATCCGGGCCGAGCTTGTTGCCGTTGTGGGCGAACACAAGGTCTTGGTCGATCCATCTTGGCCCCAGCTGCAGACGCTCTTGCGCCTGCCGGACCTTGTGTCCGCGAAGTACGGCGACGGTCACGTCGTCCAGGTCCACAACGCGCGTCCGCCCAGTCTTGGTCGTCGACACGACCTCCTTGTTGTCCACGCGCGTCACCGACCGGGAGAGCACGACACGGGCGTTGTCGAGGTCCACGTCCGCCCAGCGCAGGGCAAGAGCTTCGCCACGGCGCATTCCCGTGGTCGCGTACAGGACCCACAGCGCGTAGAGCCGGTGCTCCCGCTGGGAGTCCAGGAAACGTCGGATCTGCAGCGGCGTCCACACTGTCATTTCGGGTGACGCGGCCTGCTTCGCAGTCGGCGGCTTGGCTCGATCGGTCGGGTTGACCTGAAGTACGCCGTCGTGAACGGCGCTGCTGAGCGCTTCTCGAAGGATCGTGTGGACGTAACGCACGGTCCGAGGCGACAAGCCGCCGGCCCCGTCGTGCCGGCCGTCCTGCTCCAGTTGCCGGTACAGCGCGCTGATCTGGGCTCCCGTGAGCTTCTGAAGCGAGACTTGGCCCAGGTATGGGATGACGTGGAGCCGGAGCTTCTGCCGGTAGCTGGATAGGGTGCTCGCCCGAACCCGGTGACCGTCCAGCCACGTCAACAGGTACGCCTCGAGCGTCTGTCGGGACGGGGCGACATACGAGCCGCTTTCAATCTTGCCCAGGGCCGAACGAAGCGCCTTTCCGGCCGCCTTCTCGGATGCGAAGCCGCGCTCCGTGCGGTTCGTGGTGTGCCCCGTGGCGGGATCCGTCACCCGGTATGCGATGCGATACCGGGGTGTTCCGTCCTTGAGCTGGTAGGCGCCGACGTGGCCGTTGCCCCCGCGTGCACGTTTCCCCGCCATGCCGCTACTCCTGCTCGTTGATGTCGGACCCCGCCAGGAGCGCACGGGCTTTGTCTGTCAGGTCGCCACCGGGCTGGCCGGGCCGCGCAGGCGTCAGAAGCTCCCGCTTGCGAGCTGCCTTTATCCAGCCCTCGACTGTCGAACGCGAGTACCGCATCTGTGTCGCCATGTCCTCCACCGGCCTGCGATTCCCAACGGCAACTCGTGCCGTGTACTCGCTTGCCATCTGCGCGTAGAACTTGTCTGAGCGGCCAGTCCGACCGGGACGGGGGTTCTTGGCCACCTGGTCTACGGCGTCCGACCAGTCCGAGTCGACGTAGCCCAGGGACGCGAGCGCCTCCGCGTGCCGTGGTGCAGCTTCACGCACCTGTTGTGCGAGGACCGCCAGCGGTATCTGTCGCAGTACGGCGGTCGTAATCCCCCCGTCGGGAGCTGCGTCGACGATCTCGGTCTGAGCCAGCCAAGCGCCCCAACCACCCACGTCGTCACTTTGCTCGCGACCGGCGAGGAAACCGGCGCCCGTCGCGGTACGCGCCACAGCATCAGCAAACGGGTCGGGGAACACGCGGGCCTCGGTGGTCACCAACCGGCCGCGCTGCCACTGCATCCGCACGGCCACCCGCCAGCCGTCGCCGAAGGCATGCTCATGCCAAACGCCGTCGGGTCCATACCCCCGGCCGCTGCCTTGAGCCCAGGGATCGGGCCTTCTAGGCCGAGTAGGGCCGGCCGCCTTGCGGTGCTTCCGCTGGTTCGTCCCCATGAAGATCGGCCGCCATTCTGCTGGACTGTGTATCTAACCCGGTTCTGACCGTAGCACATGTAATTCTCAGGTCAGCCGGTAGAGGACCGGCAAGAAAAGGGGACCGAGATGAATGAGTGGATCGACATTGCCGATGCGGCGGAGCGCCTGAAGGTGCGCAAGCGCTGGCTCTACGAGCAGACGGCAGCCGGCACCGTTCCGGTGCACCGCGTAGGTCGGCAGCTGCGATTCCGACCATCAGAACTCGATGCCTGGGTCGAGTCGGGGCAAGCCGCGGCAGCCGGTGCCTAGGTGAGCCAAGCGGCGGTCTCCCTCCTGCGGTCGCCGGTGTGGCGGCTGCGGTGCTACACGGACGTCCTGGCCGAAGAACGTCCGCAACCTGACCGCCTTGAGGGGCTGTGGCATCCAGGGATCACGATGCTCACGGGACAACCATTCAGCGGTAAGACGTGGCTCTGCCTCCACATGATCCGTAGCGTCACGACCGCGGAGCCGCTACTCGGTCGGGTTGTGAATGACGGCCCGCACTTGGTGGTCTACATCCCAACCGACGGCGGTGCGCGCAGTGAGGACGCCCGTCGTGCTCAGCTGTTGCAAACACCTCCGCGCAGGCTGCTGATCGCGGACGGGGACCTGAGTACGTGGGCTGACGTGTCCGCAGCAACTGAACTGGCTCAGACTTGGCGCGGGCTTGGCGTCACGTGCGCGGTATTCGACAACCTGCACTCGCTGCTTCCCGCCGCGGCAGAGGTCAACAGCGACGCCCACATGCGCCCTATCGCGCGGGGGCTACAGGCCGTCGCCGACACGGGGATCGCCGTTCTGGTCGTCCATCATTCGGCGAAACCGGGCCTGCACGGCAGCGGCGGAAAGGGAGCCATGGGGTCGCAGCTTCTGACGGCTTGGCCGCGGCGCATGCTTCACCTGGATCGCCCACGCCGCGACGCGCCTCTGGTGCGGCTGCGGGTAACGAACAACAACACCCCGTCCGAGGAGTTGGCCTTCCATCTGGCCGCGGAGATCTGCAAACCGCTCGACGCGGACGAGGCCCGTGCCGAGCACAGCGGTCGGCTTCGGGACCTGGAAAGACGAGCGGAGCAGGTCCGCCAAACGCTGGTTGCCGCCTCGTTCGAAGAGCGCGGAAGCATCACCGGACTCGGCCGCGTCGTACATCGTCTGGGTCTGTCGGTGTCACCCGATGGCGGACGGAAGAAGGCCGAGTACTGGAAGCGATGCAACTTGCTCGAGGTCGACCCCGAGACAAGAGCGCTGCGTCAACCTGCCAGCGTCGCGCCCGGCTGATGACGGAGAACGCTAGGTGGAGCGTGGAGGTGGAGCCCCCTCTTACGGGGTCTCCTCCGTCGACCCCTATCCCCCCCGCTCAGCAAGAAGGCGGCCCTGAGGCCGGCTTCACCTGGGTGGGGAGTCATCTGGGTGAAGGGATGACGGCTTCGCCGTCCCGAGTTTCTTCTCCTCGATCCGGCGGCGTCAGCGCCGCCCGCCAAGCACGTCCGACCCTGCTGAGTTGAGTGTCGGCTCGCTGGCTGAGCGAGCCGCCAACTGTCATCGCCGTACGGCGTTCCTTCGCCGTACCCGCCAACTGGAGACTTTTGATGTCCATCCCGCCCGCACCGATCCACCTGACCGCCATCCAGCAGGCTGCGCCTGCTGCTGGAGCCACAACACCTGCGACTAGCCCTTCGACGGTCCCTATCCAGAGGCGGGGCATCTTCACGGGAGTCCTTCTCCCCCATCAGGCTGCTGCCCAGCCGTGGCTGTACGCCCACCCGCGCTCCCTGCTAGCCGACGACGTAGGGCTGGGCAAGACCGTCACTGCACTCGCCCTGTTGTGCGAACTGCAAGAACGCGGAGAGCTGGGCCGTTGCCTACTCGTGATGCCGACCCCGTTGGTCGCTCAGTGGCGGGAGCAACTCGGGACCTTCGCGCCGTCGCTCACGGTGGCCGACAGCACAGAGAAATGGATCCGCAACCCCGGCAAGAAAGACCAGCAGGCCTACGCAGCAGCGTTCCCAGCCGGCCACCCTGACGTGGAGCTCGTCACCTACGACCTGCTGTCACGACGCATCGCGGACTACGCCGCTCGGGGCTACCGCACCGTCGTACTGGATGAGGTCTCGTCGGTGAAGGGCCGCGGCGTGGAGCACGAGGCCGCCCGCAGGCTGTGTGAGACAGCGGAGCGGGTACTTGGCATGTCAGCCACTCCGGTTGAGCTGGACGTAACCGAGACCTGGGGCATCCTGCGCGTGCTCGGGGCACCCAAGCTGCTGGCGGAGGCTGAGTGGGGTAGGCGGTATGTCATCTGGCAGCCGGCATACCAGCCGGCGTGGGGTCGGCTGATCGAAGCCAAGCCGATAGGACTGCGAGCGGCCCAGCTGCCGGAGTTGCGCTCCTACCTGGAGACGGTCGTTCTCCGCCGTAACGAAGCTGAGATGCCTGACTTGCCCATTCCGGTGTTGGACGAGCGGGTGTTCTGGGTGCCCCTGACAGACGTCCAGCGGCACGCGTTGCGGGTGGCGGAAGGCATCCCCGACGACCTGCGCCGCTACCGGGCCAAGGAGCAGGCATGTGGCTACGTGTCGGGTCGCTCGGCCAAAGCCGAGGCCGCGACACTCCTGCTGCTATCTAGCCCAGCACTGAGCAAGGTGGTCCTGTATGCCGAGAGACTCGATCACCTGGGCATCTGTGAGCAGCTGCTAGATGCGGCCGGTATCGGCTGGCTGCGCGTTGACGGCAAGCTCAGCAAAGGTGATCGGGAGGTCGCGCAGCAGAGGTTCCGTGACGATCCGCGCATCAGGGTGTTGCTGGGCAGCACGGTCCTGGAGCGGGGGCTGAACCTTCAGCACGCGGGGGTGCTCATCTCACTGGGCTCCACCTGGAACCCTGCCCGGGAGGACCAGCGGGTCGGGCGCATCCGCCGCCTCGGGAGTCCGCACCAAGTGGTGACTCACTACATGCTCCTTACCGACACAGATCACGAGCGCGGCAAGTGGGCCGCGGTCGCCAGGCGGAAAGTGGATTCGCAGGCGGTGCTCGACTTCGCGCAGCGAACTTAGGGTGGTGACTAGGGCCCCGCGGTCGGGTACACGGTCGCGCGGACCTACTTCTTGGCGAGTCCTGCCGCCTTCAGTTCCGATTGCAGCTTGCCCTTCCACGCCTCCGCCGCATCGAGGACTACGTAGACGATGCCGTCTACGTCGGAAGGCTTCTCAACGGACACGTCGTAGAGGACGCAAGTCTTGGCTCGGCCGATGTGGCCGAAAAAGAAGCCCATCTCGAACACGACGTTCTGCCGAGCGCGCGGCAGTTGGGAAGTGGCCTGAGCACGCGAGCCGACGTCATCGGGTGTCAGGATCACGACGGCGAAAGCCGCCTCGGCGGCGTTGGCCTCCAGCTTCTCAATGATCGTCTTGCCTGAGCTCGGTTCAAGATGAAGGATCACGGCATCGCGTCCCGTGTACTTCTCTACGGTCCGGGCCACCTGTTCTGCGCGCACGGTATCGGCGCCGTGGACGATGAAGATCGTCGCGGCATCTGACGAACCTGGTAGCTGCGACGAACCCGAGATCTGATTGCTGGTCGCCCATAGGTCCAGCCGATCCATGATCGACTCGATCTTGGAGACCTCGCTCGCGACCGCCTCCCGCAGGTAGTGCAATTCCTGTGCTGGGGACAGCCGACCGCCCATGAAGTAGTGCGTCGTCAGGGCCCGAAACTCGTCAGCGGCCTCACCGCCGAGACTGACGTCGAGCCATGTGCGTACTTTGTCGCGCCAGCGCTGGACGTCTCGCTCCAGGTCCTTGACGGCGGCATCAGTAGCGACCTCTACCTCGCGAAAGGACCGGCCCTCCTGCATGCGCTCCGTCAGGTAGGCCCTGGCGGCGTCGAGCGGGACCTGAAGGTGTGATCGTTCGGGGTCCGGCGGTGAAGCACCTCGCGCCCTGGCCATGCCGGACAGTCTGTCAAGCGCAGGGGCCAAGCCATGGGCGACACGCACGCCGGCCCCGGCTCCGAATTGGTGCTGTGGATATCCCGTATTGCTTGCGGTTGGACGCCTACGGTTTTCCGTCCAGGTGCAGGACAAGGCCTGTCGGGAGGACGAGATGTCACGGGACCGCAATCTCCGCTCACTACCCGGCTTGCCCGCGGTGCCGATCACAGGGATGCCGTGGCGGGTCCTCGCTCGGACCTTCCGATGAGCGGGTCGGTGTCTCACCCACCGCTCGGTCTTTCCGTCCGGTCCTTCGAGGTCCCTATTCACTTCCTGGTGCGAGCCAACAACCGCTTCATTGCGCTGACGTACCTGATGGACACATTGCGACGGGGAGAAGTACCTGGTCGACAATTCCCGGGACTTGCTGTCGAGGGGTGGGCGCCCGAGGCGTTCCGCGACAAGAGGGTGGCCGGCTACAGGGCAGCCGAGGACAGCTCCGTGCTGCAGACACGGTGGCCGCTGGGGACCTCTCGTCGCAGGTGGAGGGACCGGAGCGAGATCGAGAACGGTCCTGAGGGCGACATGCCCGCGATCTGCGGCTGCACCCTGGCTGTTGCCGTCTGTGGCCTGCCGAAGGGCCACGAGGGTCCGACGCATCAAACAACCTCGAGCTGGCCAGCGGGCTTCACACTCGACTCGGGCCCAGCGGCCTAGGGGACGGCGTGAAAGAGAGAGCCTGTAAGCACCGCCAGCCTGGTGACTGGCTCCTGCACAACGACGATGGGAGTCACCACGAGCCAGCGAACGCTGAGGCAGCGCTTGAGCGGTACACCCTTGGACTACGCAATCACCGCGTCTACGCATCGCTGATGCAGAAACGCGAGCCCGCAGCTGTGGTGCGCTTCGTCATGCACGGTCGCACGCTGGCGGAGTTCATGCCCGACGACGACATTGGCCTGACCGGCGCCGTGGGAGAGGCCATCATGCTGGCCTTCAACGCCTTGAACTGCTCCTTCGACGGACAGTTGTCGATCGTCACCGAGAAGTACGGGGTCACCACGTCGTACGTCTACTGGTACGCAGGCGACAAGGGGCAGCCAGACAGCAATTGGAAATCCCTGCTAAGTCGGGTGCTCTAGGGCCGTCAGCCTCCCTAGTAGCGGTCTCGGGTAGGTGCCTGCCTAGGCAGCGTCGCCGGCCTGCTCGTGCACCAATTCGCCGAGGCCGCGAATTAGATCCGCACGAACGCGATCGTCCGCTGTGAAGCGGTCCAGGATCTTGCTGTGCGCGCTATGGGTATCCAGCAGGGCTGACGTCACGCCGTCGGTCAGATCCGGGCTCTCCAGGAATTGCGACCTGGAGTTGGTCTTGGCCTGCTCGATGAGCTTTTTGTCAGCCAGGAGGGCCGTGAACAGCGACTCGAGCCAAGAGGTCTTCTGTGCCTCGGAGAAGTCCTCATCAGCGAACAGCTCGTTCAGCCGGCTCAGGATCTCCTCCATGCGGACAAGCTTCGGATCTCGGCTCGTAGCCGAGCCAGCAGCAGTAATTCCTCGCAGTCCAGTCGACTCGCCAGACGAGAGGTCGAGCCGCTGCTCGCCCTTCAGGACTTGCTTACTCGCCCTCAGTTCCAATCCGGAAAGGTCGAGCGGGTCGATGATCGCCCCAGCCCGGATCTGCCGCTCCAGCAGTCGGTAGTAGATGCTGCGCTTCTCTAAGTCGGTGTCGCCGTAGTCGATGATCTGCGACGTGAAGTCGTACAGGCGGACGAACGTGCCGAGATCCCGGCGGAAGAGATCGAGGGCTTCAATCTCGTCCTTGCGATTGTGGGCAACTGCCGAGGCGTATCGATCCCGGAATCGCTGCTTCGCGGGGCCCACCGCCGCCGCTAAGGCGTTGTTGCCCTTGACGCGGACGTAGGCATCGACCAAGGCTTCAATCTCGTCGTTCGTGTAGATGCCCGCGGCATCCAGCTTCATCTGAAGGTCGTGAACCAGGTTCGGATCGGTCGCTGTCGTTAGCGTCGCCTGTCGGTAGTACGGCAGGAACGCCTTCAGGATCTCGTCGGGGTCGTTCACGAAGTCGAGCACGAAGGTTCGGAGCTTCCCTGGGTACTTGCGGTTCAGGCGAGACAGCGTTTGCACGGCGGTAACGCCGGACAATTGCCGATCCACGTACATCGCGACGAGCTTCGGCTGGTCAAATCCCGTCTGGAACTTGTTAGCGACCAGCATGATGCGGTACTCACGCGTCGCGAAAGCCTCGCGCAAGCCACGCCCACGGAGCTCCTTGTTCATCGTTCGCTCGTTGTGCGGACCAGGACCGGACTCTTCGTCGTCAACGTCGCCCGAAAAGGCGACGAGAGTCTTCAGCTGATACTTGTGCACGCGGATGTAGTCATCGATCTTCGTCTTGTACCGCACGGCTGCCTTCCGCGAGTCTGTAACGACCATCGCTTTGGCTTCGCCACCCAGCAGCGGCTCAACGTTTTCGCGGAAGTGCTCAACTATGATCGCCACCTTCTGCGCGATGTTGGTCGGATGCAGCTTGACCCACCTGAGCAGGCTCCGTGTGGCCTGTGACTCGTCAACGGTTTCCTGGGACTCGGCGTTCTGCGCCAGCAGGAATGCCGTCTTGTAAGACGTGTAGTTCAGCAAGACGTCGAGGATGAACTCCTCTTCGATCGCCTGCTGCATGGTGTAGACGTGGAAGGGCTGCGGCAGCCCGCCGTTCGACTTTCGGCCAAACAACTCCAAGGTTTTGCCCTTGGGGGTAGCCGTAAATGCGAAATACGACAGGTTGAGATTGTCGGCACGGGCAGTCATCTCCGCGGCCAGCAGGGCCTCGGTGTCGACTTCGCCTCCCTCCTCGATCTCCTTCAGCTCGTCAGCGGTGAGGACCTGCTTCAGCTTGTTTGCTGTGGCTCCTGTCTGTGACGAGTGCGCCTCGTCGGCAATCACGGCGAAGCGCTTCTGACTGAGACTGCCGTTCCGGCTGATCTCCTCCATCGCGAACGGGAAGGTCTGCAGGGTGCAGACGATGATCCGTCGACCTGCGAGCAGTGCCTGCGCGAGCCGTCCGGACTTTGAAGAAGGGCCCAGTCCGTGGCCCCCTGGGCCGTCAATCGCTTCTACAACGCCGCTCTTGTGATCGATTTGCATGATGGCGTCTTGTAACTGGCTGTCGAGGACGGTGCGATCCGAAATGACGATCACGCCATCGAAGACGGGCGCATCATCCACGCCATGCAGGCTGGCTAGCTGGTGGGTCGTCCACGCGATGGAGTTTGTCTTCCCGGAACCGGCGGAGTGCTGGATCAGGTAACGCTGACCGGGCCCTTCGCGTCGAGCCGCTTCCACCAGTTGCGTCACGACCTCCCATTGGTGATACCGGGGAAAGACGAGGCTCACTTTTCGCGATTCGATGCCGGTGTCCGGGTCACGGTCGATCTTTGTCTCGATCACAAGGAACTTGTTGATGATGTGCAGCCATGCATCGCGCTGCAGCACCTGCTCCCACAAGTAGGCCGACGGAGATCCGGTCGGGTTGAGCGGGTTGCCGGCACCACCGTCGCGCCCACGGTTGAATGGCAGAAATGCCGTGTCCTCTCCGGCCAGCCGGGTCGTCATCCACACCTCGTCGTTGCTTACTGCGAAGTGGACGAGCGCACGAGTGCCGAACCCGAGAAGGGGTTCCGTCTTCTTCGTGACGGGATCTCGGGGCTGTCGATCACGCTTGTACTGGGCAATGGCGTCAAGCACGGTCTGCGTGAAATCGGTCTTCAGCTCCACCGTGGCAACCGGAAGGCCGTTTACAAAGAGCACTAGATCGATGCTGCGCAGCGGCTGCGAGAGGGAGTAGTGCACCTGACGCATCACGCGTAGGCGGACCTTGTTGTATCGCTGCCCCGTCTGCACATTCTTCGACGTATCGGGCTTTGGCTGGCACATGTCGAATCGAGCCGGCGTGTGCTTGAAGCCGCGTCTGAGGACGTTGAGTGTCCCTCCGCCGGACTCGAGCGGCGAATCGAGAATCTTCACGAGCCGATCGAGAAGGGCGTCACGAGACGCGCGCTGTTCGGCCTCGCCCGCGGTCGGCTTCACGACCTTGGCCAGCTCCGCGGGTTGGGTGTCCTGCAGCCAGGCGAATAGATCCTCAGGGAATAGCGCGCGGGCTCGGTCATAGCCGTCGTCGGTTGGCGAGTAGAGCCAGGAGCCAGGCTTCGCGTCGAGCGGCTGCCACGTCTTTGGATCGAGGTTGGACAGGTGGGCGCAAAACTCGTCCTCGAACGGCTTCTCGTTGTGCTGCGCCATGGTCAGGCAGCTCCCGTTCGGTCAAGTTCACCGTTGACTGCCATCGCAACTAAGGCTGCCCGTCGCTCCTTCGCGAGAGCGATAAACCGCTCCGTCTTCGCAAGCAGCGTGTCGATGCCAGCCAGGCGGTCCTCGAGGAAGTCCGCAATCTCGCTCTGCTCCTCGCGAGGGGGGACGACGACGTTCAGCCTCAAGAAGACAGCCGGGTACAAGCGAAGTCTCGATGACCAGATTCCCCTGGAGTGCCGCGTCATTTCGGTGACGTATGGGCGTGAGCGGTAGAGGTATTCGAAATAGCGAGTGTCGACGTCTGCTTGGAAGCTGTAGACCCCGTAGGCCGGACTCACTATCCCGCTGTCGCGGGACACGCCAAGGGCGCCCATCCAGGCCCACATGGTGTTGATCACGAGATCGCCTGGCGACACCAAGCGGTAGCCGACCGTGGACTCCGCCTCGAACATCGTCACGGTCTTCTCGGCTCGAGGTGTGACGCCGGTGAGATGCGAGACCGACAGCATCTCTTCCTCGCCGGTTCGACTCAGCTCCGTCCGCTCCGCGAGAAGCCGCCGGTTCCTGCCGCGGCCCCAGTGCGCGGGCGCCATCGGTGCTGGCTCCAGGTTCGTGGCTGCCATAGGAGACTGCCGGATACCGTGCCAAACCGCCGCGTCGATCAACGCGAGTTTTCGCTCGGCGAGCCTTTGCATCAACATCGCCTGCCGTGCAAGCAGTCGATCGATCCGTCCAGTAAGGGCAGCCGCACCCTGCGAGAGATTGCGCTGTCTTTCGATACTGAATGCCGGCAGTCGAAGGTTCTCGACGTCCCGTGCAGAGACGGCCGAGAAGGTGGTCCCTGTCGAGACGCGCTCCAGTTCAAGGCTGGAGGACGCCAGAAACCAGTAGAGGTAGTCGGGATCGACGGTGCGGGGCCTAACGGCACACAGTCCGCGGCCGATCCCAAGGTTGCCAGTTGCCACGTTGACCGCACCGACCGGCGCACGGACCGACACGAGAACGTCGCCGTCCACGGCAATCCGAGGCGGGTTGGCGCACTCGAGCTGAGGGACTGGGGTCCTGCCGCCGAACTCGGCATTGCCCTGCACGAACGGAAGACCTTCACTCAGCGGTTGGACGTCTGCAGACGACGGCGACTGTCCGGCCAGCACTTCCGCCACGTACTTGAGACGGATCCCGGTCATTGTTCGATCTCCTGCAGGAGCCCAACGATCTCAGCGACGAGGGTGTTGAGCTCCGAGTCGATCTCGGCGAGCGAGCGCGTGGGCGCGCGGCTAAAGAAGTGTCTCGTGAACGGGATCTCGTAGCCGACTTTTGTCTTCGACACGTCGACCCACGCATCCGGCACGTAGGGCAGCACCTCCGCAGCCATGAATGCCGCGACTGTGCGCTCGCACGACCTCTGGTCGGCCTCTGGAAATGGGACCTGCTCGGTATCACGCAGTTGCACGTCCGGTTCGGGACACCCCCGCGTGTCCACGCACGCTTCGGCGGTTGGATCACGCTCTGAGAGTCCAGCGAGTAGGGCCTTCATTTCCCTGGCGTCGAGTCGCACTCCGGCCTCGCGCAGCGCGGACTTCATCTTGTCGATGAACAAGTTTCGGTCCCTAAACAGCTTGTCTCCGAACAGCGCCAGGATCGGTCGCAACTCCGCTTCACGCTGCTTGAGAAGAGCATGTGCCAGCGCAACGTCTACGCGCTCCTCCGAACACAGGAAGTTCAGTCGCAGCGGCCGCTCGACCGTGATCTTCCAGTAACCGAACTGCCAGTAGTCGAACAGATTCGAGTGCTCTCCGTCCTCCGCTGCGTCGTACAGCTTGAGGATCCGTTCGACGTCAGCGTGGCCGAGCTCTCTGCTCTTGTCACCAAGATTGCGACGCATCTTGCTGTAGAAGCTGCTGCCGTCGATCAGCAGGACCTTGCCTCGGCGCTCCGCCGGCTTGCTGTTGTCCAGCACCCAGACGTAGGTCGCGATGCCAGTGTTGTAAAACATGTTCGTCGGCAACCCGACTATGCAGTCAACGAAGTCGGACTCGAGCAGCCACCTGCGGATCTCGGATGGCCCAGATCCCGCGTCGCCGGTAAACAGGGGTGAGCCGTTGAGCACTATCGCCCCGCGACCGCCGCCGTCGGACGTGGGTCGCATCTTGTGGACCAAGTGCTGCAGGAACAGCATCTGGCCATCGCCAATGTCCGGGAGTCCTGCGCCAAATCGACTCTTGACCCCATCACGCTGCCGCTCGGCTTTCACCTTTGCTTCCGCGGCCTTCCAATCCACGCCGTAAGGGGGGTTCGATAGGCAGTAATCGAACCGCTTGCCGGCGAACAGGTCGTTCGCGAGCGTGTCTTCGACTTTGATGTTTGCCGGATCCTGACCCTTCGCGATCATGTCTGCTTTGCAGATGGCGTACGACTGGTCGTTGAACTCCTGCCCGTGAAGGACCAGCCGCGCATCTGGATTTAGACGTCGCAGATGGTCGTCTGCAACGGAGAGCATCCCCCCGGTGCCAGCAGTGGGGTCGTACACGGTGCGCACGACCCCTGGGCTGGACAGGGCTTCGTCATCTGGAGCGAATAGCAGCTCAACCATGAGGCGAATCGCGTCGCGAGGCGTGAAGTGCTCGCCTGCCGTCTCGTTGGAGGCATCAGCAAACTTCCGGATCAGCTCCTCGAAGAGATCTCCCATATGCGCGTTGGGCAGGGACTGAGGATGAAGATCGACTTCACTGAACTTCCTGACCACGAGGAAGAGACGATCTTTCTCATCCAGAGTGATCAGCTCGTTCTCGAGCTTGAAGCGCTCGAAGATGTCGGCAACGTTGGCCGAGAACCCGGATATGTAGTCAACGAGGTTCGCCCGCAGATTGTCAGGCTCGCTCAGCAGCGTCTTCAATGTGTAGCTGGATGTGTTGTAGAAGGGCAGCCCAAACTCCTTGCGCAGGACGAGGGCAAGGTGCTCCGGGTTGCGGATCTTCTTGGCGCGGCTGAGGACGTCCTCCTTGTGCGGCTCGATCACGCAGTCGAGGCGTCGCAAGATCGTCATTGGCAGGATGACGTTGCCGTATTGGTGGGGCTTGTAGACGCCTCGTAGCTGGTCGGCTATGGACCAGACGAAGTTGCCAAGCTGCGTCACTCGACGAAGCCCTTTCGCATACCGCCCAGGGTGGGACGTAGGCCCTTAGGTGGGGCGCCGGGCTCATCATGTCGTCACCGGGGTGGCTGGCAGGCATGTCAGCGAAATGCGCAGCGCGACTTTAGGAAAATCCTGTGAGCAATGGGCCTCTCCCCCTACCGCCGCGCGCTTGGCAACCCCGGGTCGTTGCAGTCCGTGACAACCCCGGTGACAACAAGCGTGATGTCACAGACGGAAGCCGGAGGGGTCCAGCTGGAGACCGCGGCGGGTGGACCGTCGCTCATTTCCGCAGGTCACGGGTCCTAGCCGGCATCGGAATGCACCCAAAGACAGGGACCGGTAATGCGCTCTTGGCGGAGTTCAAGTCCCCCCTCGGACACCAGCTCAAGATCATCTCAGGCGAGGCCTAGGGTCCGTCCTCGTGGATCCCGTCACGCCTGAAGAAGTAGATGCCTTTCTCTCGCCGTCAAAGCTCTGGCGCCGGGACGAGATCCAATGTCGACCGAATCCGGTGCCGGCCGTCGCTGGCGTATACGGATGGTGGTTCAACGAGATCCCCGGCGCGATCGATGTGCGCGGTTGTCACCGCTGGAACGACCTCGTGCTGCTCTACACCGGGATCAGCCCGAAGCGCCCGCCAGGCAGCGGGCGTCCGCCGAGCAGAGGGCAGCTGCGCCAGAGGCTCCAGACCCACTGCTCGGGCAACGCCGAGGGCTCCACTCTGCGCAAGACGCTTGGCTGCCTCCTGACTGAGCGTCTTGGGATCGAGCTGCGCCGCGTCGGCTCCGGCAAGCGGATGACCTTCGTCGAGGGGGAAGCGGCTCTATCTCGGTGGATGTCTGAGCACGCGTTCGTGAGCTGGGTGGAGCGCGAACGTCCGTGGGAGCTAGAGGATCACCTGATCGCGCGCCTCGACCTGCCGCTCAATCTTGAGGGCAACGCGCGGAATGCCTTCCACACCGAGCTTTCCGGCGTGCGAGCGCGCTCTGTCAGTCGGGCCAACGCCCTGCCTGTAGTCCCCAACCCGGGTGCAGGCGGCAGCATGGCGCCGCGCCTACCAGCCGCGGGCCGCGAGTGACAGGCTTACTGCAGGCCCCGATCGGTCGCGACCGTGTCCACCTGTCGCACGAAGGCCGCGCGAGCGTCACTCGTCGTCGCTGGAGCACCGGCAGTGTCCGACATGCTCAGCTCGAGCGCGCGTCTGAGCGGGTGTGGCGACGCTGCGATGGCGTCGTTTCTATGCAGGAGCCGGGTGACCTCCGCCGGCGTTGGTAGTCGCGCGCTCTTCGTTAGGTTGCAGCCGGCGCACGCGACGACGAGGTTCCACACCCCGTTGAGATCGGGACCGGCCCAGGCGCCGGTCTTCATCAGCGAAAACGGGTACACGTGATCAACGTGGACGCTGCGCAGGGTGTCCCCAACCGGGATCCGGCAGTAGAAGCAACGGCCGTGCTGGAACCCGATCAGGGCGGCGCGAGCGCCGGCAACAGCCACGCGCCTGATCGGTGCAAGGAGCTGCTGGCCGTCGGCACTGAGGACGACGCCAGCGCTGATCAGTTCGCGGCCGAGCGTCGCGTCGAAGCAGGTCTCCACCACTGACCACCGAGCGTGAAGTTCGGCACGAAGAGCCGCGGCATGCACGGCGACCGTCTTCAACTCGGGGCGAAGCACGACCTGGCGGGCGGCCCCCTTGCCGGTGAGGTCATAGAAGCGGTGCGCGACCGCGCCAACACCGCGGAGGTTGTGGAACTTCTGCATGACCATGCCAGGCATCGACTCGACGGCGGCTCGCGTCAGCCGGTCGGTCGGCGCCCCCGCCTCGAGACTCTCCGGCCCCGACGCCTTGAGTTGCGCGAGGAAGTCGCTCGCGCCACCGACGGACGCCAGGGGCCCCTGTGGGTACCGCTCGGCGCGTTCAGCGAGCCGGAGCGCATACGGGATAGCGAGCTCGCGCAGGCTCACCGCGTCGCGACCTTGCTCGGCGAACTCCAGCAGAGCCTCTCCGAGCGCGAACTTGTACGTGCGCGAGTTAGCACCCATGAGGACCGCCATGCGCCACGACGTCACGGCCGTCGGTTCAGCCCGGTAGAACTCCACAGGGGAAGTAGAACCGACAGGGGTGACAGTCATGGGCAAGTTGGTGCGGGATCTCATCCCTGACCTGATCCGGCGGTCCGGACGCGAGCCCGTAGTCCGCGAGCTGAACCCGACCGAGTACCTAGTCGCGCTCGACAACAAGCTGCTCGAGGAAGCCCACGAGTTGCGAGCGGCAGCCGTCGAGGACCGTCTGGAAGAGGCAGCCGACGTCTACGAGGTCCTGACGGCCATAGCTAGGTCCCTCGGCGTCACGATCGCCGAAGTCGCAGACCGAGCAGACATGAAGCGCGCAGCACGGGGCGGGTTCGAGCAACGCCTATGGCTGGAGTGACGTCGGGCGCCACGGACGAAGACGCCACGTGCACTCTGGTGAAGTCGGTCCTCGGACACTCAACGATCATGGTCTGACTTCGACCGCAGGACCGTGGGCTTCGACGGTCAGATCGGTCATGACCCGGCCGTCGCGGGATCGAGGTAGCGCCCGGGGTCGGCGACGAACGCATCGGCGCAGCCCTGCATGCAGAACACGTAGTCCTTGCCGTCCACGACGGCACGGGCACCCGGAGCCGCCAGGTCGACGGACATCCCGCACACGGGATCGCGACCGGACCCGCCGTCCACAGGCATGGGGCCCGCGGCGTCGCCGCCGGCGTACCGGTCGGGATCTGCCTGGAACCGCTCCAGGCACCTGTCGGAGCAGAAGTAGTACGGCGAACCGGCGTGGTGCACGCGGGCAGGTGCGTCGGATGTCCGCACCTGCATCG
>JAODNA010000145.1 GCA_025465135.1 Frankiales bacterium | reverse complement strand
AGCCCCGCGCCGCCGCAGGGTCGGGGGGTCGGCGTCGAGGACGACGACACCCGCGGCGAGCCGATGACCGCCCGGGTCGCGCAGGACACCACGGTCACCCGGCTGCAGGGGCAGCGCACGGGTCAGCGACAGCCGCGCCACGTCGTCGCCGAGCAGCCGGATCCGTGACGGTACGGCGGCGGACCCGACGTGCAGCACCGCCTCGGCCGGCACATCGACAGCGGACAGCCGGACGTCGATCGTCCCCGTCGTGCGCCACGCGGCCGACGAGAGGAGGACGTCGCCGCGGCCGACCTCGTCGCGCTCGACGCCGCGCAGGTTGACGGCGACGCGCGCGACGGCAGCAACCTCCTGGTACGACGTCCCGAGGCTCTGCAGGCCGCGGATCCGCACCAGCCGGCCGCCGAGCTCGAGTGCGTCGCCGGCGCGCAGCGTGCCCGTGCCGAGGGTCCCGGTGACGACGGTGCCGCTGCCCTTGATGGTGAAGGCGCGGTCCACCCAGAAGCGCACGCGCCCGTCGGTCACCGGTGCCGGCAGCGTTGCGACAAGGCGGTCCAGCGCGCCGCGGAGCGTGTCGAGCCCTTCGCCGGTTGCGCCCGACACGGCCACGGCCTCGACCTCGCCCAGCGAGCTCCTCGCGATGCGCTCTCGGGCCTCAGCCAGGGCCGGGCGCGGATCGGCCAGGTCGCTGCGCGTCACAGCGAGCACGCCCGACGTCAGGCCGAGGGCATCCACCGCGGCAAGGTGCTCGGTGGACTGCTGGCGCCAGCCCTCGTCGGCGGCGACGACGACCAGCACCGCGGGCGCCGGTCCGATCCCGGCGAGCATGTTGCCGATGAACCGCGCATGGCCCGGCACGTCAACGAACGCGAGCACCTCGCCTGAGGGCAGCGAGGTCCAGGCGTAGCCGAGGTCGATGGTCATGCCGCGGCGGCGCTCCTCCGCCCAGCGGTCCGGCTCCATCCCGGTGAGGGCCCGGACCAGCGTCGACTTGCCGTGGTCGACGTGCCCCGCGGTTGCTACGACATGCATGCGAGTACGGCGTCGCGAACGCTGTCGTCGTCGGACTCAGGCACGCATCGCAGGTCGAGCAGGCACTGGTCCTTGTCGATGCGCCCGACCACACAGGGGCTGCCGAGGCGCAGCCGCTCCGCGTAGGACGACGGCAGCGCAACAGCCCAGCCGACCAGCGCGAGGCCCGGCGCGCTTCCCCCACCGACGGCTCCCGCGCTCGCGACGACGCGCCCGCCCACAGCGGCCGCGAGCCGCTCGGTCCGGCGGCGCAGGTCGTCGCTGTCGGCCCGGATCGCCTGCCAGGTAGGCGATTGCGGCCCGCGCAACGTGGCCTCGAGGGCAGCCAGCGTGGTCTTGTCGACGCGGACGGCGCGGGCGAGCGGATGGCGGCTCACCCTCTCCACCGCGGCTGCCGCACCGAACACGAGACCGGCCTGCGGCCCGCCGAGCAGCTTGTCGCCGCTGCACGTCACGACAGCAGCCCCGGCCAGCAGTGCGGTCGTCACGTCCGGCTCGTCCGGCAGCAGTAGGTCCGGGTGCAGCAGACCGCTCCCGACGTCGGCGACCACCGGTGGCCCGAGCCGGGACAGGTCGGCGACGTCGACCGAGGACGTGAAGCCCTCGATCGTGAAGTTGCTCGGGTGCACCTTCAGGATGCAGCCGGTGTCCGGACCGACGGCGCCGGCGTAGTCGTCCACGGTCGTGCGGTTGGTCGTGCCCACCTCACGCAGCCGCGCACCCGTCGACGCGATCAGGTCGGGCAGCCGGAAGCCGTCGCCGATCTCGACCATCTCGCCGCGGCTGACGATGACCTCACGGCCGGCAGCGAGGGCTGTCGTCGTGAGCACCAGAGCGGCGGCGCCGTTGTTGACGACGAGAGCCGCCTGCGCAGCCGGCACCTGCGCGAGCAGCGCGTCGAGGGTGCCGCGCCCGCGGCGGGCGCGGGCACCGGTCGCGACGTCGTACTCCACATCGACGTACGCCGACGCGATGCGCATCGCCTGCACGGCGCCCGCGGACAGGGGCGCGCGACCGAAGTTGGTGTGCAGGACGACGCCGGTGGCGTTGAGGACCGGGCGCAGCGAGGTGGCGCGCTCAGGGAGCAGGGCAACCGCGGCATCCGGGACGGCAGCCGGTGCCAGCTCGCCGGCCCTGGCCCGCGCCTGTGCCTCGGTCACCGCGGCCTTGACGACGTCGCGGCCCAGCCGGCCGGTCGCGTCGACGAGCCGGGGGTCCGCCAGCACCGCGTCCGTCCGCGGCACCAGGCGCCGCACATCCGTCACGCCCGGACCCTACGTGGCGGGAATCGAGGCAGGATGGCCGTGGTTGCAGCAAGTGCTTGCACGTTCAACTACTGAGGAGATGCCATGCCTGCGGTGACCGCCGACACCCTGACCCTGCCCCGCGTCGCTGCCGCCGGACTCGGCGACACCGAGCGGCCGGTGACGTCCCTGACCACCGCCCCGACCGGCCTCGAGGGCGAGGGGTTCCCGGTCCGCCGCGCCTTCGCGGGCGTCGACTACCGCGACCTCGACCCGTTCATCATGATGGATCAGATGGGCGAGGTGGAGTACGCGCCGTACGAGCCGGTCGGCACCTCCTGGCACCCGCACCGCGGCTTCGAGACGGTGACCTACCTGCTCGACGGGACCTTCCTGCACCAGGACTCGCACGGCGGTGGCGGGGTCATCCAGAACGGCGGCACGCAGTGGATGACCGCCGGCGCCGGCATCCTGCACATCGAGACCCCGCCCGAGGAGCTCGTCGTCAGCGGCGGGCTGTTCCACGGCTTCCAGCTCTGGGTCAACCTGCCGGCGAAGGACAAGTTCACTCCCCCGGCGTACCAGAACCTCGAGGGTGAGCAGGTCACGCTGCTCGCGTCGGACGACGGCGGCTCGCTGCTGCGCGTCATCGCGGGTGACGTCGACGGCAACAAGGGCCCGGGCAGCACCCACACCCCGATCACGCTGGTCCACGCGACTGTGACGCCCGGCGCTCAGCTCAGCCTGCCGTGGCGGGCCGACTTCAACGCGCTCGTCTACGTGCTCGCGGGCAGCGGCACCGTCGGTGTCGAGAAGCGGCCGATCCACACGGGCCAGACCGCGGTGCTCGGCGCGGGCGACCGCCTCACGGTCGCCGCGTCGCAGCAGCAGGACAGCCGCCACCCGGCGCTCGAGGTGCTGCTCCTCGGCGGGGCACCGATCCGCGAGCCGATGGCGCAGTACGGGCCGTTCGTGATGAACACCCGGGAGCAGCTCGCGGAGGCGGTCGCGGACTACCAGGCCGGACGGCTCGGAGTGATCCCGGACGGCGCCCTGATGCCGCACACGCGGAGCTAGCGCTTGTAGTCGGGCCAGGCGACCGGCGGCTTGCCGTCGGCCTGGTCGATGAACTGCTCGAGGTACCACCAGCGGAAGCGGACCAGCTCGTCGTCGGCTGCCAGGGTCAGCAGGTGCTTGCCCTGGCGGCAGTACTCGTCGGCTTCGTCGAGCATCTCGCCGAGGGCCTTCGAGGCCGGTACGACGGCCTTCGGCATCGTGTAGACGAGCTCGTCGATGACGTCCTGGCCGGCCTCCGCGGCGGCGAACAGCTGCTGCTCCTGCTCGGTGGCGACGCCCTCGAAGTCAGCCGTGAGGGTGTCGATGAGCTGCGTCAGCCTGCTCGGCACGTGCCGCTGCCGGTCGGCCTCGTCGCTCGGCACGGACATCAGCGCGAACTCGCGCATCAACGCGTCGTGCTGCTCCTGCGAGCGCGCCCAGACGCGCACCGGGAGCTGCAGGATGCGGGCCTCGAAGACGTCGTCGGTCACGCCGCGTCCGCGAGGTGCTGGGTTGCCGAGGCACCGGGACGCTCACGGTGGTCGTCGAGCGGGATGACGTCGTCGTCGGAGAACGCGCTCAGGAGGGCGTCTACGTCGACCTCCTCGTCGTCGTCGGCGCTGCCGGCGTCGGCCTGAAGGACGGCCCAGACCGTCTTGCCGTGCTCCCTCGGGGTCACGCCCCACTCGTGGGCGAGCTCGGACACGAGGCGCAGCCCGCGGCCGGTCGTCGCGTCGTTGCTGTAGGAGCGCTGCTGCGGAAGGCGAAGGGAGTTGTCGTCGACCTCCAGCCGGACCCCCTCGCCCTCGGTGCTGATGCGGATGCTGAACTGCTCGCCGCGAGCATGCAGGGCGGCGTTGGCCGAGAGCTCGCTGATGATCAGCGTCGCCGTCCAGGCCAGGTCCTGCAGGCCCCACCCGGACAGGATCGACTCGACGAAGTGGCGCGCGGTCGGCACGCTGTTCACGGCAGCGGGAAGAGTCACCTCAGCCTTGGGCATAGCGCACTCTAAGCCGGTCCCGGGTGCTCCCGGCAGCCGCCCCGCCGGGCCGTCAGGGGCGCGCGTCGAGCACCAGGCGGCCGAGCTCCACCTCGGTGAGCTGCCCCGCGGCGATGGCGCGCCGAGCCACCCGGCTGATGACGAGGCTCAGCGGGCCGGCGGGGCTGTCGGCGTCGTACGGATCCCCGTCCTGCTCGATCTCCGCGAGGTCGGCCAGGAGCAGCGACAGCTCGGCCTTGACGAGCCGGCTCTCCCCTCGCCGGCGCGCCCGAGCCCGCGGGAGGTCGCCCGTTTTGTCCGGATCCACACCCGGTCTACGGCGGCGGAGGCATTTCCTCGCGGGTCCGGGCACACCCGGGCACGCGCGGCAAATGGCACCCGTCTGGCCCAACAGCACCCGTGCGGGCGCGTCGACAACTCCTGTGACGACGAGGAGGTCGCGATGAGCACGTCACCTGAGGTCATGACACTGCTGGCCAAGAAGGTCCCGCTGACGCTGCTGCTCGACCTGGCGGACGCCAAGCACCTGCCGTCGAGGGTCATCCTGCGTCGCGAGGCCGGCGACGCTTCCTGGCTGAACCGGCCGGTCGCACCGCACTAACGAGTCCCGCGAGGACAAAGCCTCCCGACTCTGAGAGGGTCACCCAGGCCGGGGGTCGGCGACCAGGGGGGCACGTGCGGGGGGACCGGTGAACCAGCGTTCGCTGGTGCTCGTCGAGGACGACGACGGCGATGCGCTCCTGGTGACGGAGATGCTCTTCGACGTTGCTCCCGACGTGCGGCTGATCCCCTTCACCTCCCTCCAGGCAGCGCTGGACGACTGGCCGCCCGACGCCGACTGCGTCCTCCTCGACCTCGGCCTGCCCGATGCGGTGGGCCTCACGGCGCTGGAGAAGCTGCGCGCACAGGTCCCCGACGTACCCGTCGTGGTTCTCACCGGCCGCGTCGACGACGCGATCGGGCCGGAGGCTCTGGCCGCGGGCGCGCAGGACTTCCTCGTCAAGGGACAGGTCGACGGACCTGGGCTCGAGCGGTCGCTGCGCTACGCCGTCGAGCGCGGTCGAGCGACGACGTACCAGCGCGAGCTCGTGGCGGCCGAGCTCCGGGCGCAGGAGAACACCCGCCTGCAGCGAGGGCTGCTGCCGAGCCCGCTCATGCAGACCGACCAGCTCGCGCTCGCGCCCTTCTACCGGCCGGGGAGCGAGCGAGCCCTGCTCGGCGGCGACTTCTACGACGTGGTGCAGACCCCCACCGGGGTGCACCTGCTGATCGGGGACGTGAGCGGCCACGGTCCTGACGAGGCGGCGCTCGGGGTGGCGCTGCGGATCGCGTGGCGCGCCCTGGTGCTCGCGGGGCTGCCTCCGGCCGACGTGCTGCGGGGAGTCGAGCAGGTGCTGCTGGCCGAGCGCAGCGACGACGAGCGGTTCGCGACGGTCGCGATGGTCTCGCTGAACCCCGACCTGTCCCGCGCGGACCTGGTCCTGTGCGGGCACCCCGCGCCGCTGCTCATCCGGGGTCAGCAGGTCTTCGAGCTCGACGTCGATGCCCTGCCGGTGCTCACCATGCTGCACGACCGGGCGGTCGAACCCGTGACCGTCGAGCTCGACGGCAGCTGGGCACTGCTGCTGTTCACCGACGGCCTGGTCGAAGGCAGCGCGTCACCCGGTGCGACAGCGCGCTTCGGTGTCGCCGAGCTCGCGCGGCACCTGCAGCCGCTCGTGGCGCAGGGCATCCGGCGTTCCGAGCTGGCACCGTCCCTGCTCGCGGAGGCTGAGCGCCGCCACGGTGGACCGCTGAGCGACGACGTCGCGGTCCTGCTCGTCGGCAGCGCCGGGTGGTGGTGCTGACGGTGTTCAGCGGTTGGACGTTGGCCCGGCGGCTGCGCGCAGCACTCGGCGCGCTGGCCCTGCTGCTCCTGCTGGCCGGGCTGGCCATCGTGCTGGTGCTACGACAGGCCGACCGGGCGCTGTCCGACCAGACCCAGCGGACCTTCCCGGCCCGCGTGGCCGCCAGTCAGCTGCTCACCTCCCTGGTCAACCAGGAGACCGGCCTGCGGGGCTACGCGCTGACGCGCGACAAGACCTTCCTCGAGCCGTACCGGCAGGGCCTCGTGGACGAGCAAGCCACCAGGGCGCGGCTCGAGCGCTACGTGCTGCCACAGGACCCGGCCCGCCTGGCCCTGCTCACCGTCGACGCCGCGATCACGGCGTGGCGCGACCAGTACGCGTCGTTGCGGACGTCGGACACCGCCGGCGGCGGCACGGACAGCACCATCGAGTTCGGCCGCGAGCTCTTCGATCGCGTGCGACAGACCAACGCGGCCCTGGACGCCCAGCTGGCCGGTCAGGTGCGCAGCTCGCAGACCGAGGCAGACCGGGACCGACAGCTCGTCCTGGTCGTCCTCGCCCTCATGGGTGTGGCCGTGGTCGGAGCCGTGGTCGCACTCCAGCGGGCCCTCCAGACGGCGGTCCTGCGGCCGATGAGCCACCTCGCCGCGCAGGTCGCGCTCGTCTCCCGCGGCGAGCACACCACCTCGATCCGACCCGAGGGGCCGCCCGACATCCGCGAGATGGGCGCAGGTGTCGAGTCGATGCGACTGGAGCTCGTGGGGGTGCTCGCGGAGGTCGAGAAGCAGCAGCGCGGCCTCGAGCGCAGGGCCGCCGAGCTCGCCCGCTCCAATGCCGACCTGGAGCAGTTCGCCTACGTCGCCTCCCACGACCTGCAGGAGCCGCTCCGCAAGGTCGCGAGCTTCTGCCAGCTGCTCGAGCAGCGGTACGGCGGCCAGCTCGACGAGCGCGGCGAGCAGTACATCGCGTTCGCCGTCGACGGCGCGAAGCGCATGCAGCTGCTGATCAACGACCTGCTCACCTTCAGCCGGGTCGGCCGGACCAGCGAGGGCTTCGTACCCGTCGACCTGGCGGCCACGGCCGCGAAGGCCTGGGCCGGACTCGAGTCCCGGGTCGAGGAGGCCCAGGGGCAGCTGGAGCTCGACCTGGACGGATCTGCGGGGGCGGTCCTGGGCGACGCCTCACTCCTGCTGCTGCTGTTCGGCAACCTGTTCGGCAACGCCCTGAAGTACCGCCGGGAGGACCGGGCGCCTCGTGTCCGCCTGAGCACCCTGACGGAGGGGGCCATGCTCCGCGTGCAGGTGGCCGACAACGGCATCGGCATACCGGACGAGTACGCCGAGAAGGTCTTCGTCATCTTCCAGCGCCTGCACCCCAAGGACGCCTACGAGGGGACCGGCATCGGGCTGGCCCTGTGCAAGCGGATCGTCGAGCATCACGGCGGCCGGATCTGGGTAGAGCCCGCCCCTGAGGGCGGGACGGCCGTACGGTTCACCTTGCCCGTCCCTGACCCTGAGCCCCTCGTGGAGGAACCCGCATGACCGAGCCCCGTGTGATCGACGTCCTCCTCGTCGAGGACGACCCGGGCGACGTGCTCATGACCCGGGAGGCCTTCGAGGACCACAAGCTCGCCAACACGCTGCACGTCGTCAGCGACGGCGTCGAGGCGATGGCGTTCCTGCGCAAGGAGGGGACGTTCAGCGAGGCCCCCACGCCGGACCTGGTGCTGCTCGACCTCAACCTGCCCAAGATGGACGGCCGCGAGGT
>JAODNA010000129.1 GCA_025465135.1 Frankiales bacterium | reverse complement strand
GTGCCTGGTGCGACCTGCTCTGCGCGACCGCGGGGCTCCCCCCGCCCGGTGTCGCCGCCCTGCACCCCCGGCAGTAGCTAGCGCGGGACGCGCGGTCCCCGGATCCGCTGGGTGGGCAGCTCGACCGGAGTGGCCGGGGCCAGTGATGCCGGCCGTGGGAGCCGCAGCGTCAACGTCGTACCGGCGCCTGGCGCACTGCTGACCTCGAGGCCGCCGCCGGACAGCCGCGCCCGCTCGCGAAGCAGCCCGAGACCGACATGGCGGCCGCGGTCCGGCCGCACCTTGTCCGGGTCGAAGCCAGGACCCTCGTCGCGGCAGACGCCGTAGACCATGTCCTCCTCGACGCGGAGGCTGACGAACGCGTCATCGACGTCGGCGTGCTTGACGACGTTGAGCAGCGCCTCCTGGAAGAAGCGGTAGACGGTGATCGCCGACGCAAGAGGAAGCGGGTACGGCGACTCCGGCCAGCTGACGTGCACCTCGAGGCCGTAGCGCTGGTGCATGTCGGCGCGCAGGTTGCCGACCGCAGAGGCGAGGTCGCCCTCGCGCAGCGCGGGCGGACGGGTGCGGGCCATGACGGCGCGGACCTGCTCCTCGGCGTCCTCGACGTAGTCCGACAGCTTCGACATCTCGGCGGGTGTCGAGGGGTTGGTCGCCAGCAGACCGCGCGCGATCATCAGGGACTGCGCGACCGTGTCGTGCAGCTCCGCGGCGAGCTGTCCGCGCGCGCCTTCCTCCGCGGTCACCAGGCCGGACACCAGCTCGAAGACGCCGGCCCCGGCTGTCTCGGCGTCGCGACGGTGCCGCTCCCCGACCTCGTCGCCGACCCGGACGCGCAGGTGCAGGGCGTCGAGAACCCTTGCCAACTCGGACATCTCGGTGCTGGCGAGGGCGGTGATGCGACGGCGGCCGGGTCGGCCGACGGGAGCAGAGGGGTCGTGCAGCCGCTGTACCGCGTCGCTGTGCAGACCGCGCAACCCGGTGGCGAGCCGGCTGGCGGCGACGACCTGCACGACGGCCAGGCCCAGTCCGGCGCAGGTGCCGATCGCGAGCGCCTCGACGGCATGCAGGGTGAGGGCGTTCGACGTACGAAGGAGCACTCCGGTCACGACGGCGACCGCGAGGACGGCGCCGGCTGAGAGCCCGCCCGCCCATACGGCGAGGGGCAGCCGACCACGGCGCGGGGCTCCGTTGGTCACCGCAGGACACCCGTGGTCGTCCAGTCCGTCGCCGGGCGCGAGGTGGTCGGCGCATCGGTGGAACGGGTCCCGCCGGTCATCCCGACGAGGTCGGGCTCGGCGGCCAGGGCGATCGCACCGAGCAGTGACGCGACCGCGCGCTCGACGAGGTGCAGCTCCTCGACGATGTCGTCGGCACCACCCGCGGTCTCGGCAAGGCGAGCCAGGCGGTCGGCCGACTCACGCAGGACCTGCAACGCCGGCGCGGTGGCGGCACCGATGTCGCCGAGGTTCCTGGCGGCCTCGCCGGCGGCGGCGACCTGGTCGGTGGCGGCCTGGTGCCGGACGGCGAGGTCCGCGACCGACAGCCACGACTCGGCCTGCCCGACGAGGACCTGCGCGAGGCGGATCTCGCGGCGGCCGAAGCCCGCCGAGCCGCGCGGACGGCGGGCGAGCAGGACGGCGAGCGGGGCGTTGGGCTCACCGAGGACCGCGGAGCACCAGGGCCGGCCGTCCTCGTTGCCGGTGGCGACGCCGCGGGCACCGAGCGCCCGCAGGACCCACGGCTCGTCGAACGCCTCCGGGTCGACGCGACGCCGCTCGGGCACCCCGCTCTCGTCACCGGCGTAGCGGACCGGGCCGTCGGCGGCGAGGACGACCATCTCGACGTCCGCGCCGCCGAAGAGCCGGGCGGCGGCGGTGACGACGACCTGCGCGGAGACATCGGTGGAGCGACCGGTGGCCTGCTCCTGGCCGCGGGCGAGCTCTGCGAACAGACGCGCTTCAGCGGTACGGCGGGTCTGCTGGTCGTACGACGACCACAGCAGTGCGAGCGGCACGAGAAGACCGAGCAGGCCGAGGGGTGCGGTCATCGCGAGGAAGGCCGCGAGCAGCCCGATCGAGGAGTTGCCCGCGGTGTGGACGGCGGACAGCGGCGCGCTCGACGCGAGCAGCGGGATGAGCTTGCGGCGGCTCGTCAGGGAGACCGCGACACCGACCAGGGTGTGGTTGACGGCGAAGAAGACGGCCATGCCGGCGATCGCACCGGGAATGTCGCCGCCCAGAAGAGCAGCGACGTAGGAGCCGCCTGCTGTCGCCAGCGCGAACTGCGCGACGTTGAACTCGAGCTTCAGCCTCGGCTGGTGCCGGACCGACTGCGCGATGACGACACCCGCGACGACTGCCGCCACCGACCAGGCGCCGGTGGAGGCGACCCAGGCCGCGCCGAGCGCGCCCTCGGTCAGCGAGAACGTCCAGCGCTGACGGCCGAACTGCAGGTGGACGACAGCGACCTCGGAGAGGGAGACCACGGCCGCGAGCAGCAGCGGCGCCCACCACGCGACGTCACCCCACCCGGAGATGACGCTCAGGACCATGGCCGCGCCGAAGCTCGCGCCGGCGACGAGCCGGACGCGGCGGGCCGGGCTCGCCCAGCTGCGAGGACGGGCCGTCATGACGCCGGCCAGGAGGAGGCGGACCACGAGGACGCAGACCAGGAGGAGGCGCTCCAGGACGAGGCCGACCACGACGAGGCAGACCAGGTCGAGCCGGTCCAGTGGGACCCGGACCAGGTGGAACCCGACCAGGACGATGCGCTCCACGAGGACGCGCTCCACGACGAGGCCGACCAGGAGGAGGCGTCGAACGACCCCTCACCGGTGAGGTCGCCGCCGCCGTCGAGAGCGGCACCGTCGGGGCCGGAGACGAGCTTGTCGGTCGGGTCGAGCAGGCCCTGGCCGTCGCGGGTGCCGGGCAGGTCGCGCGCCGCCGTACGCAGCGACGCCTTCACCTGAGCCGGGGTGGCCTCCGGGTGGGCCTGCAGCAGAAGTGCAGCCGCACCGCTCACGATGGCCGTGGCCTGGCTGGTGCCGCTGCCGCGCCAGAGTCCGCCGGCAGCCTGGGCGGACGGGTTCTGCCGAGCGACGGCGGAGTCCACCGGGAGCACGCCGAGCACGCTGATGCCGTTGGCGACGAGGTCGGGCTTCTGGACGCCGGCAGCGAAGGCGCTGCCGCTGAAGGGCGCGACCACAGCGGTCTTGGCCTTGAGGTCGGCGGCGCCGACCGTGAGCGCGCGCGGGTCGAAGCCGGGGTCGCCCACCTCGTCGGCGGTGTTGCCGGCGGAGACGACGGGCACGACCCCGGCCGCCGCAACCCGCTCGACGGCCGCGTTGAGCGGGTCGGCACCGTAGGCGTAGCCTGGCCTGCTGTGGCTTAAGGACAAGTTGGCGACGTCGATGGAGGCGGCGTGCTGGGTCACCCAGTCCAGGCCCGCGACGACGGAGGACAGCGAGGT
>JAODNA010000218.1 GCA_025465135.1 Frankiales bacterium | reverse complement strand
GACGCCTGCCGGAATGACCTGTAGTAGGTAAACCGGGCCAGATCCGGTGCCCGAACACGCGGGGAGAACGCCGAAATCGGCTCGGCACCAGGGGTTCTGGTGCCGAGCCGACGCGGCCCTGCATCGTGTTCAGGAGCTAGTCCCAGAGACTGCTGCCCCAGGCGCTGCCGCCCCAGGCCGATCCGCCCCAGGCGGAGCCGTTCCAGCTGCCGCTGCCCCAGGCTGATCCGCCCCAGGCTGATCCGCCCCAGGCGCTGCCGCCCCAGGCTGATCCGCCCCAGGCGCTGCCGCCCCAGGCCGATCCGGTCCAGGCGCTGCCGTTGTAGACGCCCTTCTTCCAGACGTTGCCCGTGGCGCGCTGCTTCGCGAGCGAGGCACCGTCCCAGGCGTGGCCGAAGATGTCCCGGTCCCCGCTGAGGGTGGACTGTCCGTTGACCAGCATGAACGAGCCGCGGGTCGCGTCGAGCGGACCGTCGCCGGTCGATGCCGGGAACGTCTGGGTGACGTCGGCGGCGCTGCCGGCGGGGGCCGTCGGGTCGAGGGCCTTTCCGTTGACGAGTCCGGCGCCCTGTGCGCTGGCGTCGACCTGGTCGAACGGCGTCGCGGTGCTCCGCAGCCGGTACTTCGCCTGATCCGGGGTCATCGACGGCGAGGCCTGCAGCATGTCGGCGACCATGCCGCTGACGAACGCTGCGGCCTGGCTGGTGCCGCTACCGCGGATGAACCGGCCGCCGACCGAGGCCGTGCTGCCGAAGAGGCTGTCGACGTAGCTGCCCGGGACCTTCAGGCTGGGGATGTGGGCGCCCGGCGCGGTCACATCGGGGTTGCGGGTGCCGTCTCCGATGCTGCTGAAGCCGGCGACCGTGTTCTCGTCGGACGCGGCGACCGCGACGACGTACGGGTCGATCGCCGGGTCGGTCAGATGGCCCAGGTCGCTGCCGCGGTTGCCGGCGCTGACGACCACGACGATCCCCTTCTGCCAGGCGACCTCGACGGCCTGCGAGAGCGGGTCGCGCAGGTAGCTGGCTGCGCCGTCGGTGCCGAAGGACAGGTTGAGGACCCGGACGTTCAGGCCGGCCTTCTTGTCCTGCGCGTGCTCGACGACCCAGTCGATGCCGGCGATGACCTGCGAGACGTCGGAGTTGCCGTGGGAGTCGGCGACCTTGACGCTGAGGATGCGCGCGTCCGGTGCGACGCCGAGGAAGGCCGGGTCGTCGGACGCGACCTTGCTCGCGTTCACGCCCGCGTCGTGGCCGGCGATGATCCCGGCCAGGTGCGTGCCGTGCCCGAAGGTGTCGAGGTAGCGGGTGTCGCGGTTCTGCGACTCGAACGACAGGTCGGGGCCGTAGAGGATCTTGTCCCGCCCGTCGAGACCGGCGACCGGGGCGACGCCGGAGTCGACGAGAGCGACGTCGACGCCCTTGCCGGTCGCGCCGTAGCCGCTATCGGTCCGGAGCCCGAGCTTGGTCGTGCTGCTCACCAGGGAGTGCGCGTCGGTGGCGGGGTCGTAGGAGTCGGCGGCCATCTTGACGGCGGCGTCGGGCGTCGCGCCGAGTACGCCGGCGGTGTGCTGCAGGGCGGCGAGTCGCCCGGCCGGCAGGCTGACCTCCAGGATGCCGACGGCCGCCATGGTGCGCAGCACCGTGCCGCCGAGGCGCGTGACGGCCCGGGTGACCGAGGCGAGGTGCGCGGCGTCGGTGCGGATGAGGTAGGTGCCGCCGGGCTGCGGGGCGGCTGCGGGCCGCTCTTCCGTCGTGGCGGCGAACGCCGGGGAGCCGGCCGCGCCCAGGGCGAGGGCGGCGAAGCCCGCGACGACGGTGCGCGGCAGGGCACGGGTCCAGGACGAGCCGCGGACCGGCTGCGCCTGGCGGGTCCAGGAGGAGCCGTCGGCGGCCTGAGCCGTCCAGGACGAGCCACGGACCGCCTCGGCGGAGCGGGTCCAGGACGAGCCGCGCAGAATGGCAGCCGTCCTGGTCCAGGACGAACCGCGCTGCGCCTGCGCCTCGCGGGTCCAGGACGAGCCGTCGGCGGCGGGGGCAGTGCATGTCCACGTGGAGCCGTCGAGCGCGGGCTCTGCAGTCTTGCGACGGGCCGGTCTCATACGGTGCTCCTCGCACACTTGGCCAGCTAGCACTGGCGCCGCACGGAAGGTAACGCGGTGATCACAACGAGTGACATAGGACATCGATGTCTACTTGGTTGCGCCGACTGGCGGTATCGCCGCAGCGGGGCGGACGCGCCTAAACCGGACGTAGCCGCGTCCGGGTCACCGGCCGACTGTCCACGTTGGTGCCGAAACACCCGGATGTGGGGTAGTCGGATCGGGAGGGGTCAGGCCTGACGCCGTTGCCGGTGTCGGAACCCGCCGCAGCCTGGCGATCACGCTGTGTGACGAACGGTCAGTCGGTCGCGTAGGAGCCGATCGGTGCCGCCCGCCCGAACAGGTGACCCTGGGCCAGGCCGACGCCGTGCCCGGTCAGGGCGGTGAGCTGCTCGTCGGTCTCGACGCCCTCGGCGACCACCCGCAGGTTGCAGGCCGTTGCGAGGTCGAAGATCGCGCGCACGATGTGACCGCTCGTGGCGTGGCTGGGGAGCAGGCTGACGAAGCTGCGGTCGATCTTGATCGTGTCGATCGGGAGCCGCTGCACATAGCCCAGTCCGGCGAAGCCCGTGCCGAAGTCGTCGATCGCGATGCGGACGCCGAGCGCCCGCAGCCGGGACAGCTGGGAGACCCCCTCGGCCCGCTCCAGGAAGCGGTCCTCGGTGACCTCCACGATCAGGCTGGTCGCGGGCAGGCCGCTGCGCGCGAGGGCGGCGGTGACCACCCGGGGCAGATCGGTACGGGCGAGCTGGAACACGGTGAGGTTGATGGAGATGGTCGGGGCCGAGCCGTCCGGCCAGTGGGCCGCGTCGGCGGTGGCCTGGTTGATGACCCAGTCGGTCACCGGCGTTTCGTACTCGCTGTCGACGATCACGTCGAGGAAGGACTCCGGCGTGAGCAGCCCGCGCTCAGGGTGCCGCCACCGCAGCAGCGCCTCGTAGCCGACCGTCGCCCGGTCGGACAGCCGGACGATCGGCTGGTAGTGCAGCTCCAGCTCGCCATGCGTCAGGGCAGCGCCGACGCGGGTGCGGAGCGCGAGGTGTTCGGAGGTCCAGGTGCGCTGGCCGTCCTCGAACAGGCGCCAGCTGCCGCGACCGGAGCGCTTCGCGGCATTGAGCGCGGCGTCTGCGTCGGCCAGGACCTGCTCGGCCGTCTGGCTGGCGCGCTGGCAGTAGGCGATGCCGATCGACAGCGACGGCGCCAGGGTGGCCGAGCCGATCCGCAGCGGCTGTCGCACCGCATCCAGGATGCGCCCCGTGAGTCCCAGGACCTCGGTCGGGGTGGACACGCGCTCCGCCACGACGGCGAACTCGTCGCCGCCGAGCCGGCCGACCATGTCGTGGTCGCGCAGCGCGGACTCGATCCGCCTGGCGACTGCGCGGAGGTACTCGTCGCCGACCGCGTGCCCGTGCACCTCGTTGACGACGCGCAAGCGATCGAGATCGCAGTGCAGTACGGCGACCAGCTGCCGGCTCTCCATCGCGTCGTGCAGCGCCTGGTCGAGACGGTCGAGCACGAGGGTCCGGTTTGGCAGGCGCGTCAGGGGGTCGTGCAGGACGTCGAAGCGCAGGCGCGCCTCGTGCTGCTTGGTCTCGCCGATGTCCTCGACGACGCCGAGGAGCACCTTCCTTCCGTCGTCGCCCTCCATGATGCTGCCCCGCACCCGACCCCACACTGCCGAGCCGTCCGGTCGCAGGTAGCGCTTCTCGACGACGGCACTGGCCGCCCCGGCCAGCATCTGCTGCATCGCCCGGGATGACTTGGCGACGTCGGCGGGGTGGGTCAGGTCGAGCAGGTCGGCGCCGGCGAGCTCATCGCCGGAGCGGCCCAGGAACGCGCAGTAGGCGGCGTTGGCGCGCAGCACCCGCAGGCTCTCGTCCAGCAGCACGATCGGCAGGAGGCTGCCCTCGAAGAGGGCGGCCGCGAGGCGCTCCGCCGAGGCCAGGCGGCTGCGCAGCTCGTCATCGGGCGCCGGCGCCGGCGCCGGGGCGTCGAGGTCGAGCTGCACGCGGGGCAGGTCGGTGTCGGTGACCTTGCGCGTCACGCCCGCCCCCTGTCCCGGGCCTTCCGCTGCCCGAACGCAATGCGAACGCTCTGTGATGAGCCGTTCACCCAAGGTTGCATTCGACAGTCGGTGCCGACCTCCTGCCGACGCGGCGGGGAAAGTCCGGCGTGGGTCGTCCGCCCTTGGCACCCGACCTACTCCCCCTCCCTCGTCAGGACATAAGAGAAGAGGGGAGTGGGGCGGGGGCACGGCGAGCCAGGCGATCTTTGGACCAGGCGGCTTGCCCGAGTGCTCGGTGTGAGCCGGGCCTCGGTCTACCGAGCACTGGCGCAGCAGCCGCCAGAGACCCGCGAACCTGCTGCCGGAGCGAAGTCGGGCGTGTCCGGGACTGATATGGCCCGGTCAGTGGATGACGGTGAGCCGGAAGTTGCTGACGCCCGCCGCGTTGGTGAGGTTGGTGCTGGTGCGGACTGCGAACACGAACTGGCCGGAGCCGGTGAACGTCCGGTTGATGCGCCAGACGTTCGAGGAGTTCGTGTAGGCGATGGCGGTCCTGATCCCGATGCAGTTCGGGTCGGTCGACGCACCCGAGAAGTCAC
>JAODNA010000103.1 GCA_025465135.1 Frankiales bacterium | reverse complement strand
GCCTCGGCCCGCACGGCGGTTGCGGCGGCGCGCGGTCGGCGGCCTGGTGGCGCTCGGCCTGAGCGCCGCCTTCGCGCTGGGCGGGCAGACCGCCCCGAGCGGGGCCAGGGCCCCGATCGACCCCGCGACCGACCAGTTCGTCAGCGACTACGTCGACGCGACCGTCGAGGTTCCCCTCACGCAACCGGTCGACGCGTCGGTGGTGGGGTCCTCCCGATGACCCGGCTGCGCCTCCTGCTCGTGGTGGCCGGGGCGGGAACGCTCCTCGCCGGCATGCCGTCACAGGCAGCCGTGCGCACCCAGCCGGATCCGTCGCCCAGTGGCGCGGCGGCGGGCGAGACCCGGGCGCTCGAGCTGCTGTCGGCGGCATCACGGGCGGCCCGCAGCCGCTCGTACTCCGGCACCCAGTACGTCTCCACCTGGCGCGAGGAGACCGCGTCGTCCAGCGTCGCCGACATCCGGCACAGCCCGAGCGAGGGCTCCGTCGTCCAGGTCCGCCCCACCGCCGACGGTGAGCTCGACAGCTCCGTGACGCCCACCACCGACCTGGACCCGAGGCTGGTGCGGCTGCTGTCCGAGCACTACGTCCTCGACGTCGCGGGTCCCGCGACGTGCACCGGCCGGCCGGTCGAGGTCGTCGAGGCCCACCACCCGGGCGACGGTGTCGTCGTCGGCCGGTTCTGGATCGATGTGGCCTCGTCGCTGGTGCTCCGCCGCGAGATCTTCGACCGCTCGGGCCGTCTCGTGCGCAGCAGCGCCTTCGCCACCCTGAGCATCGATCCGTCGGGCGGTCCGCGGATCGCGGCGGCGACCCTGACCACAGGACAGCTCGACGCCGCGGCGATCGACGACCTCCGTCGTCAGGGCTGGCGCATCCCCGCCGCTCTGCCGGGCGACCTCGAGCTGTTCGATGCGCGGATGCGCACGCACGACGGGCAGCGCGTGCTGCACCTGTCCTACTCCGACGGTCTGTCCACCTTGTCGCTGTTCGCCCAGCGCGGCCGGTTGGGGTCCGGCCGGATGGCCGGCTTCACGAAGCAGAAGGTCGGCCGGTCGGCAGTCTGGGTGCGGCCTTCATCGCCGGAACGCGTCGTCTGGGGCGGCGGCGGCCGGGTGTTCACCCTGCTGTCGGACGCCTCGCCGGAGGCGGTCCGTGCCGCGGTCACGGCGCTCCCGCACGAGAAGGCTCCCCGCACCGGGTTCCTCGCCCGGCTCGGCCGCGGCCTGGCCCGCGTCGGGTCCTGGCTCAACCCCTTCTCCTGACGGCTCACGGCCACCTCACGAGCGACGGGGAAGACTGCTGCCATGAGCGATGACGTGACCCCCTCAACGCCTCCGACCCCGCCCCCCGGTCCGTGGTGGTCGCGTGCCGACGCGGACCAGTGGGGTGCGCCGGCCGAGTCGCCCACCGCGCCGTACGGCGAGACGACCGCGTTCGGCACCCAGCCCTACGGCTCGGCGCCCTACGGCGCGACCACGCAGAACGCTCCCTACGCCGGTACGCCGACGGCTCCGCTGTGGGGAGCCCCGGCGCCGACCGGAGCCCCGGCCTGGGGCTACCCGACCGACAGCATCGGCGGGCCGGCCCGGGCTGCGGCACCTAAGCGCGCCGGGCTGGCCGCAGCGATCGGCACCTCCCTCGCGGTGGCGCTCGTCGCGGGCGGCGGTGCGGGCTACGTCGCGGGCCGGCACTCCGGCACCGGGTCGCTCACCGATCCGTCGGCGAGTCTGGGGACCGGTGCGTCCACCTCGTCGTCGCTGAACCGCGCACCCGACTCCGTCGCGGGGATCGCAGCCCGGGTGCTGCAGTCCGTCGTCAACATCTCGGTGTCGTCACCGAGCGGCAACGGGACCGGCTCTGGCGTGGTCATCCGCTCGGATGGCTACGTCCTCACAAACAACCACGTCGTCGACGCGGTCGGTGCTGTCGTCACGGTCTCGTTCAACGGTGCCGAGAGCGTCGAGGTCCCGGCGTCGATCGTCGGGCGCGACCCCGACACCGATCTCGCCGTCATCAAGGTGCGCACCACCGGCAAGCTCGTCCCGGCGGCGCTCGGGCAGTCACGCAGCCTGGTGGTCGGTGACCCGGTCGTCGCGATCGGCTCGCCCCTGGGCCTTGCCGGCACGGTGACGACGGGGATCATCAGCGCGCTGAACCGCACCGTGAACGTCCCGGGTGAGAGCGGTGCCCGCACGCCGCTCTTCAACGCGATCCAGACCGACGCCGCGATCAACCCTGGCAACTCGGGTGGCGCGCTCGTCGACGCCAAGGGCCAGGTCATCGGCATCAACTCCGCGATTGCCACGCTCGGGTCGGGTGGCATCGGCACCGACGCGCAGAGCGGCAGCATCGGCGTCGGCTTCGCGATCCCGATCGACGAGGCCCGGTCCGTTGCCGAGGAGCTCATCCGCACCGGCACCGCCACCCACCCGGCGATCGGTGTGCAGGCCCTCACGTCGACCCAGAACGGTCACACCGGCGCCCTGGTCCGGGCCGTCATCAGCGGCGCGCCCGCGCAGCAGGCCGGCATCGCGCCCGGCGACATCATCACGGCCGTCGACGGCACGACGGTGCACAGCGTCGACGAGCTCATCATCGCGATCCGGGAGCACAAGATCGGTCAGACCGTCACGCTCACCTACTACCGCAACGGCCAGAAGCAGACGGCCAAGGTCACCCTCGAGGACAACAAGGGCAACTAGCGCCGCCGTACTGTGATCCGGTGTTCAACTCCCTCGGCTGGCCGGAGATCTCGGTCCTCCTCGTGCTGGGGCTGTTCGTCTTCGGTCCGGAGCGGTTGCCCGGGATGGCGGCGGAGGCGGGACGCGCGCTGCGCCGCCTTCGGCAGTACACCAAGGGGCTGACCGACGACCTGAAGGCCGAGCTGGGTCCGGAGGTCGGCGACCTCGACCTGGCGTCGCTGAACCCCAAGACGTTCGTCCGCAAGCACCTGTTCGAGGACGACGACGAGCTGGTCCCGGCCGCGCGGCGGCAGGTGCCGCTCGCGCCGTCCGAGCCCGCGCCCTGGGACCCCGACGCGACCTAGCGTCGCGCGGGGGACAGCCCCAGCGACATCCCGGCGAGCCCGCGTGGCTTGCCGGTCAGCGCATCCGTGATCGACAGCAGGGCCTTGCCGGCTTCGGAGTCGGGGTCGGACAGGACCAGCGGCGTGCCGTTGTCGCCGCCTTCGCGCAGCCGGACGTCGATCGGGATCTGGCCGAGCAGCGGCACCGACGCGCCGAGCGACCGCGTCAGCGACTCCGCGACCGACTGCCCCCCGCCCGACCCGAACACGTCGATGCTCTCGCCGCAGTGCGGGCACGGCAGGTAGCTCATGTTCTCGACGACCCCGGCGATGCGCTGGTGCGTCTGCAGCGCGATCGACCCGGCTCGCTCGGCGACCTCCTTGGCGGCGAGCTGCGGGGTCGTCACGACGAGGATCTCCGCGGACGGGACGAGCTGTGCGACGGAGATCGCGACGTCGCCGGTGCCCGGAGGGAGGTCCATGAGCAGTACGTCGAGGTCGCCCCAGTAGACGTCCGCGAGGAACTGCTGCAGCGCGCGGTGCAGCATCGGCCCGCGCCACACGACGGGTGTGTTGTCCTTCGTGAACATGCCGATGGAGATGACCTTCACCCCGTGCGCGGAGGGCGGCATGATCATCGACTCGACCTGCGTCGGCCTGTTCTCGACCCCCAGCATGCGGGGCACGGAGAAGCCGTAGATGTCGGCGTCGAGAACGCCCACCGACAGGCCCTTGACGGCCATCGCGGCGGCCAGGTTGACCGTGACGGAGCTCTTGCCGACGCCGCCCTTGCCGGACGCGACCGCGAAGACCCGCGTCAGCGATCCGGGCTGCGCGAACGGGATCTCGCGCGTGGGGTTGTCGCCGCGGAGCAGGGTCTGCAGCTGCTGCCGCTGCTCCGCGCTCATGACGTCGAGCTCGACCTGCACGCTGGTGACGCCGGGCAGCGCGCCGATCGCCGCGGTGACGTCGCGCGTCAGCGTCTCTTTCATGGGGCAGCCGCTGACCGTGAGGTAGATGCCGACGTGGGCCGTGCCGTCCGGTTCGACCGACGCGGACTTCACCATGCCGATCTCGGTGATGGGACGGCGGATCTCCGGGTCGATGACGGTGGAGAGCGCGGCGGTCAGCTGCTCGCTGGTGGGTGTGGTCATGGTGCTGCCCAGGCTACGTCGGTGCGGCGGTAGGCGTTCCGCGCGTATGTCGAACTGCTGTCACTACGTCGCTGCTGTCACAGTGACAGCAGTTCGACATAGTGCGGACGGGCCCTACAGCGCGGCGATGGCTTCGGCGACGGAGAGGGTGCGGCGGGCGTTGTCGACGTGCAGGTTCTCGATCATCCTGCCGTCGACGGTCACGACGCCGCGGCCGTCGCGGGTCGCCTCCTCGAACGCGTCGATGACCCGGCGGGCGTGCTCGATCTCCGCCTCGGTCGGTGCCCACACGCGGTTGGCGATCTCCACCTGACTCGGGTGGATCAGCGTCTTGCCGTCGAAGCCCATCTCCATGCCCTGGCGGCACTCCGCCTCGAAGCCCTCCGGGTCCTTGACGTCGTTGTAGACGCCGTCGAGCACGGCGACGCCGGCCTCGCGCGCGGCGAGCAGGGTGGTGGCGAGGTGGGGCAGCAGCGGCGCCCGTCCCGGCACGAGCGAGGCGCGCAGCTCCTTCGCGAGGTCGTTGGTTCCGAGGACGAGGACCGACACCCGGTCGAAGCCCGCGATGTCGCGGACGGCGAAGACGGCGGCGGGCGTCTCCACCATGGCCCAGACCGCGAGAGTGTCCGGGGCCCCGGCGTCGTCGAGCCCGTTGACGACCTGCTGGAGGTGGTGGGAGCCGCTGACCTTCGGGATGACGACGGCACTGGCGCCGGATCGCGCAGCCGCTGCGAGGTCCTGCGCGCCCCACGGGGTGTCGAGACCGTTGCAGCGGATCGTCAGCGTCCGGTCGCCGTACTCACCCGAGCCCGCCGCCGCGCAGGCCTGCTCGCGCGCGAGCTCCTTCGCGTCGGGGGCGACCGCGTCCTCGAGGTCGAAGATGATGCCGTCCGCCGGCAGGGTCTTCGCCTTGTCGAGCGCCCTGGCGTTGGACGACGGCATGTAGAGCACAGACCGGAGCACCGTCATAGGGCGTAGGCCTTGGCGAGGTCGGGATCGCGCTCGGCGAGCTCGCGAGCCAGCGCCAGCACGACCTTGCACTGCTTGAAGGTGGCGTCGTCCTGCATCTTGCCGTCGATCATCACCGCGCCGCGGCCGTCCTCGCCCATCTCCTCGACGACGCGCTTCGCCCACGCGACCTCGTCGGGCTCGGGCGAGAAGACCTTCTTCGCGATGTCGATCTGCACCGGGTGCAGCGACCACGCGCCTACGCACCCGAGCAGGTACGCATTGCGGAACTGGTCCTCGCAGGCGACGACGTCCTTGATGTCGCCGAACGGTCCGTAGTAGGCGTAGATGCCGTTCATCGCGCAGGCGTCGACCATCCGCGCGACGGTGTAGTGCCACAGGTCCTGCTGGTACGTCGCACGGACCGCCTCGACGTCGCCGCCGGGCGGGTCCTGCCGGACGAGGTAGCCCGGATGACCGCCGCCGACGCGCGTCGTCTTCATCCGTCGGTTGGCGGAGAGGTCGGCGGGGCCGAGCGAGATGCCATGCATGCGCGGCGAGGCGGCGCAGATCTCCTCGACGCTCGCGACGCCGCGGGCGGTCTCGAGGATCGCGTGCAGCTGGATCGGCCGGGAGATGCCGGCCTTCGCCTCGAGCTGCGCGAGGAGCCGGTCGACGTAGTGGATGTCCTCCGGTCCTTCGACCTTCGGGATCATGAAGACGTCGATCTTCTCGCCGGCCTCGGTCACGAGCGTCGTGATGTCGTCGAGCACCCACGGGCTGCCCAGGTCGTTGACGCGGGTCCACAGCTGCGCCGGGCCCTCGAAGGTGTGGGCGACCTCGACGAGGCCGACGCGCGCAGCCTCCTTGTTCGACGCCTGGATCGCGTCCTCGAGGTTGCCCAGGAGCACGTCGACCTTCGTCGCGATGTCGGGGACCTTCGCGACCATCTTCGGGTTGGACGGGTCGAAGAAGTGGATCATCCGCGACGGACGGAAGGGGATCTCGCGCAGCGGGGTGGGTGCACCGACGGCGAGCGGGCGGAAGAAGTCCTTCGGGCTCTGCACGGGCCAAGAGTAGGTCGCAGAGATCACCGCGAGCACCCCTACCCTGACGAGATGCTGATCACGTCCGCGGGGGATGCGCTCTGACCGCTCCCGGCCGTGCCGAGCGGCAAGCCGTCATCCGCAACGCGATCGGCGTCGGCATCGCCGTGGGCGCCTACGGCATCTCCTTCGGCGCGGTGGCGGTCACCGCCGGGTTCTCGGTCCTGCAGACGTGCGCGACGTCCCTGCTGCTGTTCACCGGTGCATCGCAGTTCGCGCTCGTCGGCGTCGTGGGCGCCGGCGGCTCGCTGATCGCCGGCGTCCTGAGCGCGCTGCTGCTGGGCAGCCGCAACACCCTGTACGCCGTGCGTCTGGCGGACCTCCTTCGGATCCGGGGGCCGCGGCGGATCCTCGCCGCCCAGCTGACCATCGACGAGACGACCGCGATGGGGACGGGCGCCCCGCCCGGGTTGGAGCGGACCGCGTTCTGGGCCAGCGGCGCAGCCGTCTACGTTCTCTGGAACCTGGGCACGCTGCTCGGCGCCGCGGGCGCGACGCAGCTCGGCGACCCCGCGACCTTCGGGCTCGATGCCGCAGTGCCCGCGGCGTTTCTCGCGCTGCTCGCCCCGAGGCTTCGCGACCGCGAGGGCTTGCGCATCGCGGTGGCCGGCGCCCTGCTTGCGCTCGCTGCGATCCCGTTCGTGCGTCCCGGTGTCCCCGTGCTCATCGCCGGGCTCGCCGTCGCGCCCTTGCTCGTGCGCCGGTGAACACGTGGACGGCGGTGCTCCTCGCATCGGCGGGCTGCTTCGCACTGAAGGTGCTCGGCTGGTCGGTGCCGCCGCGCGTGCTGGAGCGCGACCGGGTGCGGCGTACGGCGCTGTTCCTGCCCGTGGCCCTCCTGGCCGGCCTCGTCATGGTCCAGGCGTTCGGCAGCGGCCGCTCGTTGCAGGTCGACGCACGGGCAGCCGGCCTTGCCGTGGCTGCGGTCGCCGTGCTCCTGCGCGCGCCGTTCCTGCTCGTCGTCGTGCTGGCAGCGCTGACGGCGGCGCTCCTGCGGTTGGCCTAGGTGCGCCAGGCCGTGCTGCGCATGAGCTCGAGCACGCGCTCCTCCAGCAACGCGGGCTCCACCGGCTTCGACAGGTAGTCGTCCGCTCCGGCGCGGCGGGCATCCCGCTCGAGGTCCGGGTTGTCGCTGCCGGTGAAGAGGACGAGCGGCAGGGTCAGCGTGCGCGGGTCGGCGCGGAGCAGCCGGATGAGCTCGATTCCCATGAGATCCGGGAGCACGTTGTCGATGAGCGCGCCGTCGAACTCCTGGTCTCCCACGGCCGCAAGCGCGGCCTCGGCGGTGCCCACGCACGTGACCTCGGCCGCACCCGAGAGGGCCGCCGTGATGAAGGCGCAGACGCTCGTGTCGTCGTCGATGACGAGCAGCCGGGGCAGGTGCTCAGGCTCCTTCGTGACGACCGGCGGCGGAGACGCTGCCGCCGTACGGCACCACGGGCAGGTCTGCCACTGCGGGTCCATCGCGCGGTCGCAGCCCGTGCAGCGGTTCTGGCCGATCGCGGTGCCGTCCCAGGGGCAGCACACCATGTCGTCGGCGAGGACGCGGGCGCAGGTCGGGCAGCGCGGGCCGGAGATGTCGTCGACGTGGGTGGCGCGCAGCACCTCTTCGTACGTCGTCTCCCCGCGGTGCGCGGCCGCGAGTGCCGACGTGCGCAGCGTCGCCATGCCGAACGCACGAGCGGCGGCGCCGATGGCCGCTTCGGTCGGCGTGGTCAGCAGCACGTGGCGCATCTCCGCCGTGACGGGCAGCACCTCGAACACGCCCGTGCGGCCGCGGTAGCCGGTGCCGCCGCAGTCGGGGCAGCCCTTGCCGCGCTTCGGTGTCGCGTCGGTGAGGTCTGCCTCGGCGATACCGAGCAGCGACAGCGTGCGCGGCGACGGCACGTAGTCGGTGACGCACGAGGCGCAGGGCCGGCGCACGAGCCGCTGCGCCACGACGAGGCTGAGCGACGAGGCGACGAGGAACGGCTCGACACCCATGTCAACGAGGCGCGTGATGGCACTGACGGCGTCGTTGGTGTGCAGGGTCGTGAGAACGAGGTGGCCGGTGAGCGACGCTTGCAGGGCGAGCTCGGCCGTCTCCTGGTCGCGGACCTCACCGACCAGGACGATGTCGGGGTCCTGCCGCAGGACGCTGCGCAGTCCCCGCGCGAACGTCATGCCCGCGCGCTCGTTGACCTGCACCTGCGTGATCCCCGAGACCTGGATCTCGACGGGGTCCTCGAGGGTGACGATGTTGCGGTCCGGCGTACTGATCTGCTGGATGCCGGCGTACAGCGTGTTGGTCTTGCCGGAGCCGGTCGGGCCGGTGATGAGCACGAGGCCCTGGCTCTGCACGAGGGCCGAGGTGAGGGCCTCCAGCTGGCTGCCGGTGAGCCCTGTCTTGTCCAGCCGGGGGATGTTGTCCGAGCGCGGGAGCAGCCGGATGACCGCCTTCTCGCCGTGCAGGGTGGGCAGGGTGGAGACGCGTGCCTCCACGGTGGCGCTGTCGACGGTGAGCTTCGCCCTGCCGTCCTGCGGCCGGCGCCGCTCCGAGATGTCCAGGCCGGAGACGATCTTGATCCGGCTGACCGTCGCGGCCGCAGCGTTGCGCGGCACGGTCATGACGTCGCGGAGCAGTCCGTCGACGCGGTAGCGGATGCGCAGCTCGCCGGCCTGCGGCTCGACGTGGACGTCGCTGGCCCGGGCTCGCACGGCGTCGGCGAGGATGACGTCGACGAGCTTGACGATCGGCGCCGACTCCTGCCCGCTGGCGGAGGAATCGTCGATCAGGTCTTCCGGTGCGTCGATCTCCTCGAACATCGTCGAGACGTCGGAGGAGTCCTCCGACAGGGACCAGGCCCGGGCGAGATGGTCGCGCACCTGGCTCTCGGTCGCGACGAGGACCTGCACCTCGGTGGCGTCGGTGTAGAGCTTCACGTCGTCGATCGCGACGATGTTGGTCGGGTCGCTCGTCGCGACGACCACGCGGTTGCCGTCGCGCTCGAGCACCAGCAGGTTGCTCCGCTCGGCGACTGCACGCGGCAGGGAGCGGACGATGTCGGGGGAGATGGGGAGCTGGCCGAGGTCGGTCACGTTGAGGCGGAGCGCGGTTGCCAGCGCCTCGGCGATCTGCCGGTCGGTGGCGAACCCGGCCTCGATGATGATGGCGCCCAGCCGCCGGCGGCGCTTGCCCGGTTCGACGTCGGACTGGATGGCGAGGGCCTGCTGCACCTGGTCCTCGGTGATGACGCCGTGCTCGACCAGGACCTCGCCCAGACGGCGCCGCTGACCGCGCTGCGGCGGCGCCGGCGCCGAGCTGGCGCCGGGCAGGGGAGATCTCACCTAGGGTCCTTCGGCCGTTACGGCATCCGGGTGAAGCGTACGAGCCCTGCCCGTGGGCCGATCGGCCCGGCCGCTCAGCCGGCTTCGCTGTCCCCGACGAAGGGGTCACCGAGCCCCGCGGCGGCCGCCGGCTGCTCGTCGGCCCGGTGCTCGCGGCGCTTCTTGCGCTCGGCCTTGCGCTCCCGCTCGGCCTTGCGCTCGCGGGCCTCGGGGTCGTAGGTCGGGACGGGACCTCCCCGCGGCCCGCTCCGGGCCACCACCTCGTCGGCCACCTCCCGCAGCTGGTCGCGCAGGAAGTCGCGCGTGGCGACCTCACCCAGGGCCAGCCGGAGCGACGCCACCTCGCGGGTGAGGTACTCCACGTCGGCCTGGAGCCGGGCGTTCTGCCCGCGGTCCTCCTCCTGGCTGAGGCGGTCGCGATCGGCCTGCCGGTTCTGCGCAAGCAGGATCAGCGGGGCGGCGTAGGACGCCTGCAAGGAGAGCAGGAGCGTGAGGAGCGTGTAGTTCAGAGCGCGGGGGTCGAACTGGAGGTGCCGCGGTACGAACGTGTTCCACGCCAGCCAGACGATGACGAACATCGTCAGGTAGACGAGGAAGCGCGCGGTGCCGAGGAACCGCGCGATCTGCTCCGACACCCGGCCGAAGGCCTCGGGGTCGTAGTGCGGCCGGGGAATCGAGCCGCGCCCCTCCATCGGGGTGTCGAGGCGGGCCCGCCGGGTGGGATGGCGCTCAGCCACGGCCGACCTCCGCGCTGCGGGTGTCGCGCCAGTCGGCGGGCAGCAGGTGGTCGAGGACGTCGTCGACGGTCACCGCGCCGAGCAGTCGCTGCTCGCTGTCGACGACCGGCACGGCGACGAGGTTGTAGGAGGCCAGGTGGCGCGTCACCTCGGCCAGCGGGCAGTCGGCGGCCAGCGGGTCGATGTCGGTGTCGACGACGGAGGAGATGAGCGACGAGGGTGGTTCGCGCAGGAGGCGCTGGAAGTGCGCGGTGCCGAGGTAGCGCCCGGTCGGCGTTTCGTACGGCGGCCGCACGACGTAGACCTGCGCGGCGAGCGACGGCGACAGGTCGGAGTGCCGGATCCGGGCCAGCGCCTCGGCGACCGTGGTGTTGGGCGGCAGGATGACCGGCTCGCTCGTCATGAGACCGCCCGCTGTGTTGTCGGCGTAGGCGAGCAGCTGGCGGACGGGCTCGGCCTCGTCGGGCTCCATCAGCTCCAGCAGCCGCTGCGCCTCTGCGGCCGGCAGCTCGCCGAGCAGGTCGGCGGCGTCGTCGGGTGCCATCGCCTCGAGGACGTCCGCGGCCCGCTCGTCCTCGAGGCCACCGAGCAGCTCGACCTGCTCGTCCTCCGGCATCTCCTCGAGCACGTCGGCGAGCCGCTCGTCGTCGAGCGCGGCGGCGATCTCGGCGCGCCGCTTGCCGGACAGGTCGTGCATCACCCCGGCGAGGTCGGCGGGGCGCAGCTTCTCGAAGACCGCAAGCAGGTTGGCGGCGCCCTGGCCGTCCTCGGGCAGCGAGAAGCCGTCGACCTCGTCCCACTCGAGCTGCAGCACCTCGCCGCGGCGCCGGCCGCGCAGCCCGCTGCTGTGCCGTCGTACGGCGACGCGGGTGAGCAGCCAGTCCGTGCGGGTCTCCTCCATCGCGATGTCGAGCACGGAGACGGGCTCGCCCGCCTCGCGCAGGGTCACCTTGCGGTCGAGCAGCTCGGCCAGCACGAGGGTCTCGCCGGGCCGCTTGTCGAAGCGCCGCAGGCTGACCGTGCCGGTGGACAGCACGACGGCCTCCGGGTCGATGCTGGTGACGCGGCCGATCGGCACGAAGATCCGGCGCCGGGCCTGGATCTCGACGGCGAGCCCGAGCACGCGGGGCGGCTCGCGGCCGATCCGCAGGGCGACGACGACGTCGCGCACGCGCCCCACCTGGTCCGCATTGGGGTCGAAGACGGGCAGACCGGCCAGGCGCGCGACGAAGACGCGGGTACCGGTGCTCACGGCTTCGCCTCCTCGTCGTCCGGGGGTCGAGGCTACCGCCGGGGCACCTTCCGGCCGGGTTCGCAGCGCGGGGCAGAATGCCGGAATGGGAGAGCAGCTGACCGTCCTGGACCGCTTCCGCCTCGACGACAAGGTCGTGGTCGTGACCGGCGCGTCGTCGGGTTTGGGCGTCGCCTTCGCCCAGGCGTTCGCCGAGGCCGGTGCCGACGTCGTCCTCGGGGCGCGTCGCGTCGATCGTCTCGCTGACACCGGCAAGCTCGTCGAGGCTGCCGGCCGGCGCTACGCAGCGGTGCAGACCGACGTCGCAGACCCGGAGCAGTGCACGGCGCTCGTCGCGAAGGCGGTCGAGGAGTTCGGTCGCGTCGACGTGCTCATCAACAACGCAGGCCTCGGCACCGCCTATCCCGCGACCCGTGAGACGCCCGAGCAGTTCCGTCAGGTCATCGACGTCAACCTCAACGGTGCGTACTGGTGCGCGCAGGCGTTCGGTCGCGCAGCGACGAACGGCGGCTCCATCGTCAACATCTCGTCGGTCATCGGCCTGCACCCCGGGCACATCCCGCAGGCTGCGTACGCCGCGTCGAAGGCCGGTCTGATCGGTCTGACCCGCGACCTCGCGCAGCAGTGGACCGGCCGCAAGAACATTCGCGTCAACGCGATCGCGCCGGGTTACTTCCCCACCGAGATGACGGGCGAGATGGATCCCGGCGAGGCCGACCTCGTCAAGATGATCACGCCCGCAGGGCGCCTCGGTGACCCGATGGAGCTGGCCGCCGTCGGGGTCTTCCTGGCCAGCGACGCCGCGTCGTACGTCACCGGCATCACGCTGCCGGTCGACGGCGGCATGACGATGCCGTGACCTCGCAGACCCTCGCCTACGAGGTCGTCGACGTCTTCACAGATCGCGCGTTCGCCGGCAACCCGCTCGCCGTCGTCCTCGACGCCGACGACCTGACGACGCAGCAGCTGCAGTCGATCGCCCGCGAGTTCAACCTCTCGGAGACGTCCTTCCCGATGATGTCGGACGCGGACGTTGCCGACTACCGGCTGCGCATCTTCACGCCGGCCCAGGAGCTGCCGTTCGCCGGCCATCCGTCCATCGGCGCGGCGGACGTCATGCTGCGCCGCGGCCGGGTGTCGGCGGGTCGGCTGGTGCAGTCCTGCGGCGCGGGCCTGCTGCCGCTCGAGGTCGCCGCGGACGTCGTCACGCTCACCGGCGGTACGCCGACGTGGAGCGAGGCCATCGACCCAGCCGCCCTGCTGAGCGCCGTCGGTCTGGACCGCGACGACCTCGACGGCGTCCCGCGCCGGGCCGGCTGCGGGATCGACTGGACGTTCCTACCGGTCCAGCGGGCGGCCCTGGCCCGAGCCGAGGCGGATCCCCGCGCCGTGGCGGCCATCAGTGGCACCGGGGTCAGCGTCGTCTCGTGGGACGGCAGCACCGCTCACGCCCGGGTGTTTGCCGCCGGTGCCGGCGTGCCCGAGGACCCTGCCACCGGGTCGGCCGGAGTCGCTCTCGGCGTCTACCTCGTCGTGTCGGGGCTCGTCGCGAGCGACGGCACGACGGCGTACGACGTCGTTCAAGGTGTGGAGATGGGCCGGCCGTCGCTGCTGCGCTGCGCCGTCGTCGCGGAGCACGGCAAGCCGGTCGAGACGCGCGTCAGCGGCTCGACCGTGCCGGTGGCGCGCGGCGAGATCTGCATCCCGGGGTGACGTCGCCGCAGCTGCTTCGACCCAGCCGCGCGGACGGGCTCCTCATGGCAGTCGCGCTGATGGCAGTCTCGACATCGGGGCCGCTGATGGCCGCGACCGCCGCGCCGGCGCTGGCGATCGCGTTCTGGCGCAACGCCCTCGGTGGCGGCGTCATGCTGGTCGCGGCACTCGCGACGGCCCGCGAGGAGCTGCGCGGTCTCGACGCGCGCGAGCGGCGGCTGGCCCTGCTCGCGGGAGTCTGCCTCTGCGTGCACTTCGCGACCTGGGTGCCGTCGCTGACCTTCACGTCGGTGGCGTCGGCGACCGCGCTCGTCGCGACCCAGCCGGTGTGGGCGGCGCTGATCTCACGCGCGCAGGGCGTCGACGTCGGCCGGCGCGTGTGGATCGGGATCGCGGTCGCGGTCGTCGGTGCCGTGCTGCTGACCGGCGCCGACCTGCAGGTGAGCGGACGCGCACTGGCCGGTGACGCGCTCGCCGTCGCCGGCGGCGCTTCCGCAGCGCTGTACATGAGCGCCGGCAGCGAGGTGCGCCGCTCGGTGTCGACGACGACCTACACCGCGGTCTGCTACTGCGCGGCGGCGCTGATGCTGCTCGTCGTGTGCGTCGTGGGACGCCAGTCCTTGACCGGGTACGACGGCGCGACGTGGCTCAAGCTGCTGGCCATCACGGGCGGCGCCCAGCTCCTCGGGCACTCGCTGTTCAACGTCGTGCTGCGCACGACGAGCCCCACGGTCGTGAGCCTCACGCTGCTGGTCGAGATCCCTGGCGCCGCGCTGATCGCGGCGGTCTTCCTCGGGCAGCGGCCGTCCGTGCTTGCGCTTCCCGCGGCGGCGTTGCTGATCGCGGGTCTGGGGCTAGTCATCCGCGCAACCGGACGAAGAACGGCTCCGAGCATCCCCGTCGAGTGAGCCCGTGGGCGAGCGGACATTCGGGCGCAATACCGCTGCGCACACCCGTCCGGATGCATCTTTCGGCGTAGCGCCTAGTCCTTTGAGGCCAACAGAGGATCATCCGGCTTAGCCAGTGTGCCTATCGCGCGTTCACTCCACGCTATGAGTCGATCACATCAGGTGACGACTTCGGAGGCCTAGCAATGGCGCAGACGGCAGCGGTTCGGCGAGGCACTGACAGGTTGTCAGCGCGCCTCGGCATCGCTCTGGCAGCGGTAGCAGCATTGCTGTCCACGTCCGTCCCGGGCGTGGGCAGGGCGCCCTCGAGCGGTCCGGCGATCTCCGTGCTGGTCCGCGAGGTCGTCCCCGCGAGCAACGCGGCAGAGCGCCTCGTCGCCGCGGTGGGCGGCAAGGTCACCTCCGAGCTGCCGATCGTCGGCGGCTTCGCGGCGCGGGTGCCGGCAAACACCGTCGGCGCCCTGCAGTCCGTGCGCAACGTCGTGTCCGAGGTCGTCAGCAGCGGCCTGGTCCGGTTCGACGGCTCCTACGGCGCGAACAGCGGCGTGGCCAGCGCGGTCTACCCGACCGTCGTCGGAGCCGACAAGGACTGGCGCTACGGCTGGACCGGCAGCGGCGTGGGTGTCGCCGTCATCGACACCGGTGTCAGCCAGGTCGGCGACCTGGCTGGTCATGTCGTGCACAGCGAGGACTTCAGCGGTGAAGGCGACGGCGTCGACCGCTTCGGTCACGGCACGTTCATTGGCGGTCTGATCGCCGGCAGTGGCGCCGGCTCGGCCGGTCAGGTGCGAGGCGTCGCGCCTGGCGCGAACATCATCTCGCTGAAGATCGCCGGCGCCTCCGGTGCAGCGGACATCACACACGTCATGGCCGCGTTGCAGTGGGCGGTGACCTTCAAGGACACCTACAACATCCGCGTCATCAACCTCTCGCTCGGCACCGACTCGACGCAGGACTACCGCATCGACCCGCTCAATCAGGCGGTGGAGCGGGCCTGGCAGGCCGGCATCGTCGTCGTGGTCAGCGCCGGCAACCACGGCCCGGCCGCGAGCACGATCAGCAAGCCGGCTGACGACCCGTTCGTCATCACCGTCGGCGCCACCAACGACCACACCACGACGCGCACCAACGACGACACGGTCGGCAACTTCTCCAGCGCCGGCCCGACGACGTCCAACGGACTGACGAAGCCCGACATCGTCGCACCGGGCGCCTCGCTGGTGTCGACGCGCGCCCCTGGTTCGACAGCTGACGTCAACCACCCCGAAGCGCGCATCGGCACGCAGTACTTCAAGGGCTCCGGTACGTCGTTCTCCGCGGGTGTGGTGTCCGGTACGGCGGCGCTGATCCTGGACCGCGACCCGAGCCTGACTCCGGACCAGGTCAAGGCGCGGATGATGGACACGGCTCGGGCCGGCTCCGTCACCGACCCGAACCGGGTGGGCGCGGGCTCGCTCGACGCCTTCGCTGCAACGGTGAGCAACTCGACCCGGGCGGCCAACCAGGGCGTACAGGCCTCCGACGGCTCGGGCTCGCTGCAGCTGTCACGTGGCACGCTGAGCGTGAGCATCCCGACCGGCTCGACCGTGGACGTGACGACGGGCGGCCTCGTCCCGGTGTACACACCGGTCACCGGTCCGCTCACGGCACAGAACATGGTGTTCAACGCCGTCAACTACGCGTGCGACTGGAACGGCTCCACCTGGGGGTCCAGCCAGTGGATGGGCTCGACCTGGGGTGGCTCGACCTGGGGCGGCAGCACCTGGGGCGGCTCGACCTGGGGCGGCAGCACCTGGGGCGGCTCGACCTGGGGCGGCAGCACCTGGGGCGGTGCCGACTGGTACGGCTCCACCTGGGGCGGCAGCA
>JAODNA010000216.1 GCA_025465135.1 Frankiales bacterium | reverse complement strand
CGGTGCGCGGCAGCTGCGGGTTCGAGCTCGGGCCGCCGGCGGTCGGTGTGCCCTGGGGCGTGCTGCCCGAGGGGGTCGTGCCGGTGGGGGTCGTGCCGGTCGGGCCGCTCGCGGGCGGGCCGTTCAGCGTCCCGGTGGTGCCGCTGCCGACGGCCGGCGGCACGACGCCGCTGCTGTCGGCGACACCCGGCCGGAAGCTCGCGGTGTCCTGCATCGTGCCGACGCCGAGCACGAGCGGGTGGGTGAGGACATCGCCTACCGCCTTGACGCGCAGGACGCCGAGGTTGCTCGACGGCAGCTGCACGGCCGGCGGGATCGTGAGGGGAGGCAGCGTGATCTGCAGCGCCTTGACGAGGTTGCGCGCGGTGCCGAATCCGCCGGCGATCCCGGTCGAGGTCGTGGTGGACAGCAGCTCGATCTGCGGGGCAGGGACCGACAGGGTGGGCAGGCCGGGGACCGCGGACAGGACGCTGGAGAGCGTGCCGGTCACCGCGGCGATCTGCTTCTCGAGCAGGTCGATCGGAGCGCCGCCGAGGGAGCTGAGCTCGACGGGGTCCGCGAGATGGGCCTGGGTGAGCACGTCGTTGCCGAGCACGTGCACGCCCTGGATCTCGCCGCTGACGACCTTGGCCGTCTGACCGCCCTTGCTCGCCGAGGTCGCGCTCGCCTCGGTGCTGACGGTGAAGCGGTCGACGCTGACGAGCGGCGTCTTGCCGAGCACTCCGATGATGGAGTGCACCAACGTGTCGACCTGCGACTGCACCGTGCTCAGCAAGGTGTTCACGGCGCTGCTCGCGGTGTTGAGCAGGCCGTTGGCGGTGTTGAGCGCGCCGGTCGCCGCGTTGAGCTGCGCGAGGGCGTCGGTGTAGGCGGTGTCGGCCGCGTGGTAGACGTCGACCGCGGGCTGCGCGGCGGGCGGCACGACCGCCGGGATGCTCGGCAGCGGCAGGGTCGTCGGGACCGCGGTCGGCAGCGCCGTGGGGAGATCGGTCGGCAGCACGGTGGGCAGCGGCGTGGGCAGCGGCGTCTGCAGGGCCGTCGGAAGCGCGGTGGGCAGCGCCGTCGGGGTGGGGAGGACTGCCGGCAGGCTGACCGCAGGGGTCGGCAGGCCCAGCAGCTTGGCGCGCACGAGGTGCGGCGTCGTGCCGAGAGCTGCCTGCAGCGACTGCGTCGCCGCGTCGAGAGCTGTCGTCGCCGTAGCGAGCTGCGTCGTCTTGCCGGCGACGTCGGACGTGGCTGCGGCCACGGCATCTCGCGCGGCGGAGACCTGCTGCTCGGCAGCGGTCAGCTGCGGCTGCACCGGTCCGAGCGCGGCGTCGAGGGCCGCGCGGGCGTCGGTGATGCTGCTGTCGACGAGGCCGAGCTCCTGCGCGAGGGTCGTCAGCGTGCTGCTCGGCAGCTTCCTGATGTCGAGCCCGAGCGCACCGAGCAGGCCGGCGATGCTGGGCAGCGCGAGGTTGCGCACCTCGAGGGTCTTGTCGGCGCCTGCATGCGCACCGTCGACGTGGGTGGTCGTCGTCGCCGTGCCGTCGATCGCCAGCGGCAGCCCCAGGACGGTGACTGCTCCGAGCGAGTCCATCCCGGCCCGGGCGAAGCCGGCGCCGGCTGTCATGGACGCGGCAGGACTCGTCACCGTCACGAGCCGGGAGACCGTCGCCGGCAGCAGGCCGTTGCTCGTCGTACTGGGAACCGAGAGGGAGCCGGCGGAGACGCTGCGCCGGCCGTACGACGTGGTCCCGGACGACAGCGGGGTGTTGGTGGAGATGCCGTCAGCAACGCCGCTGCTGAGCACCAGGTGCCCGACAGTGAGCGGATGGCCGCCGACAGAGAGGCTGAGCAGGGTGAGGTCGGACGTCGCGGTGCCCTCGGCCGGCCGGGGTGCGGGCGCCGACGAACCGGCGGCGGCAGCGGCTGACCCCGCGACGGCGAGGACCAGCAGCGCGGCGCCCAGGCGGCGACCGGACACGGCAACGGGCACGACATGCCTTCCTGCGTGACGAATCACCCAGAACATCGACGCACCAGCACCAAGAGCACATGGTCACTTCTGACCAGGTGCGCTACGACAGGGTCGCCAGCCGGTCGGCCGCGGCCTCGATGCGCTCGTCGGTCGCGGTCAGCGCCATCCGCACGTGGTTGGCGCCGGCGTCGCCGTAGAAGACGCCCGGGGCGGCGAGCACGCCGACAGCCGCGAGCGCCTCGACCGTGTCCCAGCACGGTTCGTCGCGGGTGCACCACAGGTACAAACCGGCCAGGGAGTGCTCGATGCGGAACCCGGCCTTCTCGACAGCCGGCTTGAGCCGGTCGCGACGGGCGGCGTACCGCGCCCTCTGCTCCTTGACGTGCTGGTCGTCGCCGAGCGCGGCGACCATCGCCGCCTGCACCGGGCCGGGGACGAGCAGCCCGATGTGCTTGCGCGCCTCGATGACTGCGGCGACCGCCGCTTCGTCTCCGACAGCGAACCCAGCCCGGTAGCCGGCCAGGTTGCTGCGCTTGGAGAGCGAGTGAAGGGCGAGTAGGCCGGTGACGTCGCGGCCGGACACTGCTGGGTCCAGCACGCTGACGGGTTCGACGTCCCACCCGAGCTCGAGGTAGCACTCGTCGGACGCGACCAGGATGTCGTGCTGCCGGGCCCACGCAACGATCCGCGCGAGCTCCTCGGGCGGTGTCACGGCACCCGTGGGGTTGGACGGCGAGTTGAGCCAGATCAGCCCGACGTTGCCCGGGTCTTCGGTCGTGGGGTCGTCGACGGGGACGGGCACGCAGCCGGCGAGACGCGCGCCGACGTCGTACGTCGGATAGGCGAGGGCGGGGATGAGGACGCGCGTCCCGGGCTCGAGCCCGAGCAGTGACGGCAGCAGCGAGACGAGCTCCTTGCTGCCGATCGACGGGACGACCTGCTGCTCGGTGACGGTGGCACCGAGCCGGCGCCCGACCCAGTCCACCAGCGCATGTCGAACTGCTGTCGTACCGACAGTGAGCGGGTAGCCCGGCGCGTCAGCCGCGGCACGCAGGGCTTCTTGGACGACGAGCGGCGTCGCGTCGACCGGCGTACCGATCGAGAGGTCGACGATGCCGCCCGGGTGGGCGCGCGCCTTCTCGCCGTAGGGCGCGAGGCGGTCCCACGGGAACTCCGGGAGAGCCGCGCGTGCGGCCCATCCCTGGGGCATCAGTGCCCTTCGGTGTTCTTGCCGAGCGGAACGGCCATGATCACGGGGTGGTCGACGTCGACCGGGCCGACCTTGCTGGCGCCCCCGGGCGAGCCGATCTTCGTGGTCTCGGTGAAGAAGTCGACGTTGGCCCGGTAGTAGTCCTTCCACTGAGGCGGGGTGTCGTCTTCGTAGAAGATGGCCTCGACGGGGCAGACCGGCTCGCACGCACCGCAGTCGACGCACTCGTCGGGGTGGATGTAGAGCGACCGCTTGCCCTCGTAGATGCAGTCGACCGGACACTCCTCGATGCAGGCCTTGTCCTTGAGGTCGACGCAGGGCTCAGCGATGACGTAGGTCACGTCAGGGTTTCCTTCCACAGTTGGGTGCACCCCTAGTGTCGCTGATGTGAGCGCGGACGAGCCAATCGGGGTGCGGTACGCGCACGAGGTCGGACCGGGCGACGCGGGCATCCGGATCTCGATGCGGCGGCGCTACCCGGACGGGCAGCTCGGTGACGTCCTGGGCATGCTCGAGTCCTGGCACGACGGCGTCGTGACCGTCGTACGCGCGTCCGGAGAGCGCGTGGTGGTGCCCGAGGGCGACGTCGTCGCGACCCGGCGGATCCCGCCGCCCCCGGCCGCGCGTTGACCGCGTCCTCGCGCGCCCGGTTCGCCGAGGTCGTCCGGGCGGAGCCGGTCGACATCGCGCTGGCCGCGCTGCTCGTCGGCGCGGAGGTGGAGCCGACGCTCGACACCGACCAGTGCCTCGCCCTGCTCGACGGCCTGGCCGAGCGGGCCCGCCCGCTGGACCGGGCAGTGGCGCCTGCTGAGGTGCTGCCGACGGTGCTGAGCATGTTCGAGGGTGTCGACGACGACTTCGACGACCTGCGGGCCTCGCTGCTGCCGGAGGTGCTGCGCCGCCACCGCGGTCTTCCGCTGCTGCTGTCCGTCGTCTGGGTCGAGGTGGCGACGCGGCTCGGGCTGGCGGCGTCGTACGGCCGCGTGCCGGGGCGAGTAGTGGTCGTGCTGGGCGAGCTAGAGGACGAGCACACGGTGGTCGACCCGTTCACCGGCCGGTTGGTGACGGGTGCGGTCGAGGCCGTCGGGCCGCACGAGCTGATCCTTCGGCTGCTGACCAACATCCGCGCTCTCACGGCGAGGCAGCCGCGGTCGCTCGATGCCGCGCGGACCCGGCTGTGGGCGGTCGAGCTGTCGCTGCTCGTGCCGACGCACCCGCTCGAGCTGAGACGGGAGCGGGGCGAGCTGATGGTGCGCCTCGGCGCACACCTGGAGGGCGCCGCCGAGCTCGAGGAGTACGCCGCTCTCGTCGACGACCTCGACGAGTCCACGGCGGAGGCTTGCCGACGCGAGGCACGTCAGGCGCGGGCCCGCCTCAACTGAACCGCAGCGACGGCCGGCTCCCTGCGCGGAAGCCGGCCGTCGCCGGTAGGTCAGTGGATGACGGTCAGCCGGAAGTTGCTGACGCCCGCCGCGTTGGTGAGGTTGGTGCTGGTGCGGACCGCGAACACGAACTGGCCGGAGCCGGTGAACGTCCGGTTGATGCGCCAGACGTTCGAGGAGTTCGTGTAGGCGATGGCGGTCCTGATCCCGATGCAGTTCGGGTCGGTCGACGCACCCGAGAAGTCAC
>JAODNA010000067.1 GCA_025465135.1 Frankiales bacterium | reverse complement strand
TCGTCCTGCGCGTGGGCCCCGGCGTGAGCAAGTGGAAGGCCGGCGACCAGGTCGTCGCCCACTGCCTGTCCGTCGAGCTCGAGGACGCCCAGGGCCACGACGACACGATGATGGACCCGCAGCAGCGCATCTGGGGCTTCGAGACCAACTTCGGCGGCCTGGCCGAGCTCGCCCTGGTGAAGGCCAACCAGCTGATGCCGAAGCCGCCGCACCTCACCTGGGAGGAGGCCGCGTCCCCCGGGCTCGTCAACTCCACGGCCTACCGGCAGCTCGTCAGCAAGAACGGCGGCGCCATGAAGCAGGGCGACACCGTGCTGATCTGGGGAGCGTCGGGCGGCCTCGGCTCCTACGCGACGCAGTACGCCCTCAACGGCGGCGCGATCCCCGTGTGCGTCGTCAGCAGCCCGGAGAAGGCCGACATCGTCCGCAGCATGGGTGCCGACCTCGTCATCGACCGCAGCGCCGAGGGCTACCAGTTCTGGAAGGACGAGAACAACCAGGACCCCAAGGAGTGGCAGCGCTTCGGCAAGAGGATCCGCGAGCTCACCGGCGGCGAGGACATCGACATCGTCTTCGAGCACCCGGGTCGCGAGACCTTCGGCGCGTCGGTCTACGTGACCAAGAAGGGCGGCACGATCACGACGTGCGCCTCGACGTCCGGCTACATCCACCAGTACGACAACCGCTACTTCTGGATGAACCTCAAGCGGATCGTCGGCTCGCACTTCGCCAACTACAAGGAGTCCTGGGAGGCCAACCGCCTCATCACCAAGGGCGCCATCCACCCGACGCTGTCGAAGGCCTACCCGCTCGAGCAGACCGGGGACGCGGCGTACGACGTCCACAAGAACCTGCACCAGGGCAAGGTCGGCGTGCTCTGCCTGGCCCCTGAGGAAGGGCTCGGAGTGGCTCCCGAGGCGGCGGAGTTCCGCGCCAAGCACCTGGACGCGATCAACCGCTTCCGGAACGTCTGAGCGTCGGGGCGGCGTCACGGTGGTAGGACAGCGCCATGGATGACGAGCAGCTGGTGCCCCTGTCCGACGACGACCAGCCGAACGGCTTCGACGTCGTGCTGCGCGGATACGACCGTCGGCAGGTCGACGACTACCTGGACCGGGTCGAGGCGGCGCTCAACGACGCGGACGCCCGCCATGCCGAGGACGCCCAGCGGCTGTCGGCCCTCGAGAGCCAGGTCACCGACATGCACGAGCGGCTGGCCGACGCAGAGCGCCGGGCCGCCGGCCGCCCCGAGCCCGCCGCGGTGGCGGGCGACCGCATCGCGGCCATGCTGCACCTCGCCGAGGAGGAGGCCGCGTCGATCCGGGCCGCTGCCACTCAGGACGCCGAGGGGCTCGTGGCCGAAGCGCAGGTGCGGGCCGGCCAGGAGTCGGCGAAGCGCACCAGCGAGCTCGACCAGCGCGAGCACGACATCGCCACGGCGGCCGAGCAGGCAGCCGCCACGCGCCAGCAGGCGGCGGAGGAGGCGGTGGCGATCCGGGCTCGCGCCGAGGAGGAGGCGGTTGCCGGCCGGCAGCACGCGCAGGAGGAGCTGCGCCGGATGCACGAGGCGGGTCAGCTCGAGGCGGCAGCGATGACAGCGGAAGCGCGCCGGCAGGTCGAGGAGCTGTCGCGCCAGCGCGACGCAATCGCCGCGCAGCTGCAGAGCCTGCGCGACACGCTCTCCGGTGCGGTCGGACCGCTGTCGGCTCCGGTCGACGGCGGCGCGACGCAGGCCATCCAGCTGCCGTCGGACGCGGCGCGGACCGAACCCGGTGTCTGACGACCCGCCGGACGAGGTCGAGGAGCGGGTCGAGCGCACGGTCGAGAGGAAGGTCGACGAGAAGGTCGAGGAACGGCTCGACGAGCGCGTCGACGCAGAGGTCAGCGAGGAGCTCGACGAGCGCTCGGGCCACCTCGAGCACCTGACGGAGCGGGCGGAGGAGGCCGAGGAGGAAGCAGAGCGCGCCGCGGCCGGGGCCGAGCGGTCGCGCGAGGGCGCCGTCGAGGCCGGCGAGGCCGCCGTCGAGGCCGCCTCGATCGTCGCTCCCGACGACCCGTTGCTCGACACGGCCGTCCGCAAGATCGAGGCCCAGGTCGACGAGGACAACCCGTTCGGCAAGCCCGGCCGGCCCCTGAGCCGGCGGTCCCCCTTCCGGCTCGGGTTCACCGCCGCGCTCGGCGTGGCACTGGCCTACGGCCTGGTCAACGCCCTGATCGCCGTGCGCTCCGTGCTGATCCTCATCCTGATCTCGGCCTTTCTCGCCATCGGCCTCAACCCCGCAGTCGAAGGGCTCGAGCGGCGCGGGCTGCGGCGCAGCATGGCGGTCGGCGCGGTGCTCGTCGCCGTGCTGCTGTTCTTCGTCGGCTTCGGGTTCGCCGTCGTACCTCCCATCCTCGATCAGGGCAGCCAGTTCGCACACAAGGCACCGGGTTACGTGCAGGACCTGCAGAACAACCACCGCATCGCGTCCCTGGACTCCAAGTACCACTTCCTCGCCAAGCTGAAGACGTACGTCGACAAGCCCGAGCGTCTCGGCGGCACGCTGTTCGGCGGCGTGCTCGGTGCGGGCAAGGTGGTGCTGGGCGCCTTCTTCGCGGCGATCACGGTGCTGACGCTGACGCTCTACCTGATGGCCAACCTGCCCGACATCAAGGCCGGGGCGTACCGCCTCGTCCCGCGCAGTCGCCGTGCCCGCGTGGGCCTCATCGCCGACGAGATCCTCAACCGGGTGGGCGGCTACGTCGCCGGCAACCTGATCATCTCGCTGATCGCCGGCACGCTGACCTTCGTCGTGCTGCTGATCCTGCACGTCCCCTATGCGCTCGGACTCGCGCTGCTCGTCGCTGTGACCGACCTGATCCCGGTCGTCGGCGCAACTCTCGGGGCCATCATCGTGACGCTCGTCGGGTTCTTCGTCTCCGTGCGCACCGGCCTGATCGCGGCCGCCTACTACGCCGCGTACCAGCAGGTCGAGAACTACGTCCTCTACCCGCGCATCATGAAGCGGTCGGTCGACGTCAGCCCGGTGGCGACGGTCATCGCCGTCCTGATCGGGGGGTCGCTGATGGGCGTCCTCGGCGCACTGCTCGCCATCCCCGTGGCGGCGGCGGTCCAGCTGGTGCTGCAGGAGGTGGCGGTACCCCGGCAGGACGACTCCTGACGACCACAGCGCGTTGGCGATCTGTAGTGGCGTGACGGTGAGACCTTGCTCACTCCCAGCCCGTTACCCACTGTTCGTCCGGTTTCACCCTCCGTACAAGTGGTGACACCACCTCCGAACCCGGCACCCGGCCGGCCCCCACGGAGGTTCTCGTGTCCCGTCGACTGCTCGTCAGCAGCGGTGCCGCAGCGCTTGCGCTCGTGCTCGCCGTCCCGTCCGCCGCGCTGGCCTGCGAGAAGGGCGGGGGCGGCGAGAGCGGCGGCAGCTCCAGCTCGGAGTCGCGTGACAAGGGTGACCACGGCAAGAAGACGAAGGACGAGAGCACCACGAGCGACCAGGGCAAGAAGGACGGCAGCGCCAAGAGCCACGCGACGCGGGGCAGCTCCTCGGGCGCAGCGAGCAGCGGCTCCGACAGCAAGGACGCCGGCCACAACCCGCCCGGCAACAACGGCACCATCAAGATCGACTACGCCGCACCCGCGGACAGCGGCCACGCCAACCGGCCCCACCCCGGCTGCGCCTTCCAGCTGCGGATGTTCGACTTCGACACCAACCAGTACGGCTCGATCACGTTCGAGGGCCAGGCGCCCACGAAGCTGGGCACCCTGCTGACCCAGCCGCACATGCTGCTCAGCAACGACGCCGCGGGCGGTGGCCAGGACGTCGACGAGACCTACTCCTACACCGCCGCGCAGCTCGGCCTGATCGGCAAGCCGCAGGCCAAGCAGGGCTGGCACATCAAGGTCTCCGTCAACGCCGACAACGCGCCTGGTGGCGCCAAGCACAAGGTGTTCTGGCTGACGTGCGCCGCGGCCGCCGCACCGGCCCCCGCAACCGGCTCCGCGAGCGGATCCGGTACGACGACGCAGACCGGCACGACCTCGGGCGCCGCCACGGCGACGCAGCCGGAAGGCGCCGCGCCGCAGAGCATCACGAGCGGAACCTCCGCGGGAGCGGCCACGGCCGCCGGCAGCGTCAGCGCAGCGGCGCCCCTCTCCGGCGGCGGCGCGGCCG
>JAODNA010000062.1 GCA_025465135.1 Frankiales bacterium | reverse complement strand
CCTCGAGCACGCCCATCAGGGCGGGGCCGTGGGACTCCCCTGCAGTGAGCCAGCGCAACATGGGACCAGTCTTCCAGACGCGACGACGCGGCCCTGGCTCGAGAGCCGGGACCGCGTCGTCGTGCGTGCGAAGGAGAGCGCCTACTTCACCGCGGTGATCGCGTCGATGGCGATCGCTGTGCCCTTGCTGGCGGCGTTCTTGGCCCCGACACCCCGGACCTGGATCCGGTGGTCACCGGCGCCGCTCTTGAACGGCGCGCGGGTCAACACGACGCCGCAGCCGCTGTAGGAGCGGTAGGTGTCGATGCGGGTGAGGCGGACGCCGTCGGCCCACAGCTCGATGACGCCGTTGCCCGGACCGACGCAGCCCTTGACCTCGGCGCCGCGGCCGTTGAGGGCGACCGTGGCCGCGGTCGGCTTGGCCGCGGTCGGGACGCTGCGGGAGTACGTGCCGTTGACGGCGTTGCTGGCGACCAGGCGCTGCCAGGCGCCGCCGAGGCCCATCACCGGAGAGCGGTCGTCGGCCATCGGGTCGACGGCAACGGCGACCGTGGCGGGCGCGGCCAGGTTGCCGGCGAGGTCGGCGATCCCCGAGCCGACCGCCACCGGGTAGGACTTCCCCGGCATGAGCGGCGTCGCCGAGCGCAGGACGGCGCTGCGGCCGTCGGTGCCGACCGTGACGATGACCGGCGCGCCGGCCATCGTGACGGTCGAGCCGCTCAGGCCGGTGACGGCCTCGTTGAAGGCCACCTTGACTGACCCGCCGACGGCCAGCTTGTTGGTCGGGCTCACGCTGAAGGTCGGGGCGGTCGCGTCGTGGACGAAGCTGCGCGGCGCCGACCACGGCAGCCTGTGGCCGCTGGCGTCGACCGCCTGGACGCGCCACAGCAGCGTGCCGTCCGGGTAGGTCTTGTCCGCCGCGACGTGGTGCGTCGCGTCGACCGTCGCCTCGTCGACGAGCTCACCGACGAAGTCGGGGTCGTCGGCAGTCGTGACCTGCACGTGGTAGGCGTACGCCTCGGAGGCGGCCGGGACACCGGCGGCCCGCAGGGCGTCGGCGTGCGACTGCCAGGACAGCACGACCTCGGCGCCGACCGGCTTGGTGAACCCGGTCGTGGCGAGCTTCGGGCTGCTCTTGCGGAACGACGCGGGCGTCTCGGGGACGGGTCCGCAGCCAGGGGTCGTGCCCACGGTCGTGCACGGCTGGATCGCGTAGTAGTAGGACTTGCCCGCGGTGCTCTCACGCCACTGGGCGGTCGGCGTCCACGACGTGCCAGGGGTCTCGGCGATCTCCTGGATGTTGCTGTACGCGGCGTCGAGAGCGACGTAGACGCGGTAGTAGTCGGCCCCCGTCACCGCGTCCCAGCGCAGCGTCGGGAAGTCCCGGCACACTGCGCTGGCGTTGCACAGCACCTCGTCGGTCACCGGCTTCGGCGTGACGGCGGGCAGGGAGGCGTAGCGGCGGGTGTCGTCCGCGGCCGGGACCACGTAGGTCGAGGAGAACGGCAGCGCCGCGGACCAGGCGCCCTTCTCCACGGTGTTCTGCGGCTCGCAGGACAGGATCGGCGGCGCCGCGGTCGGGGAGACGGACGGCGAGGGGAAGGCCGAGGCCACACCGCCTGTTCCAGCCGCAGGCGGCGCGGTCGCATCGTTGGCCACCGGCGGCGCGGGGCACGCGGTGGTGTCGAGCTCACCGGGCTTGGCGGGCGGCGCGTGCGAGATGCCCTCGTCCACGACGGGCGTGGTGTCGACCTCCTTCGCGTCGTCCGCGACGTGGTCGAGCGCGCGGACGCGCCAGTAGCGGGTGTCGCCCGTGCCGAGCAGCGAGAACTCGCACGTGCCTGCGGTCGTGTTGCCCGCATCCTGCCCGCCGAAGGGCGTGACGGTGGTCCGAGTCGTGAAGCAGGCCTCCGTCACCGGCGACGCCTGGGTCGCGGTCGGCCTCTTGTCGTCGAAGTACGGGCTGGTGCTGACCTGGAGCTGGTACTCCGACGCCGTCGCGACGGGGTTCCAGCTGAAGGTGGGCAACCAGCTGCTGAAGCTGGTGGTCAGGCCGTCGGGGGCTGTCCGCCAGCCGCGCTCGAACTCAGCCCCCTGGCTCCATCGGCTCTGACCGGTCTCCCCGAGCGTGGCCACGCGCCAGACGTAGGAGCCGTGCGGCAGCCAGGCCGGCAGGGTGAGGCGGGTGCCAAGCGTGTCGGCGGTGTACGTCGGGGAGTCCGACCACTCGTCGTCGGTGCCGACCTGGACCCGGTACCCCTTGGCGCCGGGAACGGTCTGCCAGTCGAGCACGACCTCCTTGAGCACGCCGGTAGAACCGCTCGGGGCCACCACGGTGGGAGCGGCCGGTGCCGTCGCTGCCGTAGCAGATCCCGCAAGGGCCGGCAGCATCGCAGTGGCAGCGACGCTCGCCGCCACGGCGATCCCGGCAAGAGAACCACCCTTGCGGGCGGAGGTGGAACTGGTCACGGGACTCCTCGTGGTCCGGCGCGCGGGCCGCGCGCGGTCTCCTCAGCGACCGCTCGAAGCGATCGTCGATCTCCTGGAGTCTCGGCAACCGACCTGCGCGACCTTAGGAACATGCTTCCCGCTGGTACCACCGAGCACAGCAGTGCGGCCCCCTCCTCTGGAGGGGGCCGCACGTGGTGCTGGGATCGTTGGCTACGGGACGTACTTGGACTCACCGGTGACGATGTCGAACGGGTCCCCGTCACCGACCTGGAGGACCGCCGTCCACTGCGCGTCTGCAGGGCCCTGCTGCACGGAGAGCAGGAGCAGCTCCGCCGTCGGCCCGAAGACGGCCCCGACCTTGGCGATCTGCTGTCTGCCGTCGATGGAGAAGACCGCAGTCCGGTCGTTGCCCTCGCCGTAGACGCGCATCAGCACGACCTTGTGCAGGACCGGCTTGGGCGGCGCTCCGCTCGTCGGTGGCTGCGACGTCGTGCCGCCCGCGGTCACCACGACCGGTGTGCCGGTCGGGCCTGCTGGTGCCGCCGGGTCGACGACCGACGCACCTCCATCGGCCACCGGCTCAGCTGGTTCCACGTACAGCGCGCGGAAGGGGTTGCGACCCAACTGGACCTGCGAGGCAACGGGCAGCTTCACGACCGGCTTGGTGGCCGGCGCCTTCGCCGCGGCGACGCGGGGCGAGCGGACAGGAGCCGTGAAGGCCTCCTCCGTCTCGTCTCCGCCGCCACCGAGGAAGAAGAACGCTCCGGCACCCAGCACCAGGGCGGCGACTGCGCCGAGGGCGATCGTCTTGCGGTTGTCCCTGGTGGGCTCGTCGTAGGCGGCAGGCGCGTCGTCTTCGACCCCACCGAAGGGGAACGGCTCGGTCATCGTCGTCTCCTAGTTCGCCGGGGCGGCGGCCGAGGCTGCGGCCGGGGCGACCACTGCGGTTGCGGGGGCGGCGCCGGCCGCCATGAAGACCGTGCCGGTGATCGTGCTGGTCAGCGAGCGGCCGTCGTCCGTGGACGGGGTCGTGTCGCCGGCCGTCGGACCGGCACCGGGGGCCAGGGTCAGGTTGGTCACCCGGAGGGCGCGGGGCAGGTTCTCGAGGTTGGCGATGAACTGCTCCACCTCGAAGTAGTCGCCCACCACGTTGATCGCCACCGGGATCGACAGCAGCTGCCCGGCGGACGAGGTGCTCGCCGCGGCGGGTGCGGCGGTACCCGCAGCAGGTGCGGCGGGCGCAGCGGCCGCGGGTGCGACGGCCGCGGCCGGCGCTCCCGGAGTGACGGACACGAAGTCGACGCCGGCGGAGGTGCTCGCTGCGGTCAGGCTACGGACGAGGCTCGGGAGCGACGGGTTGCTGGGGATCTTCGCGGCGACCTTGGCCAGCGCTGCCTGCTTCTTCGGCAGCTCCTTGGCCTGAGCCCGCAGGACGGTGAGCTGGGTCTCGAGCTCCGAGTTCGCGCTGAGCTGGCTCGCCGTCTGCTCTTGCAGGGCAGTCGCCTCCGCCTTCTTCGGCGACACGAGCAGGAACCACCCGGCCGCCATGATCGCAAGAGCGCCGAGTGCGGTCAGCGCCACCCACTGCTTCATCTTGTCCATGTCAGCCTCCGATCGGCTTGGTGTAGCGACCGGACAGTGCGGCCGAGGTCATCGTCACCGTGCTGGTGAAGTCGACGGTCTCCCGCGAGCCGACGAGCGCCTTGGTCGAGTTCGTGAAGTACGGGTTGGCGTAGCCCTTCTGCTTCGCCAGCGACTCGAGC
>JAODNA010000030.1 GCA_025465135.1 Frankiales bacterium | reverse complement strand
GTGCGGGGCGCGGTGGTGCTCGCGGCACTGCAGCCCGCACACGAGGTACCGGCCGGGCAGGGCTCCGGCCGGTTCCACACCGCGGGCATGCCCGCGGCGTCGGGCCCGATGAGCCGCAGCTACACCGGCTGGTCCGGCAACGGCGACCTGATCTGCCCGGCTCGCAAGCAGCAGGAGGGCGCGCGCGTGCTGTGCGTCGACGTCTACGGCTCCTCCGACGGCAACGGCACGACGACGATCACCGCGGACATCTGCAACGTCGGCACGGCGACGGAGACGGTCAGCTACGCCACGGCACGCGAGCTGGACGTCGCCGTGCGCCAGGGCAACCGCGAGGTCTGGCGGTGGTCCACCGGACGGCGCTTCGGCGCGACTCCCCACGAGGCCAGCGTGCCCATCGGCGAGTGCCTCACCTGGACGACCAGCTGGTCGCAGGTCGACGTCCATGGCGTCCCGGTCGCGAAGGGCACCTACGACGTGACGGCCGACTTCGACGCCGAGCAGCTGCCCGCCCCGGACCGGCACTCGTCGTACTCCATGACCCTGTACTAGCGCCCGTAGGATCGGCGCATCCCGCCGGGTTAGCTCAGTTGGTAGAGCACCGCTCTTGTAAAGCGGATGTCGTCGGTTCGATCCCGACACCCGGCTCCGCCCAGCCTGCCTCCGGCACCGCCGGACAGAGCGTGATCTACAGGGGCAAGTCCCGCGGGTAGGTGGACACGCGGCGCAACGGGACGCATGGTCAGGGGGACACGGTCCCGGCGCGACCTGATCTGGTGCCGGGGCCGTGCCGCGGCGCCCGGCCCCGGAAAAACCCGCCTGCCTGGTGAGGCCGGGGTGTTTTCGGAGATACTGCCCCCATGGCCGCGCCGTTGGTGAAGGGTTCGGCGCAGCTGCGCCGCTACGCCTCCGGCGTTGCCTTCCTGGCGGTCATCGCGTTGCTGGTCGGCCTGAGCGTGGCGATGTACACGAAGGCCTTCACGCCGGTCGTGATGGTCTCGCTCGAGACCGACCGGGTCGGGAACCAGCTCTCGACGCATGCAGATGTGAAGCTGCGGGGCATCCGGGTCGGTGAGGTACGCCGGATCCGCAGCTCGGGTCAGGGCGCGACGATCGAGCTCGCGCTCAGCACCGATCAGGTGCACCAGATCCCGTCCGACGTGTCTGCGCAGCTGCTCCCGAAGACCCTGTTCGGGGAGAAGGAGGTCGACCTCATCGTCGACCCGGCCTCCTCCTCCCGACCGATCCGGGCCGGCGACGTGATCCCGCAGGACCGGTCGAAGACGTCCATCGAGACCGAGCGCGTGCTCAACGACTTCCTGCCGCTGCTGCACAGCTTGAACCCGGTCGACCTGAGCCTGACCCTGAACGCCCTGTCCTCCGGGCTGCGTGGCCGTGGTGAGCGGCTCGGCCACAACCTCGCGCTGAACGACGACTACTTCCGCCAGCTCAACCCGGAGCTGCCGGCGATGCTCGAGGACTTCCGCGGCATCGCGGACGTCAGCCAGGGCTACGCCAAGGCGGCGCCCGACCTGCTTCGGCTCGTCGACAACTCGGCGGCGGACAGCCGCAACCTCGTCGACCAGAAGGAAGAGCTCGCAACCTTCCTGAGCAGTACGTCGACGTTCGCGCAGTCGGCCGACGACTTCCTGCGCATCAACGAGCGCAGCCTCGTCGACCTGGCTGCGCAGAGCCGGCCCAACCTCCAGCTGTACGCGGAGTTCAGCCCGGAGTACGCCTGCATGCTGCACACGCTTCCCAAGCAGGAGATCGTCGGCGAGAAGACGCTCGGTGGCCTGCAGCCGGGCCTGCACATCACCCTCGAGGTGACCCAGGACCAGGGCGCCTACCTGCCGGGTGACGAGCCGAAGTACCGCGAGGACCGCGGGCCGACGTGCTACGGCCTGACGGGCAAGCCGATCGTGCCGTTCCCGGCGTACTACGAGCCGAAGGACGGCTACTGCGACTCCGAAGAGGCCGCGCAGCCTGGCGTGCAGACCGGCAACTGCCACGGTGGTGCCGCTCCTCCTGCGGCACTTGTCGCGCGCGCCATCAGCGACCCGACGACGGTGCTCGGCGCAGCGCAGCAGGAGGCAGTGGGGACAGCGGTCGCGCCGGTGCTGCAGGTCCCGCCCGACGAGGTGCCGGACATCGCCACGCTGCTCTTCGGACCGATGGCGCGCGGCGCCACGGTCGGGTACGCCGCGACGTAGGTATGGTGCGCGCGTGTCCGCTCGCATGTCCGCCCTCGACAGCGCGCTCCACCAGCTGGCGGAGGCCGTCAAGCAGCTCGGGCTCGACGACGGCCTGCACGACATGCTCGCGACACCGCGCCGGTCCATGCAGGTCGCCGTACCGCTGCGGCGCGACGACGGCACTCTCCAGGTGCTGGCGGGCTACCGCGTCCAGCACAACCTGTCGCGAGGTCCGGCCAAGGGCGGCGTTCGCTTCCACCCCGACACCGACCTCGACGAGGTCCGCGCCCTCGCGATGTGGATGACGTGGAAGTGCGCCCTCATCGGAATCCCCTACGGCGGCGCCAAGGGTGGTGTTGCCGTCGACCCCCGCCTGCTGTCCCGCAACGAGCTGGAGCGCGTGACGCGCCGCTACGCCTCGGAGATCATGCCGATCATCGGCCCGGAGAAGGACATCCCGGCCCCGGACGTCGGCACCGACGAGCAGACGATGGCCTGGATGATGGACACGTACTCCGCGCACAAGGGCTACACCGTCACCGGGGTCGTGACCGGCAAACCGGTCAGCGTCGGCGGGTCGGAAGGCCGCGGCGGGGCGACGTCGAAGGGCGTCATGTTCTCCACGTTCTTCGCCCTGCGCGAGGCCGGCGTCGACCACCGCGGCGCGACGGTCGCGGTGCAGGGCTTCGGGAAGGTCGGCGGTCTGGCCGCGCAGTACCTCCACGACGCCGGTTGCACCGTCGTCGCTGTCTCTGACGTGAAGGGCGGCGTCTACAACCCCAAGGGGCTCAACCCGGCCGCTCTGCTCAAGCACCTGCGCAGCGGTGCAGAGTCCGTCGTGGGATACCCCGGTACCGACACGATCACCAACGAGCAGCTGCTCGAGCTCGACGTCGACGTCCTCGTGCCGGCCGCACTCGAAGGCGTGATCCACGAGGAGAACGCCGACCGCGTCCTGGCGAAGTTCATCATCGAGGGCGCCAACGGCCCGACGACTCCCGACGCCGACGCGATCCTCGAGCAGCGCAAGGCTGTCGTCGTACCCGACATCCTCGCCAACTCCGGCGGCGTCGCCGTGTCGTACTTCGAGTGGGTGCAGGACCTGCAGGCCTACTTCTGGAGCGAGGACGAGGTCAACGACCGGCTGCGTGCGTTGATGGAGTCGGCGTACGACGGCGTCAGCGCACTGTCCGCCGAGCGCGGGGTGTCGTTGCGCACGGCCGCGCAGATGATCGGCGTCGGCCGGGTCGCCGACGCCCACCGCACGCGCGGTCTCTACCCCTAGCGCGTGTTGGCGTAGACGGCCTGAGCGCGCTGCAGGTCGGGGGAGAGCGCGACGCCTTCGTCGGCCATCGCCGCCGCGAGACCGCCCACGCTGCCGGGGTCGCGCGCGGCGACCTGCCAGCCAGGCACCGGCTCGCCGCCGTACAGCGGGGAGACGAGAGGCGGCGCAGGGAGGCGCTTGACCTGCTGTCGCGCCGCGGTGCCGCTGGGGTTGGGGGGCGCGACGGTGAGGTCGGCCTCACCGGGGTCGCTGCCGGGCAGCACGACAAGGGCGCTGCCGACCCCGCGCTCGAAGCCGTCCGACGGACGGTTGACCCGGATGCCGTTGACCCACATGGCGCTCGAGCCGCCGCCGTCGAGGTTGATGGCGTTGATCGCACCGAGTGACTGCATCAGGTCGGCGAGCTCCTGCAGCGTCATCCCGACGCTGTAGCCCGGCTGCCGCCCGTCGACGACGACGAGCAGCATCCGCCCGTCACCGGTGACGCCGACGGCGGTCCGCGGCTGCCGGTCGAAGAACGCGTCGCTGCCGGACAGGTCCTGGTACTGCTCCAGGCCGTTGAGGATCAGCACCGGGTTGCCGCCGAGCACGTCGACCGATCCGGGGAAGCCGAGGCTCTGGCTGACCTGTGCGGCCTGACCGGCCTGCAGGGTCTCCAGGAAGCTGCCGCTGGCGTTGAAGTGGGAGCCGTCGAGGATCACGCCACTGGTCGGTACGAGTGCGGCGTCGCCGCCGCAGCGCGGTGGGCCGGTCACCGCCATGGGGGTGTCCACTCCGCCGTCGGGGTGGACGAGCGGACTGCCGGTGGCGGCCAGGCCGGCGTAGCAGTCCTCGTTGGGCGGTGTCTCGAGCTCGGCGCCCACGGCGGTGAACGCGGCGACGGAGTCACCGGTCGCGGGGCCGGAGTTCCAGCGCGGGACCTGCGTCGTGACGGTGGACGTGTCGGACTGCGTCGTCACCGTCGTACGGACATCGGGGAAGCCCATCGAGACGCGGGTGCCCGTGGCGTCGAGGCCCAGGGCCCGGCCGAGCAGCTGCGGCGTCTGTACCAGCCGGCCGTCCGCGGCGAAGGCGTGGACGGGTCGTCCGCTCGACAGGAAGTAGTCGCCGTTGATGCCGAGGACCGCGCCGGAGTTGCGGGCCATCGTCGACGTGAGCTGGGTGCCGCGCAGGCGATCGCCGGACAGGACGGTGTCGGGACTCGACGCCGCCGCGAGGTCGATCGTCGCGATGTGCTCGGTGAACGGCCCCGCGCCGTCGTGCACGACGCGATGCGTCACGCCGGGCGCGAGACCAGGGGTGCGCCGCAGCAGCGGTGTGTCGCCGGCCCGCCCGAACTGCGTCGTCAGGTAGCGGCCGCTGACGTTGCTCTCGCGGAAGAACCACGAGCCGCTGCGGAAGACGCCGGGCGAGTCGCGGCCGTCGTGGTCCCAGTCGCCGGCGAACCGCCGGTCGCCGGGCAGCCCGAAGTCGAACGTCCTCGTGCCGAGCCCGCCGGTCGAGGAGTCGCGCTGGAACCAGGTCTTGTTGCGTACGACGGCGATGTCGGTCCGGCCGTTGCCGTCCCAGTCGCCGACGACGGGCCGGTCCGTTGCGAGGCCGTAGGTGAAGGTGCGGGTCGGCCCGGCCGCGCTGTTGTCGCGGAGGTACCAATGGCCCTTGCGGAAGAGCCCGAGGGAGTCGACGCCGTCGCCGTTCCAGTCGCCGATCAGCGGGACGTCGCCCTTCGCGCCGAAGTGGATGGCGCTGTAGGGACCGCCCGCGCTGTCACGGATCAGCCAGATGCCGTCGCGGAACAGGCTCAGCGTTCCCGTGCCGTCGCCGTCGGTGTCCCCGGCGACGGGTGTCCAGCCGGGCGTCTCCTCGGCGTATGACGTGTAGGCGCCGCCATCGAGGTCGGGCTGCAGGTACCAGGTGTCGCCGCGGCGGAGGGTCAGCCGGTCGTAGCCGAGCTCGGCGCCCGGGGCGGCCGCGGCGTGCGGGGTGGGGGCCGGCGCGGCGGTCGCAGAGACAGTGGGGAGGAGCGGGCTGAGCAGGGCACCGACCAGCGCGATGCCGGCCGCGGCGCGCGGGAGCGAGGAGCGCACGAGGGTCCTTCTGGGGTGTCGAGGGGGTCCTTCGACTCTCGCACGGAGCAGCCGCCGAGACCGTCAAAACGGACAGATGTCTCGGGATCGTGTCCACGCGTTTCCCCGCGGCGCGGCGGGTGGTCTGTGCTTTCATGGCAGTCGAACTACACGGTTGTCGTTCGCCCCGAGGAGGATCATGGACAGCGCCGCCGCTCCGGCTCCCGGGGCGCCTGCTGCCGCGACCGGTTCGCTGTCCGACCGCGACCGGGAGATCCTGGCCTTCGAGCGGCAGTGGTGGAAGTACGCCGGGGCCAAGGAGACCGCGATCCGCGATCTGTTCGACATGAGCGCGACCCGCTACTACCAGACCCTGAACTCCCTGATCGACCGGCCCGAGGCGCTCGTCCACGACCCGATGCTCGTCAAGCGGCTGCGCCGGCTGCGCACGACGCGCCAGCGCACCCGGTCGGCGCGACGCCTCGGCATCGACGCCTGACCGTGCCGGACGAGACCGACCCGCCGGGCGGCGACTGGAGCTTCCCGGCGGTCGACCCGCCCTCCGACGCGCTGCTGGGCTGGACCCCCGAGCCTGCTCTGCCGGCGGACCCGGCGCCGTGCCAGCCTGCCTACCTGCCTGTCGCGATGGCGACCCCGCCGACGGACCCGCTCGCGGAGGAGCCGCCGCTGGCCGCCGACCCGGCGCCCGTTGAGCTGCCCGCGCTGCTCCTCCCCGACGCGACCGGCCCTGCCGTCCCCGGTGCCCCCGCGAACGGGGGGGCCGAGGAACCGCCGTCCGCCGGGGTGCTGCCGGTCCCGCGGCGCCACCCGGCTGAGGGCGTCCCGGTGTCCCCGGTGCGGGCGCTCGCCGGAGCAGCGGTCGCCGTCGCCGGGGTGCTGCTCGGGATCGGTGCGCTGCTCTGGGCCACCGACGCGCCGAAGGGCACTCCCGCCCTCCAGCAGCCCCAGGCGCAGAGCTCCCAGCTCGCACCGTCAGCGGCTCCGTCGGCGCTGTCGAGTCCGAGCCCGGAGGCGGTCACGGTTACGCCGGCTCCGCTGCAGAGTCGGGCCGTGGTCGCTGCCCCGGCGGCTGCGCCGAAGCTGCCGCTCACGGTGCTGAACAACTCCAACGTCAACCAGCTCGCGAAGCGGGCTGCGGCCCGCTACCAAGCCGGCGGCTGGCCCATCAAGCTCACGGGTGCCTTCCGCGGCCGCATCCCGGTGACGACCGTCTACTACGAGCCCGGTCAGCAGGCCTCCGCCGTTGCGCTGCAGAAGCAGTTCCCCGCCATCGAGCGGGTGCGGCCCCGGTTCGCCGGCCTGCCGGGCTCCGGCCTGACGGTGGTTCTGACCCGCACCTACCCGGCGTAGTGCCGGCGCCGCGGACTCCCGAGGGACGGGCCGGTCTCGAGGCGCTGCGGGCCGAGCCCGCGCGGGCACTCGTCGCACTCGACTACGACGGCACGCTGTCGCCGATCGTCGCGCGCCCGGAGGACGCCGTCCCGGCCGCCGGGGCGGTCGAGGTGCTGACGGCGCTCGCGGCCCGAGTGGGTCGACTCGCGCTGGTCACGGGCCGGCCGGCGCAGGTTGTCGTCGAGCTCGCCGGTTTGGCCGCGGTTCCCGGTCTCGTCGTCGTCGGGCAGTACGGCGCCGACCGGTGGGCCGACGGCCGGCTGACCGCGGCGGTACCGCTGCCGGGCATCGCCGAGGCCAGGGCCGCCCTGCCCGGCCTCGTCGAGTGGCTCGGCGCGGAGATCGAGGACAAGGGGCTGTCGCTCGTCGTGCACACGCGCAACGCCTCATCAGGGGCGCAGGAGCAGCTCGCCGAGCCGGTCGGCGAGCTGGCGCGCCGGGTCGGGCTCGAGGTCCACCACGGTCGCCGCGTGCTCGAGCTGCGGCCGCCGGGCTTCGACAAGCGCGGTGCGCTGCTCGCGGTCGCCGAGCCGCGGCCGGGCGCTGTGCTGTTCGCCGGCGATGACGTCGGTGACAGCCGCGCCTTCGATGCCGTCGACGAGCTGCGGGCTGCCGGGGTGCGGGGTCTGACCGTCTTCAGCGACAGCGACGAGGGACCCGCGTCGCTGCGCGCACGCGCCGACGTCGTCGTCGCCGGCCCGTCCGGCGTGGTGGCGCTGCTTCGTCACTTGCTCTGACCAAGTGTGTCCCGCGCGAATGTCGAACTGCTGTCATGGAGTCACCTGAGCGGCCTGCTGTCGGTGTGACAGCAGTTCGACATAGGTGCAGCGCACTACTGTCGGCGGTCCGCGAAGGAGTGCAGGGCAGCGACTTGCGCCGCGTCGAGCGACGGGCGGGTCTTGGACAAGGCCGCCTCGAGGTGCGCGGCCGTCACCGTGGTCGCCGCCATCGACTCGCGCATCGCACCGAGGGCCGCTTCCCGGATGAGGGCCGCGCAGTCGGCAGCGGAGAACCCGTCGGTGCGAGCACCCAGTGCGGCGAGATCGACGGCAGGGTCGAGCGGCACCAACTTGGCTGCGGCCTTCAGGATCTCTCCGCGCGCGGCTGCGTCGGGAGGTGGCACGAACACCAGCCGCTCCAGCCGGCCAGGTCGGAGCAGGGCCGGATCGATGAGGTCGGGCCGGTTGGTCGCGCCGATCACGACGACGTCGCGCAGGCTCTCGACCCCGTCGAGCTCGGTGAGGAGTGCGGCGACGACGCGGTCCGTCGTACCGCCGTCGGTGGACTGACCTCGCATGGGTGCCAGCGCGTCGATCTCGTCCAGGAAGACGAGCGTCGGGGCTGCGTCGCGGGCGCGGCGGAACAGCTCACGCACCGCCCGCTCGGACTCCCCGACCCACTTGCTGAGCAGCTCGGCGCCCTTGACCGACAGGACGTTGCACTGACCGGAGCCAGCGATCGCCTTGACCAGGAAGGTCTTTCCACAACCAGGCGGACCGTAGAGAAGGAGTCCGCGCGGCGGTGCCACGCCGAGACGCGCGAACGTGTCGGGGTACTGCAGCGGCCACAGCACCGCCTCGGTCACGGCCTCCTTGACCTCGACCATGTCGCCGACGTCGTCGAGCGAGATCTGCGCCAGCTCAAGGCTGTCGCCGCCCATCGCCGTCGGCCGGACGACCTCGAGTGCCGCGTCGAGGTCGGCCTTGGCGACCGTCGGGGATGCGGCGTCGCGCTGGCGAGCAGCCGCGCGCAGGCCGGCCTCGCGGACCAGGGCGATCACGTCGGCGGCGACGAAGCCGGGTGTGCGCCCGGCCACGTCGTCGAGCGAGACGTCTGCCTCCAGCGGCACTGCGTGCATCAGCGCGTCGAGAAGCCGGCGTCGCTGTGCGCGGTCCGGCAGCGGGATCGCCAGCTCGTGGTCGAGGGTGCCCGGGGCCCGCAGCTCGGTGGCCACGGACTCAGGCTTGGACGTGGTGCACACGATGGCGACGACACCGGCCGCGACGGCATCGCGCACGGCCGTCAGGAACACGGGCACGAGTGGCGACGGGCTGTCCCGGGGGGCGAGTGCGTCGACGTCTTCGAGCAGTACGACGGCAGGTGGCGTGTGCGCAGCCTCGGAGAGCAGCGACGTGATCTGCTGCGCGGCGGCGGTTGGTTCGAGCGCGGCAAGCTGCGGAGCCCAGGCCCGAAGGAGACGCGCACCCAGAGCCGCGGTGACGGCCTCGACGAGCGCGGCCTTGCCGGAGCCCGCGGGCCCCGTGATGAGGACGCCCATACCTGGGGAGGTGCCGAGCTTCGCGAGCAGGTCGCGGTGGTGGAACCCGAGGTCGAGCCACTCCTTCAGCGACGCGGCCTGGGACTCGAGCCCGGGCAGGTCGGCGACCGTCGGCGCGTGGGTCGAGGTCGGCACGGTCATCGGGGTCGCGCTACCGGTCGTCGTCGTGCCGCCGCGCCAGCCGACGACCGTCGCCATCGTGACGAGGGCGGGCCCGGCCGGTGAGACGTCGGAGACGGTGAGCAGGATCGAGGTCCAGGCCGGCCCGAGCCGTGCGGCCAGGCTCTTGCGGGTTCCGACGACGTCGAAGGCGCCGAGCGGCGCGAGGTCCTGCGGCAGCAGCGACACGTTGTCGCCGGCGGTGAGGACCTTGCCGAGCAGGGCGGTGCGGAGCACGGTCGGGTCGACGGCCGCGCTGATGTGCGGATCGCCGGCGAGGACGACGCTGACCGCTTGCACAGCAGGCGCGGCGCCCACTTCGACGACGGCGCCGTCCGCGACGCCCATGTTGCCCAGCACCAGGTCGTCGCACAGCACCGCGCGCGGATCTGTGCCGGGCGGCGCAACAGCCGCGAGGGCACCCGTCGTCCGCGCACCGGTCAGCAGGACGGTGTCCCAGACGGCGAGCCCGAGGCCCGCGAGGACGCTCGGATGCAGCCGGACGATCCCGCGCCGCGCGTCGAGTGCCGACGGGTACAGGACCGCCGTCAGGGAGAGCACACCCGAGAGGCTAGGGCGCGAGCGACGAGATCTGGTCGGCGAGCCAGCGCGAGGGGGGAAACGCAGTGGCCGCGATGGCCAGCCGCTGGGAGCGGGTCGCGCGCTCGCGGCGGTCCATGACCAGCGCGTCGTGCAGAGCCTGTGCGGTCTGCGAGACGTCGTAGGGGTTCACGAGCAGCGCGTCGGCGCCGAGGTCGTCGGCCGCGCCGGCCTCGCGTGACAGCACCAGGCCGAGGCCGTTCTCCGACAGGACCGGTCCCTCCTTCGCGACGAGGTTCATGCCGTCTCGCAACGGGTTCACCACGAGCACGTCGGCGAGCCGCATCGCAGCGAGGGACCTCGGGTAGTCGTCCCTGACCTCGAGGTGCACGGGCACCCAGCCGGGAGTCGCGAACTCCTCGTTGACCTCGCGCGCGACCCGCTGCACCGCGCCGGTGTACTCCCGGTATTCCGGCAGGTCGTGTCGCGAGGGGTAGGCGAAAGCGAGGTGCACGACCCGCCCTCGGTGCTCCGGCCAGCGCCGCAGCAGCTCGCGGTAGGCCTCGAGCCCGCGCACGATGTTCTTCGACAGCTCGG
>JAODNA010000207.1 GCA_025465135.1 Frankiales bacterium | reverse complement strand
CCTCCCGCTCCCGCGGCAGAACGGCCTGATGGGCCGGTCCCGTGGCGTGGATCCCGCGCAAGGCGGAACGGCTCGACTGGCTCGCGGCTGGCTACGCTTCGGCTGCTCCGGGGCGGTAGCTCAGCCGGTCAGAGCAGGGGACTCATAATCCCTCGGTCGTGGGTTCGAGCCCCACCCGCCCCACCCTCCGTGACCTGCGGCTTTGCCCTCGCCGCAGTGCGCTCGCCGGTCGGCACCGAAGGGCGATGGGCACGCGATGGGCACGCCGCGGACGCAGCTCGGCCTGCGGCGGAGCGGGGGACCATCTGCGCGGCGGCCTCGGCCGCGTCGCGGTCGACGTCTTCGAAGACGCTTGTGTAGATGTCCGAGGTGATCTGGATGCCGCTGTGGCCGAGCAGCTCCGAGACGAGCTTCAGGTCTCGGGTGGCGCGGTAGGTGAGCGACGCGGCCGTGTGCCGCAGGTCGTGGAGGCGGATCGGCGGCATGTCGGCCTGACCGACGAGCCGGTCGAAGCGGTCGGAGACGGCGTTCCGGTCGACCGGCGTGCCGTCCTCGCGGGTGAAGACGCGGCCGCTGTCGGTCCAGGCGGTGCCCCACTCCAGGCGCTCCTGCAGCTGCCGAGCGCGATGGGCGCGCAGCTCGAGGACGGTCCCGCTGTCGAGCGTGATGGTCCGCCGGCTGGTGTCGCTCTTGGTGCCGGCGATGCGCGCAGTTCCGCCGTCGAGGTCGACGTCGGCCCAGGCGAGGGTGGCCGCCTCGCCGCGCCTGAGCCCGCGGAAGGCGATCAGGTGCCAGAGCGCGTACAGCCGGTCCTCGGCGACGGCGTCCAGGAAGGCTCCGGCCTGGTCGCCGGTCCAGACGGCGACGGGGTAGCGGGTGCCGGTGCGGCGCCACAGGTCGACCCGGGCCTGCGTCCACACCACGGCCTTCGGGGCCTTGCCGGAGGCGAGCTCGACGTGTTCGGCGGGGTTGTGCACGAGCCGCCGCTTGCGCACGGCGCTGTTGAGCGCGGACATCAGGGTGGCGTGGACGCGCCGAATGCGCGACGCCGACAGCGGGCGGTCGAGGTCGGGGTGCTGCTGACGCGCTGCAAGCATCCGCCGGAGGACGGGGGAGGGGCGGCCGACGCGGGTGCCGATCTGCCGCATCGCGGCGTACATCTCCTCGACGTGCCAGTCGCGCAGCTCGTCCAGGGTCAGCTCTCCCAGTGCGGGCTTGAGGTACAGCCTGATGTGTGTGGCGTACGAGTGGCGGGTGTCCTCGGCGAGGGCGGCCTTGCCGTCGAGCCACTGGTCGAGGTAGTCCCCGACGAGCTGCTGCGCGGCGCCGAGGTCCTGGCCGGCGGCGACCTTGCCCTGCAACGCGCGGAGCGCCGCCTCAGCGGCGCTCTGCGTCGGGAAGCCGCCCTTCTTCACCGGGTGCGGCTGTCCGGGGATGCGTGCCTGGTAGTACCAGGTGCCGTGGCGCGTGCCGCGCAGCTTCGGGCAGTGCTTGCCCAGCTGGCGCCCGGCGTCGTCCTTGCAGGCGCACCGCTTAAACGTCGAGCCCTTCACAGCTCCCCCCTTTCCATCGCGAGCCGGACGTCAGGCCAGATGCCTTCCTCTCCGGTCCAGTCCTTCATGACCTCGTCCAGGAGGCGAGGTCCCGGCGCTGCCGATCGCCGTCCCTGCTCAGCCGCTGCCAGGTAGCCGCGCGCACGAGCCGCACGAATCCAGTCACGGATCGTCGCCTCCGGCCGGTCGAACTGCTCGGCGAGGCGGCCAGTGACGCCGCGCCCCTGGGTGTCCTCGATGTAGGCCACGGACAGGCGGAACAGCAGGTCGTCCGCCAGCGGGGGGCGTCCAGGTCGGCGGAGCGGCTCGCCCTCCGGTGACAGCGCCGGCGCGTGACGACTCCAGCGTTCGCGGGCGTGCTGCTGGTGCTCACCATCCCCGCTTGCGAGCCGCCGGGTCTCGGCGAGCAGCGCCACGTGGACCTGGTCCATGAGCCGACCGAGGGGGACGTCCCGGAGCAGCTTCGGCGTCACCCCGCCGGGGGCGACGGGAACCGACTCCGCCCGGTCGGTGAGGCCGTGCGGGAGAACATGCGGCACGACCTCGAACGAGCGGACCTGCAGCCGCGCTCCGGCCCGCTCGACGACGCCTGTCACGTCCCAGTCCTCTGTTGGGCCCCACCACCGGAAGTCGCAGACGGTCATGTCGTGCTCGTGACCCCACAGGTGGAAGCGGACGAGCGGTGGCGCGGCCGGGTCCCACGGCTGCTCGGACTTGCGAGGCGGCCCGGTGCGGCTCATGGCAGGCACCGTAGAGACGCACTCCCGAATCCGCAACAGTTTGTCGTCATACTGGGAAACAGTACGAGTAACCCAGCATCTAAGTCAACAGTTGGACTACGGCTCCGATCGTCGCGAAGGTCATCGACATGACCGTGACCGACATCGCTGCGGGCCTGACGGCTGAGATCGGGCGGAACGCCCAGCAGCTCCCCCCACCTCGCACCCGCCGAGCCCTGCGCCAGGCCGCCGGTCTCAGCACCGAGCAGCTCGGTCACGTCCTCGGCGTGACGCGCCAGACCGTCAGCAACTGGGAGACAGGTCGACGCACCCCCCGCGGCGAGCAGCTCGTCGCCTACCTCGAGGCCCTCCGCTTCCTGCGGCAGGCAGCGTGAGCACGTCGCGGACAGCGACCGGGCGGCGGACCTGGACCGAAGCCGAGGTCCGGGCCCTCGGCCTGACGACGGACATCACCACGGCCGGCAGCGTGCTCGGCATCGGCCGGACGAAGGCCCAGGAGCTCGCGCGGCGGGGCGACTGGCCGACGCCGCTCCTTCGACTGGGCGCGCACTACCGCGTCCCGGTGCTCGAGCTGCTGCGCCTGCTTGGCGTCGAGCCGCCCCGCCCCAGCACCCCGGAGAGTCCAACGCTGCGAGCGGTCCGGTGAGGCCCCCCAGACAGCGCAGCGGGCCCCCCGGCCAGGGGGCCCGCCAGAACACCGCCGCCACCAAGCCGCAGGTCCTCCCCGATGGTGGCACGTCGCCGACCTCAACCTCAATCCCAGCCGGCCCGGCCGTGTCGCAGCTGGTCGTCCACGACTGCGACGGCACGCACCGCCCGAGGCTGAGCGTCGTCGGCCGCGCGGCGCTGCCGATCGTCCTCCCGCAGCAGCTCGACGAGCACGCCGTCCGGGCGCTCGAACTCCCACCGCAGGTCGCCGTCGCGCTCCACGCACCGGGCGACGTGAGCTGGCGTTGCACCTCCCTCCTCCTGCTGGCGTGGCGCTGCGTCGGCCGGCACCGCGTCGAGATCCACGGCTTCCCAGCCCCCGCCGCGCACTGCTTCACCGACTGGCTCGCACGCGCCGCAGCGATGGACCCCGAGGCCCACCTCGCGGGCGTCGCGTGACCGCTGAGCTGGTGCACGACGTCGACACGACGGCCGAAGCCGCGGTCGTCGGCGGCCTGCTGCACCTGCCGGCCACGGCAGCCGCCGACGTCCTCGATCAGCTCGTCGACGGCGACATCGCCGACCCGCACCTCAACGAGGTCCTGCGCGCCGTCCGCGACCTCGTCGGCGCCGGGACCGACCCGACCCCCGACTTCGTCCGACGCGCGCTCGACAAGACCCGCCACCGCTTCCCCGGCGGAGCCACCCCCGGCTCCTACCTCGCCGAGCTGTTGACCGCCGCACCGCCGCCCGGGGCCATGTCGACGTACCTCAAGCTCGTCAACGACGCCCGACAGCTACGCGAGGCCACCGCCGTCGTCACGCGGCTGCGGCAGGCCATCAGCAGCGGCGACGTCGACCAGGTCCTTCACCAGGCGGCGCAGGGCCTCGCCAGCCTTCTCGGCGACCAGCCGCAGCGCAGCGACGGCGAGCACCTGCGCAGCAGGCTCCTGCGCCGCGACCAGCTGAAGAGCCTGCCCCGCCCGGCGCCGCTCATCGACGGCACGCTCGACCAGCGCACCGTCGCGCTGCTGTCCGGCCGGAGCAGCACCGGCAAGAGCTTCGTCGCGATCGACTGGGGCTGCTGCATCGCCACCGGCAAGTCCTGGCAGGGCCGGCCCATCCGCGCCGCCGGCCCGGTGCTCTACGTCGCCGCCGAGGGCGCTTTCGGCCTCGACCAGCGCCTGTCTGCCTGGGAACAGGCGTGGCACCACGAGGCCGACCTGTTCGTCACGCTCCCCGAGCCGGTCAACCTGTTCACCGGCGTGGGCTTCGGCCAGCTGCTCGACGTCGTCCGGGACGGCCTGGAAGGCCGGCCCTGGCAGCTCGTCGTCTTCGACACCTGGGCCCGCTCCACCGTCGGCGGGCAGGAGAACAACAACAGCGACTCGACCACCGCCTTCGGCCGCATCGACCAGGTCCGCCAGCTCGGGCCCACCTGCCTCGTCATCGCCCACACCGACGGCAGCGACAGCAAGACCCGCGGCGCCACCGCCCTCGAAGACAACGCCGACACCGTCTACCGCATCAAGGGCGACAGCGGCCTCCTCGAGCTCGACCGCACCAAGCGCAAGGACGGCCCCCGCGACGACCGGGTCGCACTCGCACTCCGCACTCTCGAGGTCGGACGAGACCTGTTCAACGACAGCCCGATCACCTCCTGCATCGTCCAGAACGCCGGCGGACAAGATCACCTCCTGGCCGGCAAGGCGAAGGAGCTTCTGTCCGTCTTCGACGACTGCTTCGCGGACAGCGGCTGCAACAAGACCGAGCTGCGCAACGCCGCCGCCATGCCGCCCGCCACCTTCGACCGCAGCCTGAAAGCCCTGCTCAGAGCCGGTGCCCTCACCAACGTCGGCACCGACGAGCGCCCCCGCTACAAGCCCGGACCCAACCGTGACTAGCCGCCATGTCCGCCGTGTCCGCGCTATGTCCGCCAACACCCCGGACATGTCCGTCCGCCACCCACTCCGTAGGAGGGGGACAGCGGACACCGGACAGCGGACAACGACACCCCCAGCCGCTCCCGGGTCCGGTCGGTCGGTCGGTGTTCGGCCAGAACCCCCACGCGCGGTGACAGGTGTGGCGTGGTCGCTGCTGTCCACGCTGGCGGACCCCTCTTCCACTTCGGCGGCGTCGCGCCCTTGCCGGCTGTGGTGGGTTGCGGCGCACGCGTGGCCCGGCGCGGCGAGCTCGCGTTGTGGGACTTGTGAGACCCCCCTCGCGCGCCCGCGCCCGAGCCGATGTGCTGTGCCCATCTCGTGCCCATCGGCTGTGTCGTCGCTGGTCAGCGGGGGGCCAGGGGATCTGTGGTTCCCAGGAGCCGGCGGCTACGCGCTCGTCGGCCTGGTTGACGGAGACCGGCCAGCCCCGGCGGTCGACGGCTCAGACCTGGGGACGCTAGCCCGCACTGAGCTCCGGTCAGGCGTCGGCGCGGAGCAGGTCGATGCAGGACCACCCGAGGTCCGTCAGTCGCCACTGAGGCTTGGCGGGCTCCGTCTTGACGCCGCCGCGCGGCGCGGGCGTGACGACCTTGGGTGTGCCGACGTCCTCGACCAGCCCCTGCCCCTGCAGTGCGTGGAGGAGAGAGTCGAGCAGGCGGGCGTGGCCCGGGAGTCGGGCGGCGATGACGCCCGGGAACATGCCGCCGCGCCGGGTCGCTGGGGGCGCGCCGGTGTCGCTCCGGGCCCCGAAGGAGAGGACGTCGAGGACCTGAGCGTGCGGCGCTTCGATGGTGTCGAGTGCCGTGGCGAGCAGCAGCGCCTCGTCGACCTGGGCAGCGTCGGCTCCTGCCGTGATGCCCTGCGCGAGTACTTGGCCGAGGGCGGGGATCTTCTCGGGCAGGGGGCTGCGGCCCGCGGCTTCGAGGACGCGGGCGAGGAGCTCGAGCCGGGCGGGGTCGGTCACGGCGCGCTGCGCGATGTCGTCGAGGTCGGTGCCGAGTTGCTGGGCGGCTTGGTCGAGGGCCTGGCTGCCGCGGGTGAGGCGTGTGGCGAGTGCGTGGTTGCCAAGCCGCCAGGCGAGGGTGACGGCGGCGGGGGCGGCGTTGCCGATGGCGGCACCTCCGGGGCCGCCGATGCCGTAGCCGAGGAGTCCTCCGCCGGCTGTTGCGGCGGTTGCGGCAAGGAGCTCCAGGGCGGTGGGTTGCCGGTCGTCGCTCATGGGTCAGAGGACGCCGAGCGCCCAGGCGAGTGCGGCGACGAGGACGACCAGGGCGATGGGTCGGCGGCTGCGGGGTCTGGTGGCGGCGAGGCTGCCGAGGAAGACCGCGAGGACGGCGAGCAGGGTCCAGAGCTGCGCGGTCACGGGTCAGCCGGCCAGTCCACCGAGGGCGCTCCCGCTGGCGTTGACGAGCAGGTCCCGTCCGAAGGAACGGAAGGCGTCGAGGGCCTTGCGGCGTCGGCTGCGTTCCTCCTCAGTCGGTGCGTCGGTGACGGCTTGCTCGAGGGCGGCGAGCAGTCGGTCCGTGTGGGTGTCCGGGGTCGGCCAGGCGCCGGCAGCCTCAAGTCCGTAGCTGGTGATGGCGTTGACACCGTTGTCCCATCCGCCGCCGAAGTAGGGGTCGATGTAGCCCGCGTCGCGGAGTCGGCGCAGGGACCGATCGACCTGGGTGTCGTCGAGGCCGGTGTCGGTGCCGATCTCGGCGGCGCTGGCCCAGTCCTTGTCGAGGACGTGGGCGGTGGCGCTGCGGAGGACGGAGAGGTCCTGGGGCCACACGTAGGGGACATCGGGTCCGGTCACGGGCGGACGGTAGCGACGGTCGCGGGCGGTGTCCGGTGAACGCGGGTGGCGGGCGGTGCCCATCGTGCACGCGGTCGGTGCTGTTCACGGCGTCGGGTCGGTTGCTGGAGCCAGCGCCGCATCGAGTCGGGCTGTACGACCCGGCGACCGGGCGGGCGTTGTCGTCCGCTGCCCTGTCGGAGCTGGTCCGCGCGACCGGCCTGGCGGGACATGCGCACCGGCGCAAGCTCGGTCGCCGGCTGCTGTTCGGCGGTGAGGGGAGCGGCTCAACCGCCCCAGGCGTCGAGGGCTTGGGCTTGTTCGCGTGCCTTGTGGGCGTCGGCGTACTCGCTGCGCGCGTCGATGTACCGCTCGAGGCTGTTCGTGTAGCTGCGGATCGCGCCGTGGATGGACGACGGCAGCGCGGAGGCGTCGCTGGCTGCGATCTCATTGGTGCGGCTGCTGACGGTCCATGCCTCGTTGCCGCTGCCCCAGCGGTCGTCTTCGATCTGGGCGCGGAACAGGATCTCGCCGAGCTGCCCTTGCGCGAGGTGGATCGCACGCCGCTGGGGTTGCCCGCTGCGCACGGCCGCGCGCAGCGCGCTCGGCAGGTCGGGGCTGAGCGGGACGTAGTGGGGCCAGAGAGCGGGGTCCGGCTGCCCGAGGTGGCGCTGCACCACCTGGGAGCCGGCGGCTGCAAGCCGGTCGACTTCGGCGCGGACGCTCTTCACGGCGGCGGGGTCCATCTTGAGGACGCGGTCGTGCTTCGCCCGAACGCGCTCGGCGGCGAAGGCGCTGACCCATCCTGGGTACCACTCCTCGACTTGGCGGATGAGGTCGGCGCGGGCGTTCTGGCACCCCTCGTAGCAGGCGCCGACGTCGGCTTCGCGGGCGGTGACTGTCGCGTCGTGGTCGGTCATGGTGGCGGTCCCTGCGTCACGTCCCGGGGGTGTCCGGGGCTCTTGACCTCGAGTCTGTGGCCGGGGTGTGACAGAACACTGGTACCGCGCCGGGGTGGCAGCGTGCCTCTGCTCAGCGGCGCCCTGGTGGTGTCGTCGTGACGGCCGGGTGGGTCGTCAATGACGACGATGACGATGACGTCGAGGGCCCGGGCGAGGACATCGAGGTCGACGGTGATCTCGACGGCGACGCCGGTGCTGCACGGCGGCCGGCGGTGCGGGCTCGGCGGGATGCGCTGAGGACGGTCCTGGCCCTGGTCCTCGAGGCGCGGGTGGCGCTGGAGCTGGGGCAGGTTGAGCGGTCGGACGTGGCGGTCGACGCAGCGGCGGAGATGCTGCTCGAGCTGGTCGGCGGGATGCCGGCAGGGGCGGATGTGGTGCCGCCCCGGTGCGGTTGCCGGTGGGTCGATGGTCGGCGGGTGCGGGTGCCGGTCTGTCGCGTGCACGCCGGGTCGGGTCGCGGGTGACGGGCCGGGCGGAGGTGGCGTCGCTGGCCGAGGGGTGGGTGGTGATCCTGCTGCCGCCGCCGGCCGCGTCGGAGTGGGAGCGGCATCTGACGCGGGTGTGGCGGGCGGCGCGGGACGCGCATCAGCAGGTGCCGGCGGGGTTGCTGGAGGTCTACCGCCAGCTGCTGCGCCTGTCCGGTCCTGAAGCGGTCCTCGCCGGGCGGCGTGTCGAGGTGGATGCGGTCCGGGCGCTCGTGGGTGGCGGAGCGTCGTGGTTGTCGGTCGCGGACGCGGCTGAGCTGCTCGAGGTCAAGGAGCGTCAGGTGCGGAAGCTGCGGGCGGACGGGCGTCTTCGCCCGGCTGGTCGTGGGCGCGTGCTGCTCGTCGACGTCCTGCAGTGGCGCGCTGAGCAGAGGAGTCGGGCGTGAGCGGTGTGCTGGTGTCGACGGTCAAGCTGAAGGTCCACGAGCAGGACCCGGCGTGGCTGCGGGACCACGAGCTCGTCGAGATGGTGACCGACGGCGACTACGCGGGCGCGCTGTTCATTCGGCTGGAGGCGGGGTCGACGCCGCCGGCGGAGCTGGCGTGGCTGGTGCGGAACACGCAGGCGTGGGACGACGGGGTGGTGCCGGCGCGGCCGGGTGGGCTGGCGGATCCGGTGTCGTCGACGCGGCGTACGGCGGTGACGCTGCCGGCGAGCGAGCGTGCGCGGCCGCTGCTGCGCGGGATCGCTGTCGGGATCAGCTCGAACAACAGCTCCGAGCGGGGGTTCCGTCGACTGCAGGGGCGCGTCAGTGCGGTGCTGCGCGGTCAGGGTCCGCGTCCGCGGTCGGGTCGTGGGCGCTGACGCGCTGCCGCTGGTGACGTCAGCAGCGGCCGCAGAGCTGCTGCGCAGGGTCGCGCGCCGAGTCGTGAGGGCGGCGCAGTGGGGCCGGCGCTCGGTGCTGGATGTCACCGGGCGCGAGGCGACGGGAGGGGCCGAGGTCGGCAAGCTTGCGGCACCTCCCGTCGCTGGCTCTGCGGAGCGCCTGGACAAGCCGGCCCGGTGGTCCGGTCCGGTCGGGCGGGGCGGACGGTGAGCGCCGAGGTCGTCGGGCCGCAGGAGCCGTCCAACGAGCGGCAGTGGCTGCCGGCGTACGCGCAGCGCCGGCCGGACTTCGAGCGCGGGAACGTGCTGGCGCTCAAGCACGCGGGGTACTCGGACCGGGCGGTGACGCCGGTCGCGCAGCGCGTCGCGAACCTGCTGGTGTCGATCGCGCCTGCGCTGGTCGCCTACCCGCTGCAGGTGGACCTGTTCTCGCGCACGTACGCGAAGGTGCTGATCCTCGAGTCGGCGCTCGATGAGGTCGGCGTCCTCGACGAGCACGGCAAGCCGCGGGAGACGCTGCTCAAGCACGCAGCGTCGTGGACGAACAAGGCGCAGCAGCAGCTGCGGGAGATGGGCCTGACGCGGAAGGCGGCGGCGGAGTTGCAGCTCGACGTCGCGGTGGCGGCGCACGCAGCTGTCGGGGCGGCGCGGCAGGCGGAGCAGGCGTCGTCGGCGGTGCGGGCGTTCCTTCAGGGGCGTGGGCTGCTGCCGGATGCAGACGCGGACCACAGCGGCGGCGATGTCTGACGTCCTCGACGCTGCCGCGCCGGTCGGCCCGGACGCCGCTGCGGCGCTGCTGTGGATGAGCGAGCTGTGCCTTGACGACGCTGGCACGACGTGGGGGTCGACGGCCGCCGAGTTCCAGATGTCCAACGCCAGCGCGATCCTCGACCTTGCGTGCGGGTGGCGGCAGTTCTTCGTCCCGGGGGTACGCGGGTCCCGCAAGACGACCGACCTCGCCGCGATCGCGCTCGCGGTGCTGGCTCTTCAGGCGCCGCCGCTGTCGCGGTCGTTCATCATCGGCCAGGACGAGGACCAGGCCGCGGACATGGTGACGCTGGCCGGCGAGATGATCGCGCGGACGCCCGGGCTGGACGCGTTGTTCACCACGACTGGCTTGCAGATCAAGAACATCCGCACCGGCGCGACGTTCACCGCCTTGGCGAATGACCCGTCTGCGATGGGCAAGCGGCCGTACATGATCGTCGCGGATGAGCTCGCGGCGTGGCCGGACAGCAAGCCGGCGAAGAAGTTTTGGACTGCGATGGTGACGGCGGTCGAGAAGGTTCCGAACTGCCGCCTCGTCGTACTCACGAACGCCGGCTCACCCGACCACTGGGCGTACAAGCGGTATGAGATCGCCCAGACGTCGAAGCACTGGAAGGTCCTCGACGTCCCGGCCCCGCTGCCGTGGCTGGACGCGCCCGCGCTGGAGCGAGCCCGCGAGAACTGCCTGACGCAGGCCGAGTTCGACCGTCTGTTCCTGAACATCTGGACGTCCGAGGACAGCCGGCTCACGACCCCGGAGCAGATCCGGGCGTGCATCACCCAGCGACCGCGGCCCATGCGCCCCGTGCCGGGCGTCCGGTACGTCGCCGGCCTAGACCTCGGCTGGGTCAACGACCCCACCGTGCTCGTGCTTGCGCATCTGGAGCCCCGCAAGCAGAGGTGGGCGGGACAGGACTGGAAGGACATCCCCGACGGACGTCCCATGATGCCGCCCGACGACTACCTGTGGACGGTCGTTGTCGACCTCATCGAGGTCTGGCAGGGCAGCCGGGCGAACCCGGTGCAGATCGCCGAGGTCGCGAGCCGCGCGGGCGACGTCTGCGCGGCGTACGGCGCCACGCTCGTCTTCGACCCCCGCGAGTTCGTCGACGGCTCTCAACGTCTGCGACGGCAGGGCGTGCTCGCAGAGGAGTTCCACTTCTCTGCGCCCAGCAAGGCGCTGCTGGCCGCCACGATGATCCGGCTGATTCACGAGCAGGCACTCGACCTGCCCGACGACGCCGAGCTGATCGACGAGCTCGTGCACGTGAACCTCATCGAGAACTCCACCGGCATGTTGAGGCTCGACCACGACCCCGGTCGTCACGATGACCGCGCCATCGCGCTGGCGCTGGCTGGCCAGCACCTCCTCGCCGGCACGCAGGCCGAGATCGCCGCGCTCAAGGGGCGGCAGCGTCTCGTGCCCGGCACACGATGGGGGCACTTGCCCTCGCGTGGTGACGACCGCGGCGACGGCGCTGCGCTGCTACGGCGACTCGGGCAGATGGGCGACCGCGCGGCCGTCCGCCTGCTCACGCCAGAACCGCCGCGTCGGTGGCGATGACGACCCCCACTCCCTCGACCCGACCGACTGAGGAGCCTCGCCCGTGACCAACAACGCCGCACCCACAGCCGACGACGAAGCAGCGTGGGACGAGGCCGCCAAGGACGTCGACGTCCGAGCCGTCATCGCCCTGCGGAGCAAGGGCGTGCAGCGCGAGCACCTGGCCCGCGCGGCGAGGTTCCTGCAGGTCACGGCGTTCGACACCGTCGAGCAGCTCAAGTACGCCGCTGAGGCGCTGCGCGACGACATCCCCGAGCTGTTCCAGGTGCCCGCGCCGGCCAAGAGCGCCCGCGAACGGGGCATGGAGAGGGCCCGCGAGCTCGGGTGGGCGAGGAAGCCGTAGCCACACCACGCACCACCAACCCACCACCGAGAGGACCTGGCCATGCACGCCATCGTCGACAACGACCCCGAGATCAAGGCCAAGGCCGAGGAGTTCGCCACCTGGAAGGACGCCGAGTCCACCTACGTCGGCAAGCTGGCGGCGGCCGTGAAGGAGCAGCAGGACGCCCGCGCCGACGCCATCAAGCGCGGCGAGCTGTACGACCCGAAGCCGCTCATCCCGGTCGCCGCCGCGAAGGGCCACTTCGAGGCGAAGATCCAGGAGGCACGGGCGGCCGTTCGCCGCACGACCGGCGCCCGCGCGCGGCAGCTCGTCGAGGCGCTTCACGAGCGAGAGCGCGAGATCCTCACTGGCCTCGCGAAGGGCTCGACGGCAGCTGCGGTCGGCTGCGCCGAGGAGCTCGAGCAGCTCCGGGACACCAAGATCGAGCTGGCCAAGGCTCACCTGCAGTGGCGCCGAGACTCGCTCGTCGACGAGCGACCCCTCCACGAGCCGCCCACCGGGCGGATCTCACCGGCCGCCGCCGTCGACGCCGCTCTCGCCGGCGGCTCCCTGCTGGGGCCCATCGAGGGCACCGATGCCTGACTACAAGGTCACCGTCGGGCTCGAGACGACGGGCATCCAGCAGGCCGACGCCGGGATGCGCCGCGCGGCCGGCGGGGTGGAGCAGATCGACGGAGCGGCGCGCTCGGCCACCACGTCCGTCAAGCGCCTCGAGGCCGCGGGCACCGAGCTCAGCCGCGTCCAGCAGCGCCTCGTGGTCGAGCAGCGCAAGCTCGCCGAGGCGACCCGGATCGTCGACCGGATGAACGAGCGCGGGTCGCAGAACAGCCGCCAGTACACCCGCGCGTTGGACCAGCAGCTCGCGGCGCAGACCCGGCTCGCGCGCGCGATCACCGAGGCAGACCGGGTCCAGCAGCGAGCCGGCGGAGGAGGCGGTGTTGCGGCCGTGCCGATCGGCAGCCGGGCAGGCGCCAAGCTCGCCGGCGTCGTCGGCGGGATCGCGGTCGGCACGAAGATCGGGCAGGTCGGCCGGGACAGCATCGAAGAGGCCAGCGCCCTGGCCCAGGCGGTGAAGACGAACCAGGCCCTGTTCGGCGACTACGCCCGCGACGTCGAACGCCTCGGCGGCACGTCGGCCAAGGCCCTCGGCATGTCCAAGGTCGAGGTCAACGAGGCCGCCGCCGGCTTCGGGGTGCTGTTCAACAACCTCAAGCTGAGCCAGGCCGAGTCGTCGAAGATGGCCACCGGCACCACGACGCTGGCGGCGAACCTGGCTGCGCTGAAGAACACCGGCGCCCCGGAGGCGCTCGAGGCGATCCGCGGTGGCTTCGTCGGCGAGTACGACGCCCTGCAGAAGTTCGGGATCAACATCGACGAGGCGAACGTGAAGCGGGCCGCCCTGTCCGCGGGGCTGATCAGCACCACCCGCGACGCCCTCACCCCGGCCGCGAAGGCACAGGCCGTGTACGCGATCCTGCTCGAGCAGGGCGCCAGCGCCACCGGGACCCTGTCCAAGCGGTCCGGTGACCTCGCCATCCAGCAGAAGCAGGCCGCGGCCCAGATCGCCGACGCCAAGGCCGAACTCGGCGAAGGACTGGTCCCCGCGATGACCGCCGCGGCGCAGATCGCGAACGTCGCGCTGATCCCGGCGCTCCGCGAGCTCGGGAAGGCCATCGGGTTCATCGGCGAGCACGAGAGCACCCGCGCGATCGCCGGTCTCCTGCTCGGCTTCGTCGCGGTGAAGCACGGGCTGGACGCGGTGCGCGGCGCGAGCCGGCTGCTGCTCGGGGACAACGCCGCCACGGTCCTGTCGAACCGGACGGTCGCCGCGTCCTACGACGCCGTCGCGGGTTCGGCGAGCCGCGCAGCGATCGCGCAGGGCGCCGCCGGCGGTGCGGGTGCCGGGGCGGTGGGCAAGACCGGTCTGCTGCAGCGACTGGGAGGCATCGCCGGACTCGCCCGGGGCGGGGTCGCCGTTGTCGGCGCCGCTGCCGGCGGCGCCGCCATCGTCGGGGGCTTCCAGGTCGATGAGCCGCGCCGGCTGTTCGAGGGCGCCGGCGAGCGCGGCACCCGTCACAGCGACAACTTCGGCTTCTTCGGCCGCGGCCGCTGGGACGCGTACAAGCAGCAAACCGCTCACCTAACCGCGAACAGCCTCAGCGCGATCGGCCTGGGGAGCCTCGGCGACGCGATCGACCGCGGCAGCGGCTATTCGTACGATGTCGCCGCTGCGCGCCGGGCGGAGCGGCGCCGGCGGGACCAGGCCGCCGCGCAGGCCGAAGCAGACCGCCGCTACCAGGAGAGCCTCTACGGGCAGCCGTACCGGCAGCGGACAGCCGCGCTCGAGGGCGCCCGCACCCGTGAGGGCACCGCCGGCTACAACGTCCGCAAGGCGCGGGCCTACCTGGACAGCCGCTCCTACGTCGCCGACGCGGCCAGCCAGCCCGTCAGGGCGCTGCTGGCGGCTCTTCCGGAGCAGGTCGACCCCGACGTGGTCGCCGGCGCGCGAGAGCGCCTGCAGGACGCCCGGGACGCGGTCGCGGACAAGGCTGCCGACCTGCGCAAGGCCAGGCAGGGCACGGCGGGTGCGACCCGCTCGCAGCTCGCGAACGCCGAAGCGGCGATCCTGGCCGCGCAGCGCAACATCCGCCGGCCTGGCGGCGATCCCACGGCGGAGGCGTTGAAGCTCGAGGCCGCTGAGGCGCGCCTGGCGGAGCTTCGCGAGAAGGGCGGCAGGTCCGCCGATGGGCTTCGCAAGGCCGAGCGCGACCTGGCTGACAGTCGCCGCGGTGTGCTGTCGGCGCAGAAGGACCTCGAGAAGGCCGAGAAGGATGCCAGCGGCGACAAGAGCATCGCGCTGTCCGAGATCATCACCAGGAGCGCCAAGAACAGCGGCATGGCGACCGGTCAGGCGCAGGCCGCCCGGGCGCTCGTCGCGAAGGGCATCACGCAGCCGGTGCTCGCCGAGCTGCTGCAGCTCGAGCTCGAGGCGCCCGGGACGATGGCGAACGCGGTGAAGGGCCTGACGCCGGCGCTGGTGAAGCAGCTCAACGCCGACAAGGCCGCTCGGGAGAAGGCGATGCTCGACCTGGCGAAGCTCGGCGGTCAGGCGACGCTGAACGAGGCGACGGCCGCGGCGAAGGCCGCGGGCAGCGCGGTCGGGAAGGCGTACACCGACTGGTTCCTCGCGGCGCTGAAGGACCCGCACTGGCGACGCGAGATCGAGTCGAACCTTGGCAGCCTGCTGTTCCCCGGTGGCCTGGGCAACAAGCCCGGCGAGCCGCTCAAGCCTGGCGCGCAGACCCCCACGGATGTCGGCGGCTACCTCGGCGGGCTGACCGGCCTGACACCTGGGGTCGCGGCCGGCGCCACCCCGCCGCCCCGCGCCCCCGTGGTCCTGCAGCCGGCGCAGGCCGGGCCCGGCAAGGCGTGGAGCCGCACCACGCAGTACCACTTCCACGGCAACGTCGTCGCGAACGACCCCGCGCAGCTGCACCGCGAGATCGAGAACCGGCAGCGGATCGCCGCACTGGGCGGCGGAGCATGACGGGCGACGCCGACCCGCGCATCGCACTGCAGCAAGAGCTCCGCCGCCGCGCGATGGCCGTCGTGACGACGCTGACGCTCGAGTCAGCCGACACCTTCGACCAGGAGCGGCCGGACACCGCCACGGCGCTGGCGATGGTGCAGGAGGTGTTCGACCAGGGCTCCGTCGAGACGCAGATCGGCCTCGTCATGGCGCTCGCCGACGTCGCCGCCGGCGCGGTCAACGGCTGGGCCGCGGCCGCCGGCGCGACACCGGACGTTGTGCTGCAAGCGATGGGTCTCGGGATCGCCTCCCACGAGTAGTGCCCGCCCGCGCCCTGGCCCTGCCCGACGCCCCGCTGCGGCAGTCCGAGCCCGGCGACCGCTGACCGCAGCTGCCTGAACCGTCCACAGGCGCCCGCCCGGATGCTGCAGTCGCCGGTGCCGGCTGCGACGCTGATCCGGTGAGCTTCCTAGGGGACCGCCGGATCGCGACCCGCTTCGGCTTGGTCGACCTCGAGGTGCGGGTGGCCAGCGACGGGCGGGCGGTCGCGAAGGTCGCCCGGCCCGAGGAGCACCCGCGGCTGTCCGCGGTCACCGCGGCGTTCGGGGTGGACGAGGACGAGGCGGTCGTGCGGATGGCGGAGGCGATCGACCGGTGGGGCTGCGACCCGCCGGCCGAGCCGCGGTCTGCGGACTAGGGCTTGCGCCCACGACGGGCGGCATCGAGGTGCGCCTGACGTGCGACACCTCGACCGCTAACCTCCCGGCGCAACGAGGGCCCCGCGGGCGTTGGCTCGTCCCGGGACCGTGGCCTCATTGCAGACCTGCGGGAGTTGCAACGTGCGGTTCGAGTGGCCGGCGTACAACGATGAGTGGCGCGGCAACCGGCTTACGGCGTTCAAGGTCTACCGCGTGCTCGGTGAGGAGCAGGGTTCGGCACGGATCATTGACGTTTGCACCAGCGACGACATCGTCGACCAGATCGCACTGGCGACTCCTCGCCCGATGTCGCGCCTCGACGTCCCGGCCGGACTTCGGGCTGAGTGGTCGCACCGCCTGTACTTCCCTGACGGCCCTGGCCCAGACGCGCGGGTCCTGTTCTCGCTGCTCAGCGAGGTGCTGAGCATCCGCGTGCAGGACGTGGACGTGGCGCTGGCACTCGACTGGTACAAGATCCCGCCGGATGAGGACCACGACTGGCGGAACACCGACATCGGCGAGCTGCGGTACCGAGCGAAGTACTACCGGAGCAGCCCGGGGTTGATGCGCGCGGCGCGGGACGACTTGGTCGACCTGATGGCTGACGTCATGAGCCGGCACCCGCTTTACGCCCAGGCGGACGCGATCGTCACCTGTCCCGGACATGATGCTTCCGTGGTGTCCTGCGGTGAGGATCTAGCCCGGCGCCTCGCTGATGCGGCAGGCTTGGATCTAATAGCCACTCAGGCGAAGACGGCGCTGAGACCGGAAGCGAAGGCGGGAGGGAGGATGGACCTGTCCGACGAGTTCTCGATGCCGACGTCCTTGTCGGACCTCACCGTCATCGTGGCTGACGACGCGCTGCAGTCGGGCCACACTATGAGGCACGTGGCCGCTGCGGCACGCCGCGCCGGGGCCAGTCGCGTCCTCGGCTTGGTCCCAGTGCGCACAATGAGTGGGTGAGGTCGATGAACGCAGGCAGCGTCACGGAGTTGACGCGGGCGCTGACGGCCTTCGCGCATCCGCGTACGCCGGGGCGCATCGGTGCGCTGTTGCGCAAGGACGGCCCAGCCGGTCTAGACGAGGTTCTCGCCACGTTCGACGCCGATCTGCAGCGCCAGATCCACGAGAGGGCCCTTCAACTGGACGCGCGCGACGTTGGCGCCATCTTGTGGGGCGATGACCGCTATCCGGACCGCCTTGCGTCAGCACCGGGGGCACCGCCGCTGATCTTCTTCTGGGGGAATGCGGAGCTGCTGAGCCAGCGGGGCCTCAGCATGTGCGGTTCCAGGCATGTGAGCGATCTCGGGTTGCAGGCCGCCTCGATCTGCGGCGGTGAGGTGGCTCGCCGGGGGATGGTCGTCATGTCGGGCTACGCGCGGGGGGTCGATGAGGCCACGCATCTCGCGGCTCTTGAGCAGGGAGGATGCACGGTCGTTGTGCTAGCCGAGGGCATCGACCACTTTCGTCGGAAGCGCACGTACCCGCCGGAGCACTTCACGCCCGAGCGGGTTTGCGCGGTGTCGCAGTTCCCGCCGTCGCAGCCTTGGACCGCGGGGGGCGCCATGACGCGCAACGCCGTCATCGTCGGTCTCGGGTTGGCGTTGGTGGTTGTTGAGGCCGGTGAGCGCGGCGGGACTCTGGCCGCTGGGGAGCATGCGCTCAAGGTGGGTCGCCGCGTCCTCGCGCTCGACTTCGACGCGCACACGCCCGTAGGAAACCGGATGCTCCTGGAGCGTGGGGCCGTAGCAGTTCGCAACCGTCAAGACTTGCTGGATCAGGTGGAGCTCTTGAGCGAGGCAAGCCTCGTCCAGCTCACCCTCACGTAGCGCATTCGCACTTCCTAGGAGACCGTCGCGCCTCGCAGCACGAGACTGCGGGCGGGTGGTGCGCGCCCCGCGACCTGAGCGGAGCTAGCCTCCCCGCATCTCGTCGCTCCGCTGGTCGACCCAGTCATCGACCGCGGGCAGGACCTCCTCCACATACCGCTCGTCGTCGATGTCGCCGGACACGCGCTCGGCGTGCGCACGAAGAGCCTGCACGTCGAGCAGCCCGAACGCGGCAACGGGGTCGCCGCGCCGCTCCACACTCGGGAACAGCGGCAGCTGGCCGTCCGGCAGCCTGTCGAGCGCCCAACTCTTCCGCCCGAGTGCCGGGTCCGGCCGGGCCGCCACGTCGTCGAGCAGCGCCTGGTCCAGGTGCTCAAGACTGTTCCGCAGCGCCGTCAGCCGGGCGCTGATCGTGGGCGACGGCTCAGGGCGCTGCCGGTGCCATCGCATCGTCCATGTCTGCAGCTGGTGACCGGCGACAACGAGCAGGTGCGCCTCGACCCAGACGCGGTCGTACGCCGTCAGCACGTCCTCCCACGGAGGCGACCAGTTCTCACCGCGCTCGTGGGCCCAATCGAGCTTGCGCGCTTCCTCGACGGCCGAGGTCAGCCGGTCACACTGCACGAGGGTGCCGGACGCCCATCGCTCCACGAACGAGCGGATCGTCGCGTAGTCGGGTTCACGCACGGCCACACGCCGAGGCTGGCAGGCCGCGGCTCCGCCCGCAGGCGAACCCTGCCACCCGACCGTGCCCCGTCCTTGAGCCGTCAGGGGCGGGGCGCTGTGGTGCGGCCCCGGTGCGTCGCCGTCCGCCGTGTTCGTGGCGGCACTTGCACGCGTCACGGCTGCGCCGGACCTCACGTCGAGCCCCGGATGGCAGTTCTGTCGGGGGCCGATGACACGGTGCGCGCATGGACCTCGACTGGTACGCCCTCAGGGCGTGGCGCAAGTACGCCGCGCTGAGCTTCGCCGTGGCGATGCTGTTCATCCCCGCCGCACGGGAGTGGGTCGCCCAGGTGGCCCTGGACCAAGGGCTGCGCCGCGCCGAGCGACTGGAGCCGGTCCTGAAGGAGATCTTCACGCCGGAGTTGCCGTTGCCGACACCGGCCGCGCCGTGAGCGAGGACGTCGAGATCCTCGGCCTTCGGCTCCAGGCTCTCGGCTTCCTCGGAACCCAGGTCGTCGGGCATCGCACTGCCGAGTGGGTGGCTCTAGAGCCGCCGCCGCGGGCTCGTGGCGAGTACCGCTGCGAATGCGGGCACCGAACGCCGCTCGGGACGGCGCGCGAGGCGCTGCGCTTCTTGGGGCATCACCAGCAGCAGGAGGTGCACGCCGGGGCAGCCGTGAAGAGCGCGGACGGCAGCGTGCTGTAGGCGCCCCGCCCTGGCTCGGCCCCCCTCGACCAGCCCGCTATGCGCCCCGTCACGCCGGCGGTCGCAACCGCTCGACACCGGCCAGCAGCTGGTCCCACGCCACCTGCACCTCGACGCCCCGTCGGGCGGCGTCCCGGCGGACCGCCGACACGAGCAGGATCCCGACTCCAGGTAGCAGCAACCTCGGATCGGCGTCCTTCGCGATCCGCCGGGCCGCGGCCATGTCGTTGCTACTCAGCGCGCGGGCGTACGCCACGGCGTCGCGCAGGTTGTCCGTCGGGTCCACCTGCCCGCTCATCGGCGCCTCCGGCGTCGTCGAGGGCGCACAGTGCTGGCCGACGTCGTGTTCGCGGCGATGAACGCATCGAGGGCGCTCCGCCGGACCCGCACAAGCCGGCCGTACCGCAGTCCCTCGAGGGCACCGGCGTCGATGGCGCGCAGCACCGAGTCCCGGGACCAGCTGAGCACCTTGGCGGCCTCCGACGTCGACAGGAACGGGTCGTCAGCGGCAGGCATCGTCACGCCTCGCAGACGCATGCTCGTGCCGACGCCTGCACGGCCCGCTCCCGGGCCTGCAAGCCGTCACCGGCTGCCGAGGCGGCCGGACCAGTCGCAGGACGCCCCGCGGTCGCTCGTCGGCCTCCAGCAACGCCTCCGCCTCGTCCAGCCACCAGCGCGGAGGGGCCTGCTCGTACCGCCACCCGCCGTCGGCGGTGAAGACCAGCGCCAGGTCGACCGGCACGACGATGATCCGGCCCCGCGACGCCGCCGTCACGGCTGCTGAGCCTGCTCGACGGCCGCCAGGACAGCCCGGACGTGCGCCGCTGCGTCGTCGAGCGTCAGGAACGCGCGCAGCGCGCGGTCTGTGAAGCATGTCAACTCCAGTTCGATCATGACCCCGGGCTGCGCGGGGAAGGTCTGCTCGGCCGGCCAGCACGCCGGCCGGGTCCGGAGCACGGCGTCGTCGCCGCTCGACTTGACGACGCTGACCGGTCCGAGGTGCGGGCCGGGGAGCTCGCAGTCGGACGGACGGCACCACGCGGGGTGGCGGGCGGGAGCAAGCGGCATGCTGTGCATCGGGTCGTACTCCTGTCAGTAGCAGGTGGACGATCAAGGGCCCCCGTGCGCTGTTCGCAGCAGCGCCGGGGGTCCGCCGGCGGAGCCGGGAGGCTCCGCGTCGCGGAGAGAGAACCATGTCCTCCCTGATACCTGCAACGACCATCTTGTTGCGCGTACAGCGTCCAGCGAAGGGCTAGACGGGGCCCGCCGCGATGTCGGTCTGCGACCGTGGCGAGATGCGCTGTGCAGTACGAGAAGGCCGTGCCTGTTGGGTCTTCCGCGGAACGCGTGATGCGTCTAGCGGAGCACCACATCCGTCGCGAAGTTGTGGCGATGACGCGCCGCACCGCCAGGTGCACGTCGGACGTGGAGGCTTGCTCAGGGCTGCGTTGCGTCCGGGAGCGAGGTCTCGCTGACCATCTCCGTCAGCGAGTCGACGACGGGCTGCATCCGGGCCCATGACCTTGGTCCGGAGGCTGCGGCCATGCCAGGCTCCGAGCATGGACGATGAGTACGCCGCGCACCTGCAGGCCGCCGCCGACCGCTGGCGCGCGTTCCCTCTGGACGTCTTCAGCGACGACGGACTCGGCCCAGACCTCGGACCGGAGCGCGGCCACGCCCTGGGTGCCGCGCGCATCACAGCCGGCGCCATCATGTCCGCGACGGAGACGCTGCTCGACCAGCTCTTCGACGACCTCATCCAGCTCGCCGACGGGGCCGGGCGCTAGGCATGGCGCCCATGAACTTCGACGCCTGGTTCCGGCCGTTCAACGACGAGCGTCACACGCACCCGTACGCCACCGACGCCTGACCGGTGGGCACACGATGGGCACGGCTTGTCGGACCAGGCCGGAACAGGTCCGGCAGTGTCTGACACGGAAGGTGCTGCACTGGAGTCGATTTCGCGGCTGCCCGACCTCATGCGCTCTCGTCCGACACGCCAGGCTCGGCACTCATAATCCCTCGGTCGTGGGTTCGAGCCCCACCCGCCCCACGACATCACTGCAGGTCAGAGGCGCGTTGCGCTCGAGGCGGCGGCACATTCGCTTCCACCACCTGCGGCACACCCACGCCAGCCTGGCCCTCCAGGCGGGCGTGAGCGCGAAGGTGGTCAGCGACCGGCTCGGGCACTCGACGGTCGCCTTCACGCTCGACGTCTACTTGCACGTCGTGCCGGCGCTGCAGGAGGAGGCGGTAGCCAGCCTGTTCCGGCGGGCCTGAAGTGGGAGGCGGCTCTACGGCGGTGGCCGCCGCTGCCGCCGCGCTGAACCGGCCCGGGGAGCAGGTGCGCGCGGAGGCCGAGGCGCAGCTGGCCGCGATGCGAGAGCGGTCGCGGGTCGGGACGTTCCTGCTGCGGGCGTTCGACGCCAAGACCGACGAGCGCGCCT
>JAODNA010000022.1 GCA_025465135.1 Frankiales bacterium | reverse complement strand
CGGCGGTCGAGGCGGGGGAGCGGCTCGGCTTCCTGCCCGGCACGCTCTACGAGAAGATCGACCCCTACCTGCGGCCGCTGTACGACGCCCTCCACGACATGCTCGACCCCGAGTCGATCCCGAAGCTGATGGCTGCCGGCACCATCGAGGTCGCACCGCTCGCCTACATGCGCGGCCGGACCTTGAATGACGCGTTCATCATCCTGGACGAGGCGCAGAACACCTCGCCGGAGCAGATGAAGATGTTCCTCACCCGCCTCGGCTTCGGCTCGAGGATCGTCGTCACCGGTGACGTGACGCAGGTCGATCTCCCCTCCGGTGCGACGAGTGGTCTGCGGATCGTCCGCGACATCCTGGACGACATCGAGGACATCCACTTCGCCCAGCTCGACTCGAGCGACGTCGTACGGCACAAGCTCGTCAGCCGGATCGTCGACGCCTATGCCCACTTCGACGACGAGCAGCAGGCCGCGCGCGGTCCGAAGCGCGGCTCCCGATGACCATCGACATCTACAACGAGTCGGGCTTCGCGGTCGAGGAGCGAGCTCTCGAGCGCGTCGCTCGCCATGTGCTCGACCGGATGGGTGTCTCGCCGCTCGCCGAGCTGTCGGTGGTGCTGGTCGACGTCGAGCGGATGACCGAGCTGCACGTGAAGTACATGCAGGAGCCGGGGCCCACGGACGTCCTCGCTTTCCCCATGGACGAGCTCGATCTGCGGGGATCGCGCGGCGTCGCGCACGGCTCAGGCCACGACCACGAGCACGGCGACCTCGACGAGCCTGCTCCGGTGATGCTCGGCGATGTCGTGCTCTGCCCCGTCGTGGCGGAGCGTCAGGCGCGCGAGGCCGGGCACAGCACGGAGGACGAGCTGCAGCTGCTCTGCACGCACGGGGTGCTGCACCTGCTCGGGTTCGACCACGGGGATGCCGAGGAGCACGCGGAGATGTTCGGCCTGCAGGGCCAGCTCCTGTCGGCGTGGCACGAGCAGCAGGAAGTCCGGGGCTCCTGACCGTGCTCCTCCACGACGGTGGCCCGCTGCTCGTGGCCGTGCTCTTCACGATCCTGGCCGGCATCTTCGCCTGCCTCGAGGTCGCGCTCTCGCGGGTCTCGCGGGTCCGGGTCGAGGAGCTCGTGCGCGACGAGCGGGCGGGCGCAAAGCGCCTGCAGCAGGTCATGGCCGACCCGCCGCGCTCGCTGAACCTGCTCCTCCTCCTGCGGCTGATCTGCGAGCTGTCCGCCGCCGGGATCGTCGTCACCTACTTCGTCCATCGGCTCGACGGCTCGCTCGCCGTCGTCGTCGGTGTCGCCGTGATGACTGTCGTCAGCTACGTGTTCGTGGGAGTCGCGCCCCGCACGATCGGCAGGCAGCACGCCGACGCGGTCGCGCTTCGCGGCGCAGGGGTCGCGCGGGCGCTGACGCGCATCTTCGGCCCGCTCCCCACCCTGCTGATCCTCATCGGCAACGCCCTCACGCCCGGCAAGGGCTTCCAGCAGGGGCCCTTCGCCTCGGAGGCCGAGCTGCGCGACCTGGTCGACGTGGCTCAGGAACGCGGCGTCGTCGAGCGGGCCGAGCGCGACATGATCAACTCGGTCTTCGAGCTCGGTGACACGATCGTCCGCGAGGTCATGGTCCCGCGCACGGACATCGTCACGATCGAGCGCGGCAAGACCGTGAAGCAGGCGCTGAACCTGCTGCTGCGCAGCGGGTTCTCCCGGGTGCCGGTCGTCGGCGACAACAACGACGACGTCCTGGGCGTCGCCTACCTGAAGGACCTCGTCCGCAAGGAGCGGTCCGAGGGCGGTGGTTCGATCAAGGTGGAGGACGTGATGCGCGACCCGGTCTTCGTGCCGGAGTCGAAGCCCGTCGACGAGCTGCTGCGCAACATGCAGGCCGAGCTGGGCCACATCGCGATCGTGGTCGACGAGTACGGCGGCACCGCTGGGCTCGTGACGATGGAGGACGTGCTCGAGGAGATCGTCGGCGAGATCACCGACGAGTACGACCGCGAGGCACCGCCGGTCGAGAAGGTCGACGCGGGGACCAACCGGGTCACGGCCCGGTTGCCCGTGGAGGACCTCGAGGAGCTGTACGACGTCGAGCTGCCGCACGACGACGTCGAGACCGTCGGCGGGCTCCTCGCCATGGCTCTCGGCCGGGTGCCGATCCCGGGCGCGACCGCGCAGATCGGCGGCCTGACCCTGGTCGCCGAGAGCAGCAAGGGGCGGCGCAACCGCATCGGGACGGTCCTGGTCCGTCGTACTCCCGATGGGGTTTCACCGTGACTGACCTCGACCCCGAGGACGTCAAGCTCGTGACCCTGGCCCGCGGCGCGCGGCTGCGCGCGCACGCACCGCACACCTCGCTCGCCGAAGGTGCTGCCGTCCGGGACACCGACGGCCGGACCTACGCGGCCGCCACGGTCGAGAACGTCGATCCGGGGCTCACGACGAGCGCTCTGCGCGCTGCGGTTGCCGCCGCGGCGTCGAGCGGGGCGCGGTCGTTCGAGGCCGCTGTGGTCATCGGCGGGGAGCTGCGCAGCAGCGACCTTGCCGTGCTGCGCGAGTTCGGCAGCGGGATCCCCGTCCTGCTCGCGGGAAGCGACGGCGTCGTCCAGGAGTCGGTCACCACGTGAGCGACACTGGCGCATGACGTTCCGCTCCGGGTTCGCGTGCTTCGTCGGGAGGCCCAATGCCGGCAAGTCGACGCTGACCAACGCGCTCATCGGCTCGAAGGTCGCGATCACGTCGAGCCGTCCCCAGACGACGCGGCACGCGATCCGCGGCATCGTCCACCGGGAGGACGCGCAGCTCGTCCTCGTCGACACCCCGGGTCTCCACAAGCCACGCACGCTGCTCGGCCAGCGTCTCAACGACCTGGTCCGCGAGACCTACGCCAACGTCGACGTCGTCTGCTTCTGCGTCCCGGCTGATGAGAAGGTCGGGCCGGGCGACCGCTTCATCGCCGAGGAGCTGAAGGCCCTCAAGACGCCCGTCATCGCCGTCGTGACCAAGACCGACAAGGCCGACAAGCAGACGATCGGCGAGCAGCTGCTCGCCGTCAGCCAATTGCACGACTGGGCCGAGGTGGTGCCGGTCAGCGCCGTGTCCGACTTCCAGGTCGGTCTGCTGTCGGACCTGCTGGTGCAGCGGCTGCCCGAAGGCCCGGCGCTCTACCCGGACGGTGAGCTCACCGACGAGCCCGAGCAGACCCTGGTCGCGGAGCTGATCCGCGAGGCGGCTCTGGAGGGGGTCCGCGACGAGCTGCCGCACTCGATCGCCGTCACGATCGAGGAGATGAACCCCCGCGCCGACCGCCCCGAGGACAGGCCGCTGCTCGACATCTACGCCACGCTCTACGTCGAGCGCGACAGCCAGAAGGCGATCGTGCTCGGCTCGAAGGGCTCACGCCTCAAGGGCGTCGGTACGACGGCGCGCCGCCAGATCGAGGTCCTGCTCGGCACGCCGGTCTACCTCGACCTGCACGTCGCGGTCGCCAAGGACTGGCAGCGCGATCCCAAGCAGCTCCGCAAGCTCGGCTTCTAGCGCCGCGCGACCAGCTCCGGACGCGTCGCGGCAACGGACAGCGGCACCTGGCACATCCAGCCGAAGTCACGGCTTGGCAGGTTGACGAGCGACCTGGCCGGCAGGCCGGGAGCGCTGACGGCCTTGCCGTGCTTGCCGAGCGTCACCTTCAGGATGTCGACGCCGCGACCGAAGTCGGCGACGAACACGTAGCCGCCCGGCCGCCAGTAGGCCGCCCAGGTGTTGGCGTCGTTCGGCCGGTAGTAGGCCACCTGCGTGATGTGCTTCGGGTCGCGCACGTCGAGGAAGCGCGTGCCCTGGGTGTAGAAGGCGTTGGCGGTGATGCCGTCGCCCCGGTCGCTGAAGTAGTGGGCCGAGTCGCAGCCGGTCGACCCGGGCTGGTGCTCGGGCGTCCACGTGTCGAGCACCTTCAGACGGAAGCGGTGAGCGGGCGTGCTGCGGAACCCGGCCCCGCCGTACGACCCGTCGAGGCTGTAGGTCGCGAACTTCCCGCTCTTCGCGCAGTTCGTGACGGTGACCTCCTCCGTCGCCAGCAGCACCTTCTTGTTCCACGCCGGGTGGAGCGAGTTGTGCATCACGCCGCCGACGGTCGTGAGCTGCCCCAGGTCGGTGCCGCCGCCGGCGTAGGGCACCGGGTCGCACCCGGTCGCCTTCTGGACCTGGCCGGTCTGCGCGTTGCGGTGCGTGCCGTTGACCCAGTAGCCGCGGATGCCGCCGCTGCCGGAGACCCACGCGATGCCGGCGGAGTCGACCTGCACGTCGTGCGTGTAGTCGGTCTTGCCGTCGTTGCGGTGCTCGTCGATCGGGTGCGGGCACTGCACGGGGTGGGCGGGGTCGCGCATGTCGAGGGCGAACACCGGTCGCCCACCCCAGTCGGACGGTTGCGTCTGACCGGTCGCGGGGCCCGCGGTCCAGGTGTAGTTGCAGCCGTCCACGCAGGAGGTCGTGTGCCCGCTCGGGAGCAGCGTCATGGACAGCTGCACCATTGCGGTGGGGTTGCTGATGTCGATGACCTGGACGGCGCCGTACGGGAAGGCAGTGGTCGCCGGCGACGTGAAGCCGCGCGGGTCGCGTGACAGGAACAGCAGCTTGCGCTTCTGGTCGATCTGGACGTCTTCGTTCTCCCAGATGTACTGCGGGAGGGCGCCGACGAGCTTCGGGGTGGCCGGGTCGGTGACGTCGTAGGCGTAGATGCCCGTGACCGTCGACGCGAACATCGTGGTGCCGAGGAAGTCGATCGAGATCGCTGTCTGCAGCTCGGGGAGGTTGGCGAGGAACTGAACGCCCGAGCTGATCGCGCCGGCGGGCGGCGCGACGGGGGCTGCCCGCATCGCGGCCGACCCGGGCAGGACGGACAGGGGCAGCACGACGGCGCAGGCGGCCGTCAGGAGGCGTCGCAGCACGGCCCTGTCTTCGCCGTCGGCAGGTGGGCTCCTGCTAGCTCACCAGGACGGGTACGCCGAGGTGCCAGCCCTGGCCGAGGCGGACCCCGATCTCCCGGAGGGTGTCGAGCTGCTCCTGCGTCTCGACCCCCTCGGCCAGCACGGTCGCCCCCACCTGCGCCGCGAAGGCGGTCACCGCCCGCACCAGGGCCTGCTGGCGGCGGTCGACGTCGACATCGCGCGTCAGGCCGAGGTCGAGCTTGATCAGGTCGGGCTGCAGCATCAGCACGTGCCGGAGGCTGGCGAAGCCCGCGCCGGTGTCGTCGACCGCGATCCGGGCCCCCGCGGCCCGCAGCCGGCCGAGGACCAACCGGGTGACGGCGTAGTCCTCGACCGCTTCGTGCTCGGTGATCTCGACGACGACGCGGCTGAGCTCGGCGCCGTCGAGCAGTGCGCGCACCCCCGCGTCGGCGAGCGCCGCGGGTGAGATGTTGACGGCGAGGAACTGCTCATTGGGCAGTGTCGGCAGCAGCTCGAGGGCGGCGCCCAGGCACAACCGCTCGAGCTCGGCGCCGTAGCCGTTCTTGCTCGCTGCCTTGAACCACCGGTCGGTCGGCACCCGGCCACCGAAGCGTGACAACGCCTCGCTGCCGACGACGTTGCCGGTCGCAAGCTCGATGACGGGCTGCAGCGCGACGCGGACCGCGGCGGCGTCCAGGATCGCGCGGACCTCTGCCTTGCCTGGCAGGCCCTCGTCGTCCTCCGGTGTGACGGAGCGCCCTTCGAGCAGTCGAGATCCGCGGCGCAGGGCCTTGACCTCGGCCTCGAGCTGTCGCCACCGGCGGCTCTGCCGGCCGTAGCCCAGGACGGTGCGCAGGCCGATCCCCACCGCCGGCACAGCCAGCGAGAGGTCCTGGCCGACGAGGCCGGCCCACCACAGGCCGTCGCGACGGGCGTCGGCGCCTGCGTGCAGGGCGGCCGCAATGGCGCCGACCGCCAGGCCGGCACCGACCCAGCGCCGGCAGCCCGG
>JAODNA010000229.1 GCA_025465135.1 Frankiales bacterium | reverse complement strand
GCGTGCCGTGCTCGGACGCGATCTCGGCGAGCTCGGCGCTGATGACCCGCCGCAGCTTGGCCGGGTCGGCGAGGATCGCCTCCAGCTCGGCGATGCGGGCCCGCAGCTCGGCCAGCTCCTGCTCGAGTTTCGCGACCTCGAGGGCGACGAGGCGGCGCAGCTGCATGTCGAGGATGTAGCCGGCCTGCACGTCGGACAGCTCGAACCGCTCGATGAGGTTGGCCCGCGCCTCGTTGACGTCCTGTGCCGCCCGGATGATGCGCACGACCTCGTCGATGTTGGCCAGGGCGAGCAGCAGTCCCTCGACGAGGTGCGCACGCTCCTGCGCCTTGCGGAGCCGGTAGCGGGATCGCCGGCTGACGACGTCGACCCGGTGCGCGAGGAAGACCTCGAGCAGCTCCTTCAGGCCGAGGGTGCGCGGCTGCCCGTCGACGAGCGCGACGTTGTTGATGCCGAAGCTCTCCTCCAGGGGCGTCAGCCGGTAGAGCTCGGCGAGCACCGCCTGCGGGTTGAAGCCGGCCTTGATCTCGAACACCAGCTGGGTGCCGCGCTCGCGGTCCGTCAGGTCCTTGACGTCGGAGATGCCCTGCAGCTTCTTGCCGGTGACGAGCTCCTTCACCTTGCCGATGACCCGCTCGGCGCCGACGCCGTACGGCAGCTCCGTGACGGTGATCTGCGACTTGCCGCGGGCAGCGGGCGAGACCTCCGCGGTGGCCCGCATGCGCACGATGCCGCGGCCGTTCTCGTACGCCGACCGCACCTCCTGCATGCCGAGCAGCTGACCGCCGCCGGGCAGGTCCGGTCCGGGGACGAGCTCCATGAGGTCGTCGAGAGTCGCGTCGGGGTGCTCGATGAGGTGCCGCGCCGCGTCGACGACCTCGACGAGGTTGTGCGGGATCATGTTGGTGGCCATGCCGACCGCGATGCCGGACGTGCCGTTGACGAGCAGGTTCGGGTAGGCCGCGGGGAGCACGCTCGGCTGCGTCAGCGAGCCGTCGTAGTTGGGCTCGAGGTCGACCGTCTCCTCGTCGAGGTCGTCGGTGAGCAGCAGCGCCGCGGGTGTGAGGCGGCACTCGGTGTATCTCGAGGCAGCCGCGCTGTCGTCCGGAGACCCCCAGTTGCCGTGCCCGTCGATGAGCGGCACGCGCATCGCGAACGGCTGCGCCAGCCGCACCATGGCGTCGTAGATCGCGCTGTCGCCGTGGGGGTGGTACTTGCCCATGACATCGCCGACGACGCGGGCGCTCTTGACGTAGGGCCGGTCGGGGCGCAAGCCCGAGTCGGCCATCGAGTAGAGGATCCTGCGGTGGACAGGCTTGAGCCCGTCGCGCGCGTCCGGGAGCGCTCGGCTGTAGATGACGGAGTAGGAGTAGTCGAGGTACGACGACTCGATCTCGGCCACCACGTCGGTGTCGAGGATCGTCCCCTCGCCCTCGAACGGCGGGATCGTCCCGCTGGATGCCCCTCTCTTGCGCGCCATCAGCTGCGTCCTCCCCGGTGCCTCGTCGTCCCGTCCTTGATCAACGGAAGGTCTCCGCTACTGGCGTCCCAGCCAGTAGCGACAACCCTCCGTTGATCATGCGAGGGCGGGCGCGAGTTCCGTCGCGTCACGTGTCCAGGAGCTCTCGGTTGACTCTTGCGGCGCTGTCGATGATGAAGTCGCGGCGCGGCGCGACCTCGTTGCCCATGAGCAGCTCGAGCGCGCGCTCGGCGGCCTCGCTGTCGCCCGGCCGGATCCGCCGCAGCGTCCGCGTTGCCGGGTGCATGGTCGTCTCCGCCAGCTGGTCGGGGTCCATCTCCCCGAGGCCCTTGTAGCGCTGGATCCCGCCCTTGATGCGCTTGCCCGACGACTCGAGCTTCTTCAGGACCTGCGTCAGCTCCTTGTCGGAGTAGGTGTAGATCGGCGCGTCGGCACCGACGACCTCGACGCGGTGCAGGGGCGGTACGGCGGTGTAGAGGCGGCCGGCCTCGATCACCGGTCGCATGTAGCGCGCGAACAGCGTGATGAGCAGGCAGCGGATGTGTGCCCCGTCGACGTCTGCGTCCGTGGTGATGACGATCTTCCCGTAGCGCATCGAGTCCAGGTCGAAGGTGCGACCTGTCCCCGCGCCCACGACCTGGATGATCGACGCGCACTCGGCGTTGCCGAGCATCTCCGAGGCCGACGCCTTCTGGACGTTGAGGATCTTGCCGCGCAGGGGGAGCAGCGCTTGGTACTCGCTGTTGCGTGCGAGCTTGCCGGTCCCGAGGGCGCTGTCTCCCTCGACGAGCCACAGCTCGGTGCGTGACACGTCGGCGGAGCGGCAGTCGGCCAGCTTTGCCGGCAGCGTCGACGTCTCCAGAGCCGTCTTGCGTCTGGCCGCGTCCTTCGACGCCCGCGCGGCCTGCCGCGTCTTGGCTGCCGCCGCGACCTTCTCCAGCACCTGCTTCGCGGCGACCTTCGACTTGCGGTTGTCGAGGAACTTCACCTTCAGCTGCTTGGTGACGACGTCGGCCACGATCTTGCTCACGCCCGGCGTACCGAGCTCGTCCTTCGTCTGCCCGAGGTACTGCGGCTCCGGCACCTTCACCGTCACGACTGCGGTCAGGCCCTCGAGGACGTCGTCCTTGATCACGGCCTCATCCCGCGCTTTGTGCACGCGGGAGGTGACCAGCGCTTCGTTGATCGACTTCAGCAGCGCGCGCTCGAAGCCGTTCTTGTTCGAGCCGCAGTGCGGGGTCGCTACGACGTTGCAGAAAGCCTGGACGACGGTGTAGTAGCCGGTGCCCCAGCGCAACGCGACATCGACCTCGCAGTGCCGTTCGACGGTCTGCGTCGTCATGTGCCCCTTGTCGTCGAGGACCGGGACCGTCTCCTTGTAGTGCCCCTCGCCGGTGAGATGTACGGGGTCGCACACCGGCTTGTCGGGCGCGAGGTGCTCGACGAAGTCGACCGTGCCGCCGAGGTAGACGAAGGTCTCCTCGACGACGTCGTCCCCGCGCCGGTCGAACAGGACGAGCGTGAGCCCCTGGACCAGGAAGGCCGTCTGCCGCAGTCGGGCCGTCAGCTGCTCGACGTCGACCCCGCTGTTCTTGCTGAAGAGCGCGACGTCGGCCCACCACCGCACCGTCGTACCCGTCGACGCCTTGGGCGCCTTCCCTGCGACCGAGAGGCCATCGCGAGGCGTGAACTTCGCCTCCGGGCTCGGGCCGGACCTGCCGTCGGCGAAGACGCCGGGCACGCCGCGGGAGAAGGACATCGTGTGGATGCGGCCCCCACGGCGTACGACGACGTCGAGGCGCGCGGACAGCGCGTTGACCACCGAGGCGCCGACGCCGTGAAGGCCGCCCGATGTCTTGTAGCTGCCGCCGCCGAACTTGCCGCCGGCGTGGAGCTTGGTCATGACCAGCTCGACGCCGGTCAGGCCGCTCTTGGACTCGACGTCGACGGGGATGCCGCGGCCGTTGTCGTCGACCTCGAGCGAGCCGTCGGGGTGCAGCGTGACCTCGATCCGGCTGCAGGCCCCGGCCAGCGCCTCGTCGACCGCGTTGTCGACGATCTCGAACGCGAGCTGGGTCAGGCCCTTGCTGTCGGTCGAGCCGATGTACATCCCCGGGCGCTTGCGCACCGCCTCGAGGCCCTCGAGGACGGAGAGGTGCCGGGCGGTGTAGCCGCCGGCGTCGCGGGCTGGCTTCTTGGTTGCCGGGGCGGTCAATGCGGTCCGATCTGTCATGCGCGGGGGTGCCTGGACAGTCTGCTACGCCGCCGACTCGGGCACGCTGTCCGACATGCAGGACGCCGCGCTCCTCCCCAAGGCGCACCTCCACCTGCACCTGACGGGCGGGATGCGGCCGGCGACGCTGCTCGAGCTGGCGGCCGAGCAGGGCCGGCGGCTGCCGGAGGGCCTGCTGCGCCCGGGCGGGCTGGAGGGCGTCGCGCGCCGCGGGTGGATGCGGTTCCAGCGGCTGTACGACGCCGCGCGGGACGTGCTGAGGGGCCCGGACGACGTACGCCGGGTGATCCTGGAGATCGCGCTCGACGAGCAGGCCGCGGGCAGCGGCTGGGTCGAGGTGCAGGTCGACCCGTCGTCGTACGCCGCGAAGCTCGGCGGGCTCAACGGCACCGTCGAGGTGGTCCTCGACGGCATGCGGGTCGCATCGGCCGAGACCGGGGTCGGGATGGCGCTGGTCGTCGCGGCCAACCGGACGCGCCACCCTGGGGACGCCGAGACGCTCGCCCGGGTCGCGCGGCGCTTCGCCGGGCAGGGCGTCGTCGGCTTCGGGCTCTCGAACGACGAGACGCGGGGGGACACCGCCGCGTTCGCCAAGGCGTTCCGGATCGCCCGGGATGCCGGGCTCGTCGCGGTGCCGCACGCCGGGGAGATGAGGGGCCCTGGCAGCGTCCGGCTGGCGCTGGACCACCTCGGCCCGACCCGACTCGGTCATGGGGTGCGGGCGGTGGAGGTCCCCGCGCTGCTCGAGGAGCTGGCCCGCCGCGGCGTCGTGCTCGAGGTGTGCCCGGCGTCCAACGCGGCTCTCGGCGTCGTCCCCTCGGTCGACGCCGTACCGGTGCGGGCGCTGCGGGAGGCCGGGATCGAGGTCGCGCTCGGCACCGACGACCCGCTGGTGTTCCGGTCCGGGCTGGTCGAGCAGTACACGGCGTACGCGCAGGAAGGTCCTGCCTTCCTCGCCGACCTGGCCGCCTCCTCCATCCGTGGGAGCTGCGCCCCGCCCGAGACGAGGGACCGTCTCCTGGGCGGCGTGGATCGGTGGCTGCTGGGACCGATGTGACGGATGTGCTGGTCACGGAGCGTGTTCGCGTGGCAGGATGAGCGTGAGCAACCAGGTCTCGAGGCCGTCGGGGAAGGCGCACCTCGACCTGGGAGGCCTTGTGACGTCGTCCGGCGTGCTCTACGTGCACTCCTGCCCACCTGCGCTGTGCCCCCATGTCGAGTGGGCGGTCGCGGCCGAGCTCGGCGTGCGCGCCCGCCTCGAGTGGACCGCGCAGCCCGCCTCGCCGGGGGCCCTGCGCACCGAGATCGGCTGGCGTGGCCGCAGCGGCACGGCGGGGTGGCTCGCGGGCGCGCTCCGCGGCTGGAGCGTCCTGCGCTACGAGGTGACCGAGGAGCCGAGCGCGGGTTGCGACGGCGAGCGGTACGCCGTCACCCCGAACCTGGGGGTCTTCCGCGCGACGACGAGCGCCAACGGCGACCTGCTCGTCGGCGAGGACCGGCTCCGCGCCCTGCTGGCGAGCGCCACCGGCCCACAGCTCGCGCTCGGGGTCGACAAGCTGCTGGGCAGCGACTGGGACGTCGAGCTCGAGCCCTACCGCGAGGCCGGCGAGGGCGCAGCGGTGAGCTGGCTGCACCAGGTGGTGTAGGCCACCGCCGGGATAGGTAACAGTCTCTGCATGACCCGCCGCAGCCTCCTGACCCGGCTCGACAAGGCAGACCTCGCCCTCTACCGCAGAGCCGCGACCTCCCGCACGCCCGTCCTCGACGCGGTGCTCCCCAGGCTGACGAGCTCGGCCAACCACGGGATGCTCTGGTTCGCGATCTCGGTCCTGCTCGCGGGCGGCAACCGCCGCCGCGCGGCGGTCCGCGGGCTCGCGTCGCTCGGCGTCGCCAGTGCCGTGGCCAACCTCCCGATGAAGTACGCCGCGCGTCGCAGCCGCCCCGAGCTGGTTCCCGTCCCGCTGCCGCGCCGGCTGCTCAACCAGCCGACGACGTCGTCCTTCCCCAGCGGCCACTCGGCGTCGGCAGCTGCCTTCGCCACCGGAGTCGCCCTCGAGCAGCCGCTCCTCGCCGCCCCGGTCGCGGTTCTCGCCGCGGGGGTCGCCTACGGCCGCGTGCACACCGGAGTCCACTACCCGGGTGACGTGGTTGCCGGCATCGCGCTGGGGGTCGGCTCGGCCCTCGTCGTACGACGGGTGTGGCCCGTCCGCCCCGACCGGCCCGCCTTCGCCCGCCCTGCGCACAGGCCCGCCCCCGCCCTGCCCGACGGCGACGGGCTGGTCGTCGTCATCAACGAGACCGCAGGGTCCGGGGAGCAGGCCGACGACGTCGAGAAGCAGCTGCGCGAAGCGCTGAGCCAGGTCGAGGTGGTCCGGTGCGCGGAGGGCGACGACGTCGCCGACTGCCTCCGCGAGGCGGCCAAGCACGCGAAGGTGCTCGGCGTGATGGGCGGTGACGGCACCGTCAACTGCGCGGCGGGGATCGCGCTCGACGCGAAGCTGCCGCTGGCGGTGGTCCCCGGCGGCACCCTTGACCACTTCGCCGGCGAGGTCGGCGTCCGCGAGGTCTCCGACGTCATCGAGGCGGTCCGTCACGGCAGCGCCGTCGAGATCACGGTCGGGAGCGCCGACCCGGACGGTCGCGACCTGTTCTTCCTCAACACCTTCGCGCTCGGTGTCTATCCCGAGCTGGTGAAGGAGCGCGAGAAGCACGAGAAGCGCATCGGCAAGTGGCCGGCGATGGCACTCGCGATGTCGCGCGTGCTTCGCGGCGCAGATCCCGTCTTCATCGAGGTCGACGGTCAGCCACGGCGGCTCTGGACGCTGTTCGCCGGAAACGGCCACTACCACCCGGCCGGCTTCGCCCCGAGCTGGCGCGAGCGGCTCGACGACGGCTGCATCGACGTGCGCCTCATCGACGCCGACCACAGCTTCTCCCGGCTCAGGCTCGTCGCCGCGGTCCTCAGCGGTCGGCTCGGCAAGAGCCGTGTCTACGAGCAGCGGCTCGTCGGGTCGCTTCCGGTGCGATCGCGCCAGGGCGGCCTGCGCATCGCCCGCGACGGCGAGGTCTCGGACGGGCCGGGCCACCTGACCCTGCGGGCCGCCTCCGACAAGCTCGTCGTGTACCTGTCGTGACCGGCGATCGACGAGGTCTGCGTCCGGCCCTGCTGGCCGCGGGGTTGTTCGTGCTCGTCGTGGGCGTGCTTCCGCTCGGCGCGCTCGTGCGCGCCAAGTGGGGACCGCTGATCCGGCTCGACAACCGCGTCGAGGGCTCGGTCCACCACGACGCGGTCGGCAGCGGTGCCATGCGGGGGGCGGCGAAGGTCCTGACCCTGCTGGGTGCGCCGGTGCTGATCGAGGTCACCGCGGCGGCGCTTGCCGTGTGGCTCGTCGTCCGGGGCCATCGACGGCTCGCGGGCTACTTCGCCGCGTGCGTGGCCGGCGCCTACGTGCTGTCCACCACCGGGAAGCTGCTCGTCGACCGTGCGCGCCCGGTGTTCCCCGACGCCTTTGCGCATGCGCGGGGCGCGTCCTTCCCCTCCGGTCACGCGACGGGCTCGGCCGCCTTCTACCTCGCCCTCGCCGTGCTGCTCCTGTCGCTGCTCACCCGGCCGCCGCGGGGGCTGCTGCTGGCGATGGCCGCCGTCGTGCCCCTCGTCGTCGCCGCGACCCGCGTCGTCCTCGGCGTCCACTACCTCTCCGACGTGATGGCGGGGCTGCTCATCGGCTGGGGATGGACCGCCGCGTGCACAGCCTTCTTCACCGCCTGGCGGGCGCAGGAGGGTAGGCCGGTCGACCCGCTCGAGGAAGGCGTCGACCCCGAGGCCGCCACGACATGAGGGATCCGGCCGCGGACCTGCGGCGGATCGCCTTCTGCCTCGAGCGCGCCCTCGAGCCGTCGTACCGCGTGAAGGCCTTTCGTACGGCGGCATCGGTGGTCGACGGGCTCGAACGGGCCGAGCTCGAGAAGCGCGCCACCGCCGGCTCCCTCGCCGAGCTCTCCGGGATCGGGAAGGTCACCGCGACCGTGATCACCGAGTCGCTCGCCGGTGAGGAGCCGGTCTACCTGCGTCGGGTGGAGTCGATGGGACTCACGCCGGTCGCGCAGCAGGCTGACGACCTGCGGCAGCTGCTCAAGGGCGACTGCCACGTGCACAGCGACTGGTCCGACGGCGGCTCTCCGATCGAGGAGATGGCGATCGCGGCGCGCGACCTCGGCCACGACTACATGGTGCTGACCGACCACTCGCCGCGGCTGACCGTCGCCCGCGGCCTCAGCCCGGAGCGCCTGCGCGAGCAGCTCGATGTCGTCGCCGAGATCAACGAGCGGCTGCACCCGTTCCGGATCCTCACCGGCATCGAGTGCGACATCAACCTCGACGGCTCGCTCGACCAGGAGCCCGAGCTGCTCGAGCGGCTCGACCTGGTCGTCGCGAGCGTGCACAGCAAGCTGCGCATGCCGGCCGATGAGATGACACCCCGGATGGTCGCGGCCATCAGCAACCCGCACACCGACGTGCTGGGCCACTGCACCGGGCGGCTCGTGACCGGGAAGGGTCGTCCCGAGTCGGAGTTCGACGCGGAGGTCGTGTTCGCCGCGTGCGCGCAGTTCGACGTGGCGGTCGAGATCAACAGCCGGCCCGAGCGGCTCGATCCGCCGAAGCGTCTGCTGCGCCTCGCCGTCGAGGCGGGCTGCAAGGTGTCGATCGACACCGATGCGCACGCGCCGGGTCAGCTGTCGTGGCAGCCGCTCGGCTGCGAGCGCGCGGTGCTCTGCGGAGTGGACCCGGTGCAGATCGTGAACGCCTGGAGCGCCGACGAGCTGCTCAGCTGGACGGGTCGCGCTGCAGCGGGATGAGCGAGGTCACCGGCTCGGTGAGGATGCGCGTCATCTCATCGGACAGGGTGTCTGCCACGAGCAACGCGCACGCGGCATCGAGGCACATCGTCATGACGCGCTCGTTCTCCCGCGCGTCGACGTCGGTCCCTCCGCAGGCGCGGCAGGGCCGGAGCAGCCCCTCGGTGCCACTTCGACGGACGAGCGCCCAGACCCGGCGGCGGCTCGTCAGGACGGCGGCCTGGAACGCCTCGGCACGCGCGTCGGCCCGGTCGGTCTCGCACGCGAACGATCGGTCCACGAGGGCGTCGTACATCCGTCGTGCCTCGGCGTCGTGGCAGCGCGACGACAGCGTCGGCATCAGCGCGAGCAGGGCCTTGACCTGGTCGCCACGCGGGCCGAGGTCGGGCTCGTCGACCGTCGCCTCGGGGTAGACCACCCGCCAGGCCCGCATCAGCGAGGAGTACTCCGCGCGGGACAGGATCGGCTTGGCGTAGGACGCCGCGATCGCGTCGCGCACGGCCTTCAGCGCGGTGGTCGTGACGTCGCTGGCGACCGTGACGTAGGCGGCCTCGCCGCGGATGTCGTCGTCGAAGAGCGCGCCGAGCGCCTCGAAGGCCGCCAGGGCCTCGAGCACGAGGGGGCTGTCGGGTGACAGGGCCCGGTCGCGGGCCTCGGCCACGGCGACGGTGTTGTTCCAGGCGTCGGCCAGGCGGGGCAGCTCGGCGTCGCGGATGTGTGCGAGCTGGGCCAGGACGCCAAGGATCTCGGCGAGGTTCGGATGCTCCTCGAGCACCGAGATCGTGCTTGTCCGCCGGCTCATGACGCTGCCTCTCGTGACTGCTCCCCACCGGATAGTGCGGCATCTCGAGGGCGTTTCTGGAGCGACTCGCACGAGATGGTTCGCACGGGTGGGTCGGACATCACCCGATTACGACCCAGATGCCCTGAATCGACGACACAGGGATGTCATGTCGCGGCCGTAGCCTGCGAGCGTGCGTTTCCTGTTCCGCCCGCCCGCGGACAGCGCGGCCGAGCTCCTCACCCTTCCGTGGCAGCTGCCGCTGGAGGACTGGGTCGATCCTCGGCTCGTCGAGGTGCCGCTCCGCGGCCTGCACCGGCACGTCGTCCGGTTCGTCCGGCTCGACACGGAGGTCTACGCCCTCAAGGAGCTCTCCGAGCGCCTGGCCCGGCGGGAGTACGACGTGCTCGGCGCGCTCAGCGACCTGGACCTGCCGGCCGTCCGCGTCCTGGGGGTCGCGGTCGACCGCCCTGACCTCGACGCGATCCTCGTGACCCGGTTCCTGCCCTACTCGACGGCCTACCGGGCGCTGTTCGCGACCCCCCGTGGCGGCTGGCCGACCGAGCGGCTCCTGGACGCGCTCGTTCAGCTTCTCGTCCGCCTCCACCTGGCGGGGGTGTTCTGGGGCGACTGCTCGCTGTCCAACTCGCTGTTCCGGCTCGACGCCGGCGCCCTCGCGGCCTACCTCGTCGACGCCGAGACCAGTGAGCGGCACGCGTCCCTGACCGAAGGGCTGCGCCGGCACGACGTGCAGCTGGCTCACGAGCGCGTCGCCGGCGAGCTGATGGACCTCGAGGCCGGCGACCTGCTGCCCGACGACGTCGACCCGGTCGGCTTCGCCGACGAGCTGGTACGCCGTTACGACGCCCTTTGGCGCGAGCTGACTGCCGAGGAGATCCTGCCGCCCCAGGAGCAGCGCTTCCGGATCGCCCAGCGGGTCGCGCGCCTCAACGAGCTCGGCTTCGACGTCGAGGAGATGGAGCTCGTCGAGACGCCGGAGGGCAACGTCCTGAAGGTCCGCACCCGGGTGGCCGAGCCCGGCCATGCGCGACGCGAGCTGCTGGCCCTCACCGGGCTCGCGGTGCAGGAGAACCAGGCCCGCCGGCTGCTGACCGACATCGCCAGCTACCGCGCGCATCTCGAGCGCAAGACCGGTGGCCCGGTCACCCTCGCGCTGGCCGCGTCCCGCTGGCTGACCGACGTCTACGCCAAGGTCATCGACGCCGTACCGCCCACGCTCCGCGGGCGCCTGTCACCGGCGGAGGTCTTCCATGAGGTCCTCGAGCACCGGTGGTACCTGTCGGAGGCGGCGGGCCGCGACGTCGGCACCCTCGCCGCGGCGCGGTCGTACTTCGCCCAGGTGCTGCCGGAGGTGCCGGCAGAGTTCTCCGCCGCCCCGCCGCAGTCCTAGAAGCAGTCCTAGAAGCGGTGCGCCTCGACACCGCCGTGCAGAGCCGACCAGACCTCTTGCATGTTCTCGTAGGCCACGCCCGGTGCCAGGTCGCGAAGCCGGTTGAGCACCCGCTCGGGCGCGTTCATCTCGGCCGCCTTGAGGAGCAGCGCCTGGGCATCGCAGGGCCAGCACTCCTTGCCGAGGAAGGAAGCGATCTCCGACCGCAACTCGATGTCCTGCTCGGTCATCCCGTCCGGGACCCCACCCGCCAGCGTGCCGTCGGGCGCGAGGTCGACGTCGGGCTGGTCCTCGCCGGACGGCTCGGGGGAGTTCCACTCCTGGCCGCGGGTCTCCCGGCCGGCCGTCATCATGCCGCGCACCTCCGCCTCGAGGGCGTCGTCCATGCGGGCGCTGTGCTTGTCGCTGCCTCGTTCCATGCTGGCCAACTACCCCGTGTGAGCCCTCTGACACCGCACGGCGATGTTGCCCCGAGGACAGGTACAAACCCGGGCGGGCGGGGCAGACCCAGGACGTGAACGAGAACAGACGACGTCCCTCGTCCTGGCCCGCGTCACTGCTGCCGACCATGCTGCTGACCGCTCTGCTCTGCGGCGGCGTCGCCTCCACGGCCGCGTCGAGCGACGACGCACCTGTCCTCGACATGACGGTGACCACGACCGGCCGCTAGGCCTACCCGGCGTCGCCCTCCGTGGTGTCCTTCTCCGGTGGCTGCAGCTCCTCGCGCAGCCGGTATCTCTCGATCGCCTCGGACGGCACCTTCGCGTCGATGTCTCCGCGGTGCACCAGCTCGATCAGCACCGCTACGGCGATGGACTCCGGATCGATGTGGAAGTGCCGGCGCAGGGACGCGCGGGTGTCCGAGCGGCCGAAGCCGTCCGTGCCGAGTGACGTCCAGTCGTTGGGCACCCAGCGGCTGATCGAGTCGGGGACGGCACGCATCCAGTCGCTGACGGCGACGACCGGCCCGATCGACGACATGAGGGCCTGCGTGATGTACGGCGTACGCCGCTCGTCGGCGGGGTGCAGCAGGTTGTGCTGCTCGCACTCCACCGCATCACGCCGCAGCTCGTTCCAGCTGGTCACGCTCCAGACGTCGGCGGCGACGCCCCAGTCGTCCTTGAGGATGCGCTGCGCATCCATCGCCAGTCGCACCGTGATGCCACTCGCGAGGACCTGGGCGCGCGGACCCTCGTGCGTCGACTCGCTGTACTGGTAGAGCCCGCGCAGCACGCCCTCACGCAGCCTCGGCAGGTCGGGCATCTTCGGCTGCGGGTAGGGCTCGTTGTAGACCGACAGGTAGTAGAAGACGTCCTCGCTGTCGGGGCCGTACATCCGCCGCAGCCCGTCCTCGACGATGAACGAGATCTCGTAGCCGAACGCCGGGTCGTAGGCCACCACCGCGGGGTTGGTCGAGGCCAGCAGCATCGAGTGGCCGTCCTGGTGCTGCAGCCCCTCGCCGTTCAGCGTCGTACGCCCCGCGGTGGCGCCGAGCAGGAAGCCGCGGCCGAGCTGGTCGGCGAACGCCCACATCTGGTCGCCGGTGCGCTGGAAGCCGAACATCGAGTAGAAGACGTAGACCGGGATCATCGGCTCGCCATGGGTGGCATAGGCCGTTCCCGCCGCGATCACGGACGCCATCGACCCGGCCTCGGTGATGCCCTCGTGCAGGATCTGGCCGACCGTCGACTCCTTGTAGGAAAGGAGAAGCTCGCGGTCGACGGCTTCGTAGCGCTGGCCGAACGGCGAGTAGATCTTCGCCGTCGGGAACATCGCGTCCATGCCGAAGGTGCGCGCCTCGTCGGGGATGACCGGCACGAAGCGCGCGCCGATCCCCTTGTCCTTCATCAGGTCCTTGAGCAGCCGGACGAACGCCATCGTCGTCGCGACGGCCTGCTTGCCGGAGCCGTTCTTCAGCTCGTCGTAGACCTCCGGCCTCGGCAGGTCGAGCGGCTTCGCCCGTACGACGCGCTTCGGCAGCGAGCCGCCGAGGTGGGCGCGGCGCTCCTTCATGTAGGCGATCTCGTCACTGTCCGCACCGGGGTGGAAGTACGGCGGGAGCGGTGCCTCGAGGTCCTTGTCGGGGATCTCGAGGTAGAGCCGGTCGCGCAGCTCCTTGAGCTCGGCCTTCGTCAGCTTCTTCATCTGGTGGGTCGCGTTGCGGCCCTCGAAGTCCTTGCCGAGGGTCCAGCCCTTGATGGTGTGGGCGAGGATCACCGTCGGCTGACCGACGTGCTTGGTCGCGGCGTCGAACGCGGCGTAGACCTTGCGGTAGTCATGACCGCCGCGCGGCAGGGTGCGGATCTGGTCGTCGGTCAGGTGCTCGACCATCTTGCGGAGCCGCGGGTCGGTGCCGAAGAACTTCTCCCGGGTGTAGGCGCCGTCCTCGACGGAGTAGGTCTGGAACTGCCCGTCGGGTGTCGTGTTCATCGCGTTGACCAGGACGCCGTCGACGTCCCGCGCGAGCAGGTCGTCCCACTGCCGACCCCAGACGACCTTGATGACGTTCCAGCCGGCGCCGCGGAAGTACGACTCCAGCTCCTGGATGATCTTCCCGTTGCCGCGCACCGGCCCGTCGAGGCGCTGCAGGTTGCAGTTGACGACGAAGGTCAGGTTGTCGAGCTCCTCGCGGGCGGCGACGCCGATCGCGCCGAGCGACTCGACCTCGTCCATCTCGCCGTCGCCGAGGAACGACCAGACCCGGCTCTCGCTGGTGTCCTTGATGCCGCGGGAGTGCAGGTAGCGGTTGAAGCGCGCCTGGTAGACCGCTGCGATCGGGCCGAGCCCCATCGACACGGTCGGGAACTCCCAGAAGTCCGGCATGAGCCGCGGGTGCGGGTACGACGGCAGCTTGGCGGGCCGGCTCTCCTGCCGGAAGCCGTCGAGGTCGTCCTCGCGCAGCCGCCCCTCGAGGAACGCCCGGGCGTAGATGCCGGGGGAGGCGTGTCCCTGGAAGAAGACCTGGTCGCCGGACGCGTCGCCGTCCTTGCCGCGGAAGAAGTGGTTGAAGCCGACCTCGTACAGGCTGGCCGCGGACGCGTAGGTCGCGATGTGGCCGCCGACGCCGACCTCGGGGCGGTTGGCGCGGCTGACCATGATGGCGGCGTTCCAGCGGACGTAGGCGCGGATGCGCCGCTCGACGTGCTCGTCGCCGGGGAACCACGGCTCACGCTCGGGCGGGATCGTGTTGATGTAGTCGGTGCTGCGCAGCGCCGGGACACCGACGGCCTTCTGCCGGGCGCGCTCGAGCATCTTGAGCATGAGGAAGCGGGCCCGGCCACGACCGGCGCCGTCGATGATCGCGTCGAGGCTCTGCAGCCACTCGCTGGTCTCGTCGGGGTCGACGTCGGGGAGCTGGCTCGGCAGCCCGTCGCTGATGACGCTGAAACGTTCCTCGTTGCCCGTGGTCACACCCCATCCTTACCCCTACTCCCGCGTAACCCCAGTCTTGATCGTCCGTTCCCGCCCCCTGCTGATGATCACTGCCGTGTCCCTTGCTCGGATCGGACCCATATCCGGCGGTGATCGTCGGGAGGGGGAGAAGGAGGGGGAGGTGGTACGACGGGGGCATGGACACGGTGGTGCTGACGGTAGAGACGGGCAGCCGGGAGGTCGTGCACGACCTGACACCGGACTGCAACGCGTTCGTCCGCGGTCGGGGCGACGGGCTGCTGCACGTCTTCGTGCCGCATGCGACCGCCGGCCTCGCCGTCCTCGAGCTCGGTGCCGGCAGCGACGACGACCTGCTGACCGCGCTCGGCGACCTGCTGCCGGCGGATCATCGCTGGCGCCACCGCCACGGCTCGCCGGGTCACGGCAGGTCGCACGTGCTGCCTGCGCTCGTTCCGCCGTACGCGACCGTGCCTGTGATCGGCGGCCGGCTCGCGCTCGGCACCTGGCAGAGCATCGCGCTGGTTGACCTCAACGTCGACAATCCCGTCCGTCAGGTCCGGCTGTCGTTCCTCCCCGGCTGATTGGCGGCTGCCGCCCGCGCTCAAGGGTCGGGACATCACCCGCCAGCAGGCAAGCAAGCGGGTCGGATCCCGACCGTCTACCGGCGGCGCTGACCTTCAGCGGGCGCGGCGCTGGTCGCGCGCGGTCCGGGCGATGCGGCGGTCGGCGAGGAGCACCGAGACGAGCAGCGCGGCACCGCCGCCGGCGGCGAGGGCGAAGCAGACCATCGCGATGCTGGGGTAGCCGAAGATGCGCGACTTGGTCGGGATCTGCATCATCAGCGCGGCACCGACCACGAGCGACGCCAGCACGATGCCCGTGGCCAGGCGGTTGGCCAGTCGCTGCGCCACGGCCAGCATCTGCGGCTCGTCGATGGCGTCGATCTTCAGCTCGAACTTCCCGTCGGCGACCGCGTCCATGACCTTGTTGATCCGACCCGGGAGCTGCACCGTGAAGTCACGGGCCTCCATCGCCGCGCCGAGCAGGCCGCCGGTCGACGTCGTCATGCGCGCCTGCAGGATGGACGCGGTGTGACGGCGGATCGCGTCGGCCGGCGCGAAGGTCGGGTCGAGCGTCTGGGCCACCTGGTCGAGGTTGAGCAGTGCCTTGCCCACCAGTGCCAGCTCGGGGGCCGGCCGCAGTCCGCACTGGCCGGCGATGCGCGTGAGCTCGAGCACGACGGCGCCGGCTTGCAGGTCGCTGCCGAGCTCGACACTGCGCTGGACGAGGTCGCCGACCGCGGTCCGAAACGCGTCGCGGTCGAAGTCCGCGCGCTGGCGTCCCAGGTTGGACAGGGCGTCCGCGGCACCTTCGCCGTTGCCGTCGCTGACCGCGAGGAGCAGCCGAACGATGCAGTCGCGCGAGCTTGCCGACAGCCGCGCGACCATGCCGAGGTCGATGAGCGCCAGGCGGTCGTCGGCCGTCAGCAGCACGTTGCCCGGATGCGGGTCCGCGTGGAAGAAGCCGTCGGCGAGCATCTGCTGGAGGTAGGCGTGAAACAGGTCGTCGACGAGCGGCGCCCCGTCGAGATCGGTCCGGGCGAGCGGGCCGAGCTCCGTGACCTTGCGGCCCGGCAGGTAGTCCATGGTGAGGACGCGCCCGGTGCTGTAGTCGGCCACGGCACGCGGTACGACGAGGCGGGGCCAGGGCTCGACGATCCGCGCCAGGGTCGTCAGGTTGGTCGCCTCACGGGTGTAGTCGAGCTCCGCGACCAGCGCCTTGCGGAACTGCTCGAGCAGCTCGCTGAACCCGAAGCGGCGACCGAGGTCGGTGTGCGCGTCGGCGAAGGCGGCCAGCTCGCCGAGGGCGGCCATGTCGTCGGCGATCTGCTTGCGGATGCCCGGCCGCTGCACCTTGACGACGACCTCGCGACCGCTGGGCAGCGTCGCCCGGTGCACCTGCGCGAGCGAGGCAGCGGCCAGTGGCGTCGGGTCGAACGACGCGAAGGCGTGTGACAGGTCGACCCCGAGCTCGTCGACCACGATGCGCTCGACCTCGTCGTACGAGAACGGCGCGACGTCGTCCTGCAGACGGGCCAGGGCGTCGGTGTACGGCGCCGGCAGCAGGTCGACGCGCGTCGAGAGGAGCTGGCCGAGCTTGATGAAGGTCGGTCCGAGCTTCTCCAGGTCGTGTGCGAGCTGGGTGGCGTCCTCGCACAGCGGCTCGTCGCGATCGGAGTCTTGCAGGCCGTCGACGTCGAGGTCGCGGACGAGGTCGGACCGGCCGTAGCGGATGAGGAGCCTGGCGATGTCGCGGTAGCGCGCGAGGTGCTTCGGCTGAAGTGACAGACCCATGATCGAGGTCCCTACCCCGATCAGGACTGGGCGAAGATCACGAGCAGGACCAACGTGCCGAGCGCCCCCGCGACGACCCCGAAGATGGACCGACCGCGGCCGTGGCTGCCCTCCTTGTTGGCGACGACCAGTCCCCAGATCCCCATGCCGAGGGCGAAGGGTGCAGGGATCAGCAGGATCGAGAACAGCCCGAGGTAGCCGGCGGCGATCGACTGCCACGACCGGCCGAGCGGCAGCATCCAGTGCGCCGGCGAGTCGGGGTGCTCGCCGGTACGCGGGGCGTACGCCGGCGTCGTGTAGGCGCTGCCGGGCGCGGGGGAGACGTGGCTGCTCCACTGCGCACCGTCGAACCAGCGAACCTGCCTGCTGTCGTGCGGATCCGCGTACCAGCCGGGCGGCGCCGTCGGTTGCACCGGCCTAGACCCGGGCCGCCCGCGCGGGCACCTGCTCGGGGCCCTCGACGGGGGCTGATCCGAGCGCGGCGAGCATCCGCTCGGTCGCGGCCGCCACCTCCGCGATCGCGGCATCGAAAACGGCCGAGTTGGCCTGGGACGGGGTCCGGTAGCCGGACAGCTTCCGGACGTACTGGCGCGCGGCGGCGGTCACGTCACCGGTGGTCGGGTCAGCGGCGCGGAGCGTGCGGATGCTGCGGCACATGTCAGGGCCTCGCAGGCGTGGAAGGGGCGGTCACAGGGGAAGTCTGCTCGCTCCGGCCGCGTCGCACACGCAGGGGGCACTTGCGCCGAGGGGCCCGGTCCGGTGGACTACCGGCATCCACCCCTCCGGGGCGGCGGAGGAAGGGGCCTGTCGTGAGCACGTCCGCGGACCACGCGGGACAGCGTGGCCTGGCTGAGCGGCTCGGCATCGAGCCCGGCATGGTCGTGCAGGTCGTCGGTGCGGACAACGACGTCGACGCGGACCTCATGACCGACGTGGTGGCGCGGGCCGGCACCGAGCTGATCGCCACCGACGACTCCGACGAGGTCGTCGACGTCGTCCTCATCTGGTGGCGGGAGGGCGACGGCGACCTCGTCGACGCTCTCGTCGACGCGCTGACCAACCTCGGTGACAGCGGCGTCGTGTGGCTCCTCACCCCCAAGGCCGGACGTGACGGGCACGTCGAGCCGAGCGACATCGACGAGGCCGCGCCCACCGCCGGCCTGTCGAGCACCCGCAGCACGAGCGCCTGCCCCGAGTGGTCGGGCACGCGGCTGGTCTCGCCGAAGGCGAGCCGGGCCAAGCAGCGCCGCTGACTCCCGAGCAGGCCCGTCGTCTGCTCTCCCCGGCCGGTCGCGACGCCGTCGCGCAGGCGGGCGCCCTCGACCTCGCCCCGTCGGCACGCATCAGAGCGGCCGAGACGATGCGCGCGGCTGCAGGTCCGGAGCTCGGTCCGCTCGCACTGGAGCAGGCCGTGCTGAAGCAGCGGGCCCGCTCGAAGCACCCTGCCGGGCACCGGCTCTGGTGGACAGCGGAGGCGTTGGAGCAGGCGTCGTCGTACGACGTCGCGGCGCATCGCGCGCAGCGGTTCGCCGGCGCGGGTCG
>JAODNA010000213.1 GCA_025465135.1 Frankiales bacterium | reverse complement strand
CATCAGTCGGTACGACGGTGACGAGCCGACCCACGTTGCGACGCCAGTGCCGAGGCAGCGTCAGCGGCCGATCGACGCCAGGCGACGTGACCTCGAGCACGTACGACGGGCCGAGCATGCCGGGCTCCGCCTCGTCGAGGGCATCGAGGGCATCCGACACCGCGCGGCTGACATCGGCCACGTCGTCCATGCTCACGCCGCCGTCGCGGTCGACGACGACGCGCACGACGCTGCGCCTGCCGGCCTTGCTGACGTCGACGTCCTCGAGGTCGGCGCCGGTCGTCTCGACCAGCGGCGCAAGCAGCTGCGAGAGGCGCGCGGCTGTCCCTGATCCCGAGGCGGTCATCGCGGACGACCCCCTCTGCTGTTGTGGTGGAGCGACGAGCTGCTGATCACACTAGCTGTGGTTGTGTGCCTGCGATGAGCGTCTCCCCGTCGCGCCGGCGGCTGCTGCAGGCGGCGCTGCTCTCCCCCGTTGCCGCGTGCACGTCTCATGCCCCGCAAACGCCGGCCGCGCTCGATCCGGACGTGGCGCTGCGGCAGGCGGCGATCGCCCGCGAGCGGCAGCTGCTGGAGCTGTACTCCTCGGCCGTCGAGTCCTCACCGGCGCTGGCCGCGACGCTCGGGGCGATCCGGGCCGAGCACGAGGAGCATCTCGCTGCCCTGGCTCCGCCGGCGACCTCCGCGTCGCCCGTCGCGCCCCGCGTGCTGCCGGCCGTGCATCCGGTCGCACTCGTCGCCGCGGAGCGCTCCGCCGCTTCCGCCCACGCGGCCGCGGCGCTCCTCGCGTCGCGCCCGCTCGCGGCACTGCTCGCGTCGCTTGCAGCCAGCGAGGCCTCGCACCCGGTCGCCCTTCCATGACGGTCACCGAGCGGCTGGTCACCCTGGTCGAGGCCGAGCACGCGGCCGTCTACGCCTACGGGGTCCTCGGCGCCCGCCTCGACGACGCCGGCCGGCGCATCGCCGTGACGGCGTACGACAGCCACCGGGCCCGGCGCGACCAGCTCGTCGCTGCCCTCCAAGCAGCAGGTGTCACCGCGCCCGCCCCCTTGCCGTCGTACGACGTCGCCGTGGCCGACGCTCCTGCCGCGCTGCAGCTCGCGGTCCGCCTCGAAGCGGGGCTGTCCGTCCGCTGGCGCGACCTGGTCGCCGGCACCGACGATCAGGCGCTGCGGCGGCTCGCTGTCGCCGGCTTGCAGGAGACGGCGGTGCGGGCCGCCCAGTGGCGCAGGCGCGCCGGCGTCACCCCGGCCACCGTCGCCCTCCCCGGCACCGACACACCCTCGTGACCACGTACGTGTCGGACCTCGAGGTCAGAGCGCTGCCTGATCACGGCGCGGTGTTGGTGAGGGCGAGCGCGGGGTCGTCGTGGCCGAGGGTCATCGCCACCAGCGCGCGGGCGCAGAGGGCTCCGACGACGTTGCCGGTGCCGCAGTAGCCGCCGGCGGCGAAGACACCGGGACGGATCTCTCCGACGTACGGCAGGCCGCTGCGCGTGTAGCCCACGGACGCGGCCCACCGGGCCGTCACGGGCGCCTGCACGCCGATGCGGTCCCGCACCAGGCGCTCGATCGCGTCCTGCACGAGCGGCGTCGTGGCCGTGCTGTGGGTCTCCTCGGCGGCGCCTCCGACGTCGCGGAAACCACCGACCGCAAGCCGCCCGTCAGGCAGCTGCTGCCAGTACTCGTAGCCGTCGCGCAGGTAGACCGGTCGCGGCACCCGCACCGCGTCCGTCGCTGCCGTCGCGAGCATCTGCAAGCGCACCGTGCGCACCGTGCCGGCGAGCTCGGGGAGCAGCAGCTCGAGCCGCCCGTCGACGCAGACCAGGATGCTGCCGCAGCGCACCGAGCCGTGCGGCGTCGTGACCAGGCCCTCGGCGAGGTGCACGGCCGGGGTCTGCTCATGGAGCACGGCGCCGTACGACGACGCGAGCGCCCGGCAGCGGGCGAGCGGTTGCAGAACGCCGTCGTCCGGGAAGAGCAGCCCGCGTCCCTCGATGCCGTCGTAGTCCTCCACGGCGAAGCCGTCGGCGCGCAGCGCCGCGGCCTGCTCGGCGCAGTCGACGAGGCCCGCCGCCGTGTCCTCGATGCGCAGCGATCCGGTGCGGCGCACCTCGGCCGGCGTCGCGGCCTGCATCCGCGCCATCTCCTCGAGGGTCAGCCGGTGCAACGCGGCGGCCCGGTCGCGCCCGAGAGCGGCGGCCATCCGGTGGTGCGGCTGCGCGAGGCCGGCCAGCAGGAAGCCGCCGTTGCGGCCGGCTGCTCCACCCGCCACGTCTCCCGCATCGATGCCGACGACCCGTACGCCGCGGGCGACGAGCTCGCTGACCGCCGTCAGGCCGGTGCCACCGAGCCCGATGACGCACACATCCGCCGCGGTGTCACCGTCGAGGGGCGGCAGCGGCGTCCAGCCGTCGACGTCCCAGACCGTCGTCATCCGAGCTTCGCCACGACCCGGCTGAACAGGTCAGCCGCCTCCTCGGGCGTCACCTCCAGCGCGGCAGCACCGGCGTAGAGCTCGCGCCGGCTGGTGCCCTCCCGCGGTCCCGGCGCCGCGCGACCGAGGAACACCCCGCTCTCCTCGGCCACGTCGAGGAGCGCCTCCTCCGCCTGCTCCGGCGCGGCCGGCAGCACGACGTGGAACAGCGGTGTCACGGGCTGGGTAGGCACCTCGGCCACCGCGCCGATCGCCGCGGCCAGCGCCACCGCGTGAGCGACGTAGTCGGGCATCCGGGGCAGGTGCTCGCGCAAGCCGCGCCGCGCGCCCAGCGCGAGCGGCCACAGGCTCGGCAGTGTGCCGCCGTGCCTCCGGCGCCAGATGCGCGCGGCCGCGACCAGCTCCGCGTCGCCCAGCAGGATGGCGCCGGCGACGCCGGCGAGCCCCTTGTAGAGGGAGACGTAGGTCGAGTCGGCCAGGGCGACGAGGTCTGACAGGGGGCGGGCGTAGGCCGGGCCGCACTCCCACAGGCGCGCGCCGTCGAGGTGCAGCGCGGTGCCGCCCGCGCGGCACCGGGCCGAGAGCTCGGCGACGCCGTCGTACGCCATCAGCTGTCCGCCGGTCTCGCGCTGCGGCAGCTCGAGCAGCACCGCGGCGAGCTCCGGCGGTGCGAGCAGCTCGTCGATGGTCACGAGCTCCTCCGGCCGGCCGACGGCGACCGGGGTCAGGCCGTGCAGCGCGGCGAGGGTGCCCTCCTCATGGAGCAGCGGGTGCGACGACGGGTGCATCGCGACCGCACGCCGCCCTGTCCGGTCGGCATGGACCCGCAAGGCGATCTGCTGGGCCATGGTCCCGCTCGGGAGAAGTACGGCGGCCTCCGCGCCGAGGAGGTCCCGCACCTGCTCCTCGACCTCGGTGACGACGCCGCCCTCGCCGTAGCGGTCGGGCTCACCGCCACGGGAGGCCTCGTCGGCAAGGGCCGTGAGGTCGTCGGCGGGGGTGCTGCGGCCGTGTCCGTAGAGGCGACGCGGGCACACCGCCTCGACCGCGGCCGCGCGCTCCGCGCTCACCAGCTGTCCACGAGGTCGAGCAGACCGGACAGGTCCGCGAGCTCGGCGTCAGCGGTCACATCGGACGGCGGCACCGGCCGTCCCGTCAGCAGCACGGCGCGCATCCCGGCCGCCTTCGCGCCGGCGATGTCGTCGCGCGGTCGATCACCGACGAAGACGGCGCGCGCCGGATCGGTGACGCCCACCGCGGCGAGCAGCGCAGCGAACGCCTCCCGGTGCGGCTTCATGTGTGTCATGTCGCTCGTGTACAGGCGCACGTCGAGCAGGTCGAGCAGCCCGTCCTTCGCGAGCCACTGCTCATGCACCGCACGCGGCCAGTGCGTGTTGGAGAGCAGGCCGGTCCGCAGACCGCGCCGACGGAGCTCGCGGAGCACCTCCGCCGCACAGGGGTCGTGCGCGACGGTCTCGCCCCACGCCGACAGGTACGCCGACTGGGCCGCGGCCACCACGTCGAGACCGGTCTCCGCGGCGACGGAGCGGATCAGCTCCTCCGTCGTGCCGCTGCGGTCGCCCGCAGCGACGTGGACCCGCCACCAGTGGTCCTCGGCGGCCAGCAGGCGCTGGGCCACCGGTTCGGGGTCGTCCGGTGCAAGCACGGCTGCGGCGATCCGCCACATGCCCAGCATGTCCACCGGCTCGTACACCGACAGCGTGCCGCCCCAGTCGAACAGCACCGCCTCGAGGGAGGTCCCGTTAGCCGCCACGGACGTCCGCGACGACGGTGCTCACCGCATCGGCCACAGCCACCTTGCGGATATCACCGCTGCGGCGGTCGCGGACCTCCACCTCGCCGTCCGCGAGTCCCTTGCCGACCACGAGGACGGTCGGGATGCCGAGCAGCTCGGCGTCCTTGAACGCGACACCGAAGGACGCGCCGCGGTCGTCGAGCAGCACCGTCAGCCCCGCCTGCTCGAGCTCGGCAGAGATGCGCTCCGCCTCAGGCAGCTGGTTGTCCTTGCCCATCGCGACAACATGCACGTCGGCGGGCGCGACGGCGCGCGGCCACGACAGGCCCTTGTCGTCGTACGACTGCTCGGCGATCGCCGCGATCGCCCGCGAGACGCCGATGCCGTAGGAGCCCATCGTCACGACGACCTGCTTGCCGTTCTGGTCGAGCACCTTGAGGTCGAGCGCGTCGGCGAACTTGCGGCCCAGCTGGAAGATGTGCCCGATCTCGATCCCCCGGTCGATCGACATCGGCGAGCCGCAACGCGGGCAGGGGTCGCCGGCCCGCACCTCCGCCGCCTCGATGCTCCCCGCAGGCGTGAAGTCGCGTCCGGAGACGACGTTGACGGCATGCTTGCCGTCCTCGTTGGCTCCCGTCACCCACGCGCTGCCAACGGCGACGCGCGGGTCGACGAGGTAGCGGATCCCCAGGCCTGCCAGCACCTGCGGCCCGATGTAGCCACGACGCAGCTGTGGGTGCTTCGCGAAGTCGGCAGCCTCGAAGGGCAGCACCTCCGCCGGGTGCACATTGGCCTCGAGGCGCTTCATGTCGACCTCGCGGTCGCCGGGCACGCCGACGACGAGCACCTCGGTCTTGTCGCTACCGGGCGTGCGCAGCTTCACGACGACGTTCTTCAGCGTCCGGCTCGCGTCGACGTCGTAGCCCTTGCTCTGCAGCAGGTCGACGAGCGTCTCGATGGTCGGCGTGTCGGGCGTGTCGAGGACCTCGATCGGCGGCTGCGCGGCAGGGTCGGCGGGTGCAGGCGGTTGCACCTGCACGGCCTCGACGTTGGCGGCGTAGTCGCAGTTGCTGCAGGCGACGTAGGTGTCCTCACCGTTCTCGGTCGTCGCGAGGAACTCCTCGGACGCGCTGCCGCCCATCGAGCCGCTGACCGCGGACACGATCTTGTACGAAAGTCCCAGCCGCTCGAAGATCCGCTGGTAGGCGACGCGGTGTGCGTCGTAGGACACCTGCAGACCGTCGTCGGACACGTCGAAGGAGTAGCTGTCCTTCATGACGAACTCGCGGCCGCGCAGGATCCCGGCCCGCGGCCGTGCCTCGTCGCGGTACTTCGTCTGCACCTGGTAGAGCGTGAGAGGCAGGTCCTTGTACGACGAGTACTCGCCCTTCACCATCAGGGTGAAGAGCTCCTCGTGCGTCGGGCCGAGCAGGTAGTCGTTGCCCTTGCGGTCCTTGAGTCGGAAGATGCCGTCGCCGTACTCCGTCCAGCGCCCGGTCGCCTCGTAGGGCTCCCGGGGCAGCAGTGCGGGGAAGAGCACCTCCTGACCGCCGATGCGGTCCATCTCCTCGCGGACGATGCGGCTGACCCGCTCGAGCATCCGGACACCGAGCGGAAGCCACGAGTAGATGCCCGGCGCGACCCGACGGACGTAGCCGCCACGGACGAGCAGCCGGTGGCTCGGGACCTCCGCGTCCGCCGGATCCTCACGCAGGGTGCGCAGGAACAGCGTGGACATGCGGAGCACGGTCGACCTCCAGGTGGGCGGGTACCGAGCCTATCGGCGACGACCCAAGGCATTTCAGGCCGGAACGCGGACCTCGCCGCTCCGCTCCAGCTTGTGCCAAGGCAGGTGGGCACCTGACAACGCACTCACGACCGATTGGATCACGACGAGGTAGATCAGCTGTCGGAAGAAGAACTGCTGCAGCGGCAAGGCCCAGAGCGGCCGGAGGCTCTCACCGTCCAGGTGCAGGGCGTAAGCGGCGGCTGCCACCTGCAGGGCGAGGTAAGCGAGCCAGACGAGGGCCACGCGGCCGCCCGACCCGGTCAGCAAGCCGTGAAGGGCAAAGACGTCGATGACAGGTGCGAGGACGGGCAGGACGACCTGTGCCACCAGCATGTACGGCAACCCGACCAGCCCGAGGCGCCGGCTGGCGCCACCCTCGCGCACTGCACCGCGATGCTTCCAGATGCACTGCAAGGTGCCGTAGCCCCACCGCCAGCGCTGCCGCCAGAGATCCGTCACATTGCTGGGTGCCTCGGTCCAGGCCCGCGCGCGCTCCTCGTGCACGACCTCGTAGCCCGCGCGGAGGATCGCCATCGTGATGTCCGTGTCCTCCGCGAGCGTGTCGGTGCTGAGCCCGCCCGCCGCCAACACGGCCTCGCGGCGGAAGGCGCCGGCCGCGCCAGGCACCGTCGTGATGCACCGCATGAGGTCGAGCAGCCGACGGTCGAGGTTGAAGCCCGCTACGTACTCGAGGTGTTGCCAGCGCCCGAGCAGCCCCTGGCGGTTGCCGACCTTCGTGTTGCCGCTGACCGCGCCGACGCGGCTGTCGCGGAGCGGCTGGACGAGCCGGCGGATCGTGTCCGGCTCGAACACCGTGTCGCCGTCGAGCATCACCAGCACGTCGTGGCTGGCTTCCCTCGTACCGGTGCGCAGCGCCGCCGCCTTGCCGCCGTTGGCTTGCCGGATGACGCGCACGTTGGGCAGCGCCAGGGCCTCGACGATCTCCGCGGTTCCGTCGGTGGAGCCGTCGTCGATCACCAGGACCTCGAGGTCCTGGTAGTGGCTGGCGGCGAGGGAGCGCACCGACTGGGCGATGCCGACAGCCTCGTTGTACGCAGGCACGAGGACGGAGACGTGCGGCAACGACGACTCGCCGAGCAGGCGCCGCGTCGAGACGCGCACGTGTCGACGGGCCACGGCCATCACCAGCAGGGTGCGCAGGAGGGCCAGGATGCCGAACGGCACGACGACCCAGCCCACGCCGCGCACGAACGCGCTCGAGATGCGCACCGCGGCGAGCAGTCCGATGCCCTGCAGCGCGCGCAGCCCGGTGACGCGCTGGTCGCCGGCAGTGGCCGGCAGACCCAGGCCACCCGAGACGGTGGTGAAGTGAAAGCCGGCGTCCCTGTACGCCGAGATGATTCCGGGCAGCGCAGCGACGCTCTGCGAGCGGTCGCCCCCGCCGTCGTGCATCAGCACGATCACACCGCGCGTGTCAGGTGGCGACCCGCCGGCGACGATGCGTGCGACCCCCGGCCGCTGCCAGTCCTCGGTGTCGCGGTCTGAGAGGACCACGACGTAGCCGGCTCGCGTCTCGGCACGGAGTGCAGCGATGTCGCCGGCCGTCAGCGCGTCCGGGCCCGACGAGTACGGGGGTCGGAGAAGAGCGCTCGTGATGCGCCCGCTGCCGGCGAGCCCGAGCTGACCCAACGAGAGCTCGAGGTTGCGTCGCCACGCCGGCACGACAGCCAGGTCAGCATGTGACCAGGTGTGGTTTCCGACCTCGTTGCCCTCCGCGATCTCCCGACGCACCAGCGCCGGTGCTTTCGCGGCCCGGGCGCCCACGACGAAGAACGTGGCCGGTACGTGCTCGCGCGCGAGGACGGCGAGGATGCGCGGGGTCCAGGTGGGATCCGGCCCGTCGTCGAACGTGAGGGCGACGGTCCGCTCGGGCAGCCCTCGCGACGTCAGCGCACTGTCCTGGCGGTAGACGACGGCGCCTCGACCTGGCACGGCTGTGGGGCGGCTCACCTGCGACGTCTGCGTGCCGGCTCGGCCCAGCCCCTCGCTGAGGCTCTGCAGCACCAGTGCCATCAGCACGGCAACGAGCGTGATGGCGAGCAGACCCCAGTGCGCCTTGGGCTGCCGGTGCCGCGCGTCGCTGGGTGTCCCGGTCACGGCGTCGGGCTCGGCGCGGCCGACCCGCCCCGGGCATGGCTGCTCCTGGGTGACGGACGGGGACTGGTCCGGCCAGGAGGCGCCTTCGTCGACGAGGGGGCGGGCGACGTCGGGGACGTCGCCGGTGGTCCCGTCGGGTGCGCCGAGCGACTCGGCGCGGGCGTCGGCGCCGTCAGGGCTGACGGGGTCGCAGCGGGCGAGGCAGCCGAGGTCGCTGCCGGGCTCACGGGCCGCACGCGCGGACCGGGGGGCACCTCGACCGGGGCAAACGACGGCGCAGGGCCCTCGCTGGAGCGGGTGAGGACGCGGGCCGGGCTGCCGTGCGAGCCGGTCGTCGTGCGCAGCGGAGCCGCGGCGGGCCCGGGTAGCACGGGGCCGAGGCCGGGCACGGCCAGCCGGGACAGGCCGGGGGGTCCCAGCAGGGCGAGGATCAGGACGCCGACGTACGCGGCCATCACGGCACCGAGGACCCAGAAGACGCGGCGTACGCGACGCCCGCGGCGGCCGGTGGCGTCGACGAACACCGGGCCAGTCGGAGCGTTCGGTCGGGCGCCGTGCTGCACGGCCGGCTCTCCCTGCCTGTCGATGCTGGTCGACTGTCAGTCGCAACCAGCCGCAGTGCCGTTACGCGCGCGGTGCCCCACAGCGGCCGACGTTCAGTCGCCGTTCAGGCGATGACAGCGGCGTTGGCTTCCCCGCCGGGGGTGAGCGGGTTCTCCGGAGTCACGGGGAAGTGGCAAGCGCTGCGGTGGCCGATCTCGCTGCCGCTCACCTGCGACAACGGCGGCTCGAGCTCGGCACAGATCGACTGCGCCCGCGGGCACCGGGTGCGGAACGGGCAGCCTGACGGCGGGTTGGCCGGGCTCGGGACGTCACCGGTGAGCCGCAGCCGCGGACGCACGTCGCCCTCGACGCTGTGGTCGACCTCGGGCACCGCGGAGAGCAGCGCGTGCGTGTAGGGGTTGCGCGGCGAGTTGTAGAGCGTGTTGCGGTCGGCGATCTCCATGATCTTGCCGAGGTACATCACGGCGACCCGATCCGACATGTGCCGGACGATCGCAAGGTCGTGCGCGATGAAGATGAAGGCGAGGTCGAGGTCTCTCTGCAGCTGCTGCAGCAGGTTGACCACCTGCGCCTGGATCGACACGTCGAGCGCCGACACCGGCTCGTCGGCGACGATCAGCTTGGGCTTCAGCGACAGCGCGCGGGCGATGCCGATGCGCTGGCGCTGCCCCCCGGAGAACTCGTGCGGGTAGCGGTTGTAGTGCTCCGGGTTGAGCCCCACCGTCTCGAGCAGCTCCTGCACCCGCTTCTTGCGCCCCCCGGGCGGGTCGATCCCCTGCACCTCCATGAACGAGGACACGATCGAGCCGACCGTGTGCCGCGGGTTCAACGAGGAGTAGGGGTCCTGGAAGATCATCTGGATCTCGCCGCGGATCGGACGCAGCTCGCGCACCGACAGGTGCGCGATGTCGCGACCCTCGTAGAAGATCGACCCCTTGGTCGGCTCGAGCAGGCGCGCGATGAGGCGGCCTGTCGTCGTCTTGCCGCATCCTGACTCCCCCACCAGGCCGAGGGTCTCGCCTGCGGACACGGAGAAGTCGAGGCCGTCGACAGCGCGGACGGCGCCGACCTGGCGCTGCAGGATGAGCCCGCTGCGGATCGGGAAGTGCTTGGTGAGGTTCTCGACGTGCAACAACGGCTCGGCGGTCGTCGTCATGCCCGGGAACCCTCCCAGAGCGGCAGGAGGTCCTCGTCGACGATCCGGTTGCGCGTCTCCTCGTCGAGGTGGCACGCGAGCGCGCCGTCCGGCACCCCCGACGGCCGCAGCAGCGGTCGCTCGGTGCGGCAGCGATCCCCGACGACGCGCCACGAGTGGTCACAGCGCGGCTGGAACGGACAGCCCTCGGGCAGGTCGATCAGGCTCGGCGGCGCGCCGCGGACAGGGACGAGCGGTACGTCGACGTCGCTGTTGAGCCGCGGGATCGAGGAGAGCAGCCCCCAGGTGTAGGGCATCTGCGGCCGCGACAGCAGCGCCCGCACGTTGCCCTTCTCGACGCAGCGTCCCGCGTACATCACGAGCACGTCGTCGGCCACCTGCGAGACGACGCCGAGGTCGTGCGTGACGAGGATGATCGCGGAGTTGAACTCGCTCTGCAGATCGGCGAGCAGGTCGAGGATCTGCGCCTGCACCGTCACGTCGAGCGCTGTGGTCGGCTCGTCGGCGATGAGCAGCGCGGGGTTGTTGGCGAGCGACATCGCGATCATCGCCCGCTGGCGCATGCCGCCGGAGAACTCGTGGGGGTAGTTGTCGACGCGGCGCTCCGGCTGCGGAATGCCGACCCGGCCGAGCAGGTCGACCGCGCGCTTCTTCGCGGCCGCCCTGTTGCCGCCGGCATGCCGCCGGTAGCCCTCGGCGATCTGGTTGCCGATCGTGTAATACGGACTCAGTGCGGTCAGCGCGTCCTGGAAGATCATCGCGATCTTCTCGCCGCGCAGCTCGTTGAGCTCGCCCTCGCTCAGCGTCAGCAGGTCGGTGCCCTCGAGCCAGATGGACCCGGAGATCTGCGTGCGCTTGCGGTCGTGCAGCCCGAGCAGGGACAGCCCGGTGACCGTCTTCCCGGACCCGGACTCCCCGACGATGCCGAGGGTCTCGCCGCGCTGCAGCGTGAAGGACAGACCGTCGACCGCGCGGACGACACCGTCGTCGGTCGGGAACCGCACCTCGAGGTCGCGCACCTCGAGGAAGGGCATGTTGGAGCTCGTCACGAGATGCGCACCCGCGGGTCGATGAGGGCGTAGGCGATGTCCACGATGAGGTTGGCCGCGACGATGACGACCGCGGCGAGCAGAACCGTCGCCATGATCATGGGCAGGTCCGACGCGAACACGGAGTTGATCGCAAGCCGCCCGACTCCCTGGATCGAGAAGACGGACTCGGTGATGATGGCCCCACCGAGCAGGCCGGCCAGGTCGAGGCCGAAGACCGTGATGACGGGGCTGATCGCCGCCCGGCCGGCGTGCTTCATGTAGATCGACCTGGCCGACAACCCGCGGGCCCGACCCGTGCGCACGAAGTCCTCCTGGAGCGCCTCAATCATCGAGGCTCGAGACAGCCGGGCGTAAAGCGCCGCGCTCACGAAGGCCAGCACGAGCCACGGCAGCAGCAGGCCCGAGAACCACGCGACCGGGTCCTTGGTCAGTGGTGTGTAGCCGGGCTGTGGCAGCCACCGCAGCTTGTCGACGAAGAGGGCCCGGGCGATGATGCCGATGAAGTAGATCTGCAACGAGGCGCCCGTGAGGGACAGGCCGATGGCCAGCTTGTCGAAGGCCCGGCCGCGGAAGATCGCCGAGATCACGCCGAGGGCGACGCCACCGACCAGGAACAAGATGGCCGCGCCGACTGCGAGGGACGCGGTCGCCGGGAAGCGGTCCAGGAAGGTCTGCCACACCGGCTGGTGGTTGACGAAGGAGTAGCCGAAGCACGGCGCGGGACAGGGCAGCTTGTCGCCGGCCTCGATGACGGTCTTGCCGACGACGATGCCCTTCATGTAGTCGCCGTACTGCACCAGCAGCGGGCGGTCCAGCCCGAGGTTGTGGTGGATCTCTGAGAGCTTCGCGGGGTCGCAGACCTTGCCGCACGAGAGCCGCCCCGGGTCACCCGGCACGGCGAAGAACAGGAAGAACGTCACGGCGCTCACGACCGCCAGGATCAGTACCGAGGTGATCAGTCGGCGGATCACGAAGCGGAGCACGGCACCTCCTTACGGCATGAACGCGGATGTGGAGCGACCACGGCCGGCCCGCGAGCAGCGGGCCGGCCGTGGTGCGGGGGCTACTTGATGACGTAGACGCCGTTGAGCGACGGCTCGCCGAGCACCTTGCTCAGGAACACGCCGCCGACCTTCGGGCCGTGCAGCGTCGTGGCCTTGTCGTACAGACGCGGGATGTACGGCACCTTCTCCATGATCTTCTTGTCGAGAGCGCCCCAGTCCTTGGCCGCCTGCTCGAGGTTGGTCTCGAGCAGGATCCGGTCCATCTCCTTGTTGACCTCGGGGTCGTTGAAGTGCTCGTAGTTCGGCGAGCCGTCAGCGATCGTGCGCCCGTCCAGCGTCGGCGGGATGACCGTGGAGGCGCTCGGCCAGTCAGCACCCCAGCCGCCGCCGTAGAGGTCGTAGGTGTTCTTGACCTTGCCGATGATGTCGTAGAACGTCTTGCGGTCGATCGGCTTGAGGATCACCTTGAAGCCGGCCTTCTCGAGACCCGCCTTGACAGCAACCGAGGCCTGCTGCCCGGTCGGCGTGTTGGAGTAGCCGTAGACGATCGGCATGCCGACCTTGCCCTTGGACTTCAGGATGGCCATCGCCTTGTCCGGCTGCCCCTGCGGGAACTTCTTCTGGTCGTAGAGGTCGAAGGGCGTGTAGCCGGGCACCGTCGGCGACAGGTTGGTCGACGCGAAGTCACCGATCGAGGAACCACCACCGATCTGCCGGACCTGGAAGGTCGGGAACGCGTACAGCAGCGCCTTGCGGATCTCCACGTCCGGGATCCGGGTGTTGTTGATGTTGGTCACGATCACGAATGCCGTGTTGCCGACTGTGGTGCGCGCTGTCAGCTCGGGCGTGGTCTGGACCTGCTTGAGCACCTCGGGCAGTACGAAGTCCGCCAGGGTCATGGCGTTGGCGTCGTTGCCGTTGGCGGCGATGAGCCGCTTGTTGATGGTGAGCTGCTCGGTGCCGAACTCGAAGTTGTAGCCGTCGACGTACTGGTGCCGCGCCGGGTCGCTGTTGGGGTCCCACTGCGTGTTCTTCACCAGTGTCAACGTCTTGTCGACGACGTGTGAGGCGATCTTGTACGGCCCCGTGGCCTGCGGGAGGATGTCGTACTTGGCCTTGGTGTCCTTCGCCTTCTGGACCGGAGAGGTCGTCGTCAGCCCCGCGGCGAACGGCATGTCCGCGCGCGCCTGGTCGAAGAAGAACGTGATCGTGCCCGCGGCATCATCGGCCTTCACGCTCGTGTCCGGCAGCTCCTTGCCGCCATAGGGCCCGGAGTAGAACTTGTGGATGTCGCCGCCCGACGCCTTGCCGGCGAGCCAGCTGTAGAGGTACTGCGGGCCCTCGGTGTAGGCCGGGTCGAAACCGCGCTCGACGGCGTACTTGATGTCGGAGGCCTTGATGGGGTTGCCGTCGTCGTACTTCACGCCCGGGCGCAGCGTGTACTTCCAGGACTTGCCACCATCGGCGGTCTCGCCGGTGTTGGTGGCGAGGTCACCGACGAGGGTGATCTTCCCGTCCTTCTCGATGTAGGTGTTGAGCTGCCGCTCGACGAGCAACGCGAGCGACTGGTTGTTGTTGACGTAGATGCGCGCCGGGTCGAGGTGCGAGAAGTCTGAGTCCTCGAGGTCGTGGACGATCCCGCCGGTGGTGTGACCCGGGACGTCGTACGCCGGGCCATTGGCCTTGTTGTCGATGGAGAAGGCAAGCGCAGACGCCTTGTCGCCGCTGCTACCGCCCTTCGCGGTGCCCTTCGTGCCACCACCGCTGCTGCTGCCGCCGCACGCTGTCACCGCAAGAGCGAGGATCCCGCTCATGGCGACGAGTCGCACTCCCGTGCTCCGCCTCATGTACTGACCTTTCGTGTTGTGGAGCCACCGGCACAAGCCGCGCGCGGTGTCGTTTCCCTCATCTGGACCTTTATCGGGTGCTCTTCGGGTCCAGCGCGTCCCGCACGGAGTCACCGAGCAGGTTGAAGCACAGGACGAGCAGGAAGAGCGCCAGGCCCGGGAAGATCATGTAGGTCAGGTCGTCGGTGTAGACCTGCGCGCCGCGGTTGATCATGCGGCCCCAGTCGGGGATCGGCTCGACGATCCCGACGCCGAGGAAGGCCAGGGCGGCCTCGGTGGTGATGAGTGCCGGCAGCGTGAGCGAGAAGGTCACCAGGATGGGCGACCACAAGTTGGGCAGCAGCTCATGACGGACGATGCGCCACGAGCTGGCGCCCGACATGCGTGCGGCGTCGACGAACTCGCGCTCACGAAGCGAGAGCACCTGACCGCGGATGAGTCGCGCCTGGTAGACCCAGCCCAGCACGGAGAGCAGGAAGATGATGGAGGTGAAGCGCAGCCAGCTCGGCGTCTCCTGGTCGGGCTTCACGAACAGCGACTCGACGACCGGGCTGAACGCGATGATGAAGAGCAGCGCGGGGAACGCGTAGACGACGTCCATGATCCGGCCGCCGATGGAGTCGACCCAGCCGCCGAGGTAGGCGGTGACGATCCCGTAGAGGACGCCGAAGCCGGTCGTGATCAGCGCAGCCGCCCCCGAGATCAGCAGAGACGTGCGGGCGCCGTAGACGAGCTGCATGAACGTGTCGCGCCCGAGGGAGGGCTCCAGGCCCAGCCAGAACTGGCTGCTGATCCCACCGTGCGCGCCGGCGGGAAAGCCGTAGTCGTCGAGCAGACCGGGCGAGTTCTGGCCGTAGGTGATGTAGGGCGTCTTGCCGTAGACCTTGGCGATGAGCGGGGCGAAGATCGCCACCAGGATGAAGAACAGGACGACGCCAGCAGAGACCATCCCGACGTGGTCGCGACGGAACCGCAGCCACGAGATCTGCGTGGGAGACCGGCCGATCGTGACCTGGCCCGAAACAGGCGCGCTCGAGTCGGTACCCGACGTCAACAGCTGACTGATGGCTCCGCCCTCTCCGCCTCTGACGGGGGGGACGGTACATAACAAGCGGCCGCTTGAGCGGCTTTCGATTGTCACAGCCCGATAAAGGCTTGACACGCGGGCGTGGCTAGCCTGTCGCCGTGCTCGTGCTGCTTCCCCCGTCGGAGGGCAAGGCGGCGGGCGGCTCGGGTCCGCCGCTCGACCTGGAATCGCTGTCGTTCCCCGGCCTGGAGCAGACGCGTCGAGGCCTGGTCCTGAGCGTGCAGCGGCTCGCGCGCAGTGACCCCGACGCCCTGCGCATCGCGCTCGGTCTCTCGCCCGGACAGGCCGGGCAGATCCAGCAGGACGCCGCGCTCACCACCGCGCCGACCCGGCCCGCGCTCGAGCTCTACACCGGCGTGCTCTACGAGGCGCTCGGCTACCGCACCCTGAACGGCCCGGCCCGGCGGCGCGCCAACTCCTCGCTGGTGGTCGCGAGCGCCCTGTTCGGGCTGGTTCGCCCGCGAGACCGGCTGCCGCCGTACCGGCTGTCCGGAACGACCGTTCTGCCCGGTCTGGGCGGCCTCGGGCCGATCTGGCGGCCCGTTCTCGAGGCGGAGCTCGCGGCCGCCGGCGGTCTGGTCGTCGACCTGAGGTCCGGCGCCTACGCCGCGCTGGCCCGGGTGCCCCGCGCGGTCGAGGTGCGCGTGCTGCGGGAGACGGGCGGCCGGCGCATCGTGGTCAGCCACGACAACAAGTACACGAAGGGCCATCTCGCCCGCGCCCTCTGCGTGCACGGGGCGCGCACCGTGGCCGACGTCGCCGCGGCCGGACGGACCGTGGCAGACGTCGTCGAGGTCGACGGCCGCCGCGTCGATCTGGTGCTCCACGGCCTCGCGACGGCGCGCGGCGGGGTGGGGGTGAGTCAGACGCTCTCGGGATAGAGGGAGTACGTCGGGAAGTTGCCGAACAGCTGCTCGCCCTCGGGCCCCTCCGTGACCGCCTGCACGAGCAGGTCACCGCCGACGAAGGCGCCCTTCCAGGAGGCGCCCTTGCCGCCGAACACCTCCTCGCGGTCGCCGCGACTACGCGGCTTGTTGATGCCGACCTTGAAGGCCTGCAGCTGCTCGGCGACACGGGCGCCGAAGTCGGCGTCGTCGGTCGCGACCGACGCGACGAGCGAGCCGTTGGAGGCGTTCATCGCGGCGAGCAGCTCGGACTCGGTGTCGACGATGACGACGGAGTCGAGCGGCCCGAACGGCTCGGCGTGGTGCAGCGACCAGTTGCTCGGCGGCGCGAGCACGCATGCCGGGGCGACGTAGGCCGACGTGTCCTGCCCGTCGAGGAAGCGGCCGTCGGCGAGGTCACCGCGGTAGAGGGGTACGGCGCCGCCGCGCACGGCCTCGGCGTAGACGTCACCGAGCTCCGCAGCCTTCGTGGCGTGGATGACCGGGCCGAAGTCGAGCTCCGGCAACGGGTCGAAGGACGTCTCGACCGCGAGCGGGTGCCCGAACCGGATCGACTGCGCGACGGGCAGGTACATCTCGAGGAACTCCGGGAACAGCTCGCGCTGCACGACGTAGCGCGGGTAGGCAGTGCACCGCTGCTTGGCGTACTCGAAGCCCTTCTTCAGGTGCGCTGCGAGCTCGTCCCACGCGCTGAAGTCCCAGATGCCCCAGGCGTTGAGCCCCTCCTGCTCGAGGAAGTGCCGCTTTCCCGTGTCGGCCAGCGTCGTTGCGGCCTTGCGACCGTTGGTGCGGCCGCCCACGAAGGCGAGCGCGCCGATCTCGGGGGCGCTGATGAGGGCGTTGCCGAGCGACGAACCGACCCCGGACAGCAGCGTCACGGGCAGACCGGCGCGTCGCATGAACGCGTGCGCGAGGGTCAGCGTGTGGAAGCCGCCCTGCGAGGGCGTCTTGGCGACCACGGCGTTGCCGGCCAGGGCCTGGACCAGCTCGGCGTGGATCTGCACCGACATCGGGTAGTTCCACGACGCGATGTTGCTGACCGGTCCTGGCAGCGGCGTGCGACCGGCGAGCTGGCGCTCGATCTCGCCGAGGTACCACCGCACGCCGTCCAGCGCGCGGTCCACGTCGGCGCAGGCCAGGCGCCACGGCTTGCCGATCTCCCACACGAGGAGCAGCGCGAGGGTCTCGCGCTCGGCCTCCATCGACTCGACGGCTTGGAGCACCCGCGCCTTGCGCTCGTCGAGGTCGACCTCGGCCCAGGCCTTGTGCTCACCCGCAGCCTGGGCGACCGCGGTCACGGCATCGTCGTGGTCGATGCGTGGCGGGCCCTGGATCGCGCTCCCATCGACCGGGGTGATGTGCTCCCCCGGCGAGCCGCTGCGCTTCCACTCGCCGCCGACGAGGTTCAGGATCCGGTCGGCGTCGAAGGCCTCAGGGGCGGCGGCGCGGGCCCGGGCATAGACGTCGGCCCACGCCGTGCCGGGCTTCAGCTGCAGGGTCATGCGGACCTCCGGAGTCGTTCCGCGAAGTGCAGCACACGGCCGGATGTGGCCACCGTCACGCCCGCTAGAACAGGACGCTCGCGAAGGTCCCGACTTCCCGGAACCCGACCCGGAGGTAGGACTGCCGCGCTGCCGTGTTGAAGTCGTTGACGTAGAGGCTCACGATCGGGGCGATGGACTCCTGAGCGCCCTGTACGACGGCGGCCATCCCCGCCGTACCGACACCGCGGCCACGCAGCGACGGGTGCACCCAGACCCCCTGCACCTGGCAGGCCGCCCACGTGGCCGCGCCGACCTCGGCCTTGAAGACGACGGTGCCGTCCTCGACCCGGGCGAACGCCCGGCCGGTCGCGATCAGCTCCTCGACGCGGGCCCGGTACAGCGCGCCGCCGTCGCCGACGAGCGGCGAGACCCCGACCTCCGCGGTGAACATCTCGATGCAGGCCGGCATGAGGACGTCGATCTCGTCGGGCTGCACGAGCCGCACCTCCGGGTCGGGCTCCACCAGCGGCGGGCCCTCGATGGCCATGAGCGGCTGGGCCTCACGCACGTCGCGGGCCGGCCCCCAGTGCGGCTGCAGCAGCCGCCACAGCTCGAGCACCGCCTCGGCCGGGCCCACCAGGGAGGAGCAGCGCCGGCCCTGCCGGCGGGCCCGGTCGGCGAACGCACGCACGGCGTCGGCACGCGCCTGCACCGGCACCAGGTTTGCCCCGGAGTAGCAGAGTGCCTCCAGCCGCCCCCGCTCGCCGTAGCCCCAGATCTCGGCGCCGAGCCGCCAGGGGTCAAGCCCGACTGCCTCGACCCGGGCTGCGACGAACGCGTCGGCCACCGGGTCGCGGGCCAGCACCCGGAGCACCTCGTCGAGGTCGCGGCCGTCGAGCACGCGTGCGCCCCCTGTCCTCAGCAAGGAACAGGCCTCGACACGGACGGGACTCTAGGAGACCGCGATGGCCGGGTCGCCCGACGGGCCGTCGTACTGCTCGGCGAGGCGCATCGCCTCCTCGATCAGGGTCTCGACGATCTGCGACTCCGGGACCGTCTTGATGACCTGGCCCTTGACGAAGATCTGCCCCTTGCCGTTGCCCGACGCGACCCCGAGGTCGGCCTCGCGGGCCTCGCCGGGTCCGTTGACGACGCAGCCCATCACGGCGACGCGCAGGGGAACCGTGAGTCCCTCCAGCCCTGCCGTGACCTGCTCGGCGAGCGTGTAGACGTCGACCTGCGCGCGCCCGCAGGACGGGCACGACACGATCTCGAGGCCGCGCTGCTTGAGGTTGAGCGACTCCAGGATCGACAGCCCGACCTTGACCTCCTCGACCGGAGGCGCGGACAGCGACACCCGGATCGTGTCGCCGATGCCCTCGGCGAGCAGGGCGCCGAAGGCAACCGCGGACTTGATCGTGCCCTGGAAGGCCGGCCCGGCCTCGGTGACGCCGAGATGCAACGGGTAGTCGCACTGCTGCGAGAGCAGGCGGTAGGCCTGCACCATCACGACCGGGTCGTTGTGCTTCACCGAGATCTTGATGTCGCGGAAGTCGTGCTCCTCGAACAGCGAGCACTCCCAGAGCGCCGACTCGACGAGCGCCTCCGGCGTGGCCTTGCCGTACTTCGCCATGATCCGCTTGTCGAGGCTGCCGGCGTTGACGCCGATGCGGATCGGCGTGCCCGACTCGCGCGCGGCCCGGGCCACCTCCCCGACCTTCCCGTCGAACTCGCGGATGTTGCCCGGGTTGACGCGCACAGCGGCACATCCCGCGTCGATCGCCGCGAAGATGTACTTGCTCTGGAAGTGGATGTCGGCGATCACCGGGATCTGGCTGTGCTTGACCACCTGCGGCAGGGCCTCGGCGTCGACCGGGTCGGGCACCGCGACGCGGACGATCTGGCAGCCGGTGGCGGTCAGCTCGGCGATCTGCTGCAGCGTCGCGTTGACGTCGGCAGTCACCGTGGTCGTCATCGACTGCACGCTGATCGGCGCGCCGCCGCCGACGAGCACACCGCCGACGTCGAGCTGCCGGGTCTGGCGCCGCGGCGCCAGCAGTGCCGGCGGCGCGGCAGGCATGCCCAACGAGACGGTCACTGGGGCAGCTTGACCGGGTTGACGATGTCGGCACCGAGGATCCACACGGTCAGTCCGATGAAGGCGAGTACGACGGCGTAGGTCAGCGGCATGAGCTTGGTGAGGTCGACCCGCTGCAGCTCCCCGACATAGCCACGCATCCGGCGAAGCCGGTCACGGGCCGTCTCGAACCACACGACCGCGATGTGACCACCGTCGAGCGGCAGCAGGGGGAGCAGGTTGAAGACGCCGACGAAGAAGTTGAGGCTGGCGATGATGCCGATGAACGTGAGCGCCTTCACGCCCGTCGTCTCCTGGCTCGCGAGGACCTCGCCGCTGATGCGACCGGCACCGACCGGACCGATGAGCCCAGCCGGGTCGCGGTGCGGCGAGTAGAGCTTGGTGACCGTTCCGAGCTTCGCGGTCAGCGTCGTGCCGATGGACTTCACGATCAGGCCCATGGTGGTGCCGCTGTCCTTGAAGGACTGCACGAAGCCCTGTCGCTGCGTGACGAGGCGCTGCTGGACGTTCACACCGATCGCCCCGACCGTCTCGGTCTTCTTCGGGTCCTTGAGCGAGGGGCGGTCCACCGGGACCGGCAGCACGGTCAGCTGGACGCTCTGCCCGTGGCGGAGCAGGGTGAGGACCAATGGCTTCCCGGCACTGGCCCGGACCCTCGTGACGAAGTCCTCGCCGTCCTTCACCTTGCGGCCGTCGATGGCGGTGACGACGTCGCCGGGCCGCACGCCGGCGGCCTTCGCCGGTGCGGGCACGGCGCCCGCCTTGCCACAGGCCTGGTCCGTGCCCGACGCGACGCAGTCCGAGGTCTTGGCCAGGGCGGGACTGGTCTCGACGACCTGCCCGATCGCGAAGGACGCGATGAGCACGAGAACGACCGCGATGACGAAGTGCATGAACGAGCCCGCCATCAGCACGACGGTGCGCTTGCCGGCCGGCTGCCGGAAGAAGGCGCGGTCCTCGTCCCCCGGCTCGACCTCCTCGAGAGGCGTCATCCCGACGATCTTCACGAAGCCGCCGGCGGGGATCGCCTTGACGCCGTACTCCGTCTCACCGCGACGCGTCGACCACAGCGTCGGCCCGAAGCCGACGAAGAACTGGGTGGCCTTCATGCCATAGCGGCGCGCGGTGAGGAAGTGGCCGCCCTCGTGGATCATGACGGACGTCAGCAGGGCGACGACGAACGCCACGATGCCGATGGCGGTGAGCACCCTCAGACCTCCGATCCGACGAGCCGGCGTGCAGCGGAGCGCGCGTGCACCTCAGTCTCCAACACCTCGGACAGTGTCGGACGTTCCCTGAAGTCGTGCTCGTCGACGACCCGGGCGACCGCCTCGACGATGCGCGGGAAGGGCAACCGGCCGGCCAGGAAGGCCCCGACGCACTCCTCGTTGGCGGCGTTGAGCGCCGCCGGTGCGGTCCCGCCGCGGCGGCCGGCGGCGCGGCAGACGTCGACGGCGGGGAAGGCAGCGGCATCGAGCGGCAGGAACTCCCAGGTCGACGCGGCGGACCAGTCCATGCCGTAGCCCTCGCGGGGCAGCCGGTCGGGCCAGGCCAGGCCCAGGGCGATGGGCAGCCGCATGTCGGGAGGGCTGACCTGCGCGAGCGTCGACCCGTCGACGAACTCCACCATCGAGTGGACCAACGACTGCGGGTGCACGACCACGTCGATGCTGTCGTAGGGGGTACCGAAGAGCAGGTGGGCCTCGATCACCTCGAGCCCCTTGTTGACGAGGTTCGCCGAGTTGACGGTCACCACCGGGCCCATGTCCCAGGTGGGGTGGGCGAGTGCCTCCTCCGGCGTGACGGCATCGAGATCGGAACGGCCCCGGAACGGGCCGCCGCTGGCCGTGAGGACGAGCCGGCGCACCTCCTCGGCGCGCCCGCCGCGCAGGCACTGCGCGAGTGCGGAGTGCTCGGAGTCGACCGGCACCACCTGGTCCGGCCGCGAGATGGCGGCCTGGACGAGCGGGCCGCCGGCGACCAGGGACTCCTTGTTGGCCAGCGCGAGGGTGCGGCCGGCCGCCAGCGCGGCCAGGGTGGGCGCCAGGCCGACCGAGCCGGTCATGCCGTTCAGGACGGTGTCGCACGGCCAGCCGGCCAGCTCGGTCGCCGCGTCGGGACCGGCGAGGATCTTCGGTACGGCGTAGTCGCCCGCGCTGAAGCCGCGCGCCTGGGCCGCCGCGTAGAAGGCGAGCTGCAGGTCCTGGGCGGCCGTCGCCTTGGCCACCGCGACCACCTCGACCCCGAGGTCGAGGGCCTGCCGGGCCAGCAGCTCGACCCGGTCGCCGCCGGCGGCCAGGCCGACGACCCGGAAGCGCTCGGGGTTGCGCCGGACGACGTCCACCGCCTGGGTGCCGATCGACCCGGTGGCGCCGAGCAGCACCACCTCCCGCATGCGCATGGGTCCATCCTCCCAGGTTCCGCGGGCAGCACCAGCCGGCCACCGGTCACCAGGCGTAATCGGCGACTACAGGAAGTGACTAGTCACGCCGAGTAGTCAGTATGGCTCCTTCCCGGCTCGAGCTCCGCGGCCGCCGCGGCTGGCTCGCCGTCGCCACGCTCACGCTCGCGCTGGCGGCAATCGTCGGCTCGCAGGCGCACTCCTCGGTCGCCCACGCGGACCTGACGCCGCTCGCCGCGACCACGCCGTTGTCACCCACGGTCACCGACTCGCCCTCTCCTGAGGCCGCCACGGTCGTCCCGGACGTCCCCGTCGCGGTCGCCCCCGTCGTCGCGAACCCGGCCAAGCGGACGAAGCCGGCCAAGGCCGCTCCCCGCCGTACCGCCCCCTCCGACGTGTGCGCCGGCCCGGGCTGGCAGGCCAAGCGTGGCCAGGCCGCACTTGCGACGCTGCGTGACACCGGCCAGCGCTCCGGCGTGACGGTCTCCTTCCTCGGCGCGAAGTCGGGCTACCTCGGGCTCACCTACCCCGAGCGCCACCACGTCGACGTCTTCATCCGCTCCTGCAGCACCGAGTCGGCGACGCTCCTGCGCCACGTCATGTCGCACGAGATGGGCCACGCCTACGACGCGGCGCACATGACCCCGGCCCTGCGGGACGCCTACGAGCGGATGCGCGGCATCCCGGCCGGCACCCCGTGGTTCGGCTGCAACTACTGCACCGACTTCAACACGCCGGCCGGCGACTTCGCCGAGACCTACTCCCAGTGGCAGCGCGGCTCGCACGACAGCCGCACCCAGATCGCCCCGATGCCGAACAGCACGCAGCTCGCCGCGATCGCCGCCGCCTTCTTCCAGGGCTAGACAGCAGCCTCGGCTGCCGAGAGCTGGCCGCAGGCACCGGCGATCTCCCGGCCGCGGGTGTCCCGCACCGTCGTCGCGATGCCCGCGGCGCGGAGCCGTCGTACGAACTCCTTCTCGACCGGCTTCGGGCTGGCGTCCCACTCCGAGCCCGGCGTCGGGTTCAGGGGGATGAGGTTGACGTGCACGAGCTTGCCCTTGAGGCGCTTGGCGAGCAGGTCGGCCCGGAACGGCTGGTCGTTGACGTCGCGGATCAGGGCGTACTCGATCGACAGCCGGCGGCCGGTGGTCTTCGTGTAGGCGAGCGCCGCCGAAAGGACCTCGCTGACCGGCCAGCGGGTGTTGACCGGCACCAGGGTGTTGCGCAGCTCGTCGTCGGGCGCGTGCAGGGAGAGCGCGAGGGTGATCTGCAGGCCCTCCTCGGTGAGGCGCTTGATGGCGGGTACCAGCCCGACGGTGGACACGACGATGTTGCGCTGGCTCATGCCGAGGCCGTAGGGCGTCGGCTCGATCAGGCGGCGTACGGCGGCGACGACCCGGTTGTAGTTGGCCATCGGCTCGCCCATGCCCATGAACACGACATTGCTGACGCGCCCGCCGACGGCAGACTCTGCGGCGTTGGCGACGACGACCTGCTCGACGATCTCGGCGGTCGACAGGTTGCGGGTCAGGCCGGCCTGGCCGGTGGCGCAGAACGGGCAGGCCATGCCGCACCCGGCCTGGCTGCTGACGCAGACGGTGGTGCGGTCGGTGTAGCGCATCAGCACCGACTCGACCAGGGTCCCGTCGTGACCGCGCCACAGCGTCTTGCGGGTCGCGCCGTCATCGCACTCGACGTCGCGCACCGGGCTGAGCAGGGGCGGCAGCAGGGCGGCCGTGAGCCGCTCGCGCAGCGCGAGCGGCAGGTCGGTCATCTGCTCGGGCGTGTGACCCGCGAACCAGTGCCGGGACAGCTGCTCGGCGCGGAAGGGCTTCTCCCCCAGCTCGACCACTGCGGCCCGCCGCGCGGGCCCGTCGAGGTCGGCGAGGTGCCGCGGCGGGAGGCCGCGCTTGGGGGCCTCGAAGACGAGCGGCAGGGTTCTCACGACCCTCCCAGCCTACGGGCGCGTCAGGTGAGGAACAGGCTCAGCAGCAGGAAGGCGACCGGCGCGGTCGGCAGCAGCGAGTCGAGCCGGTCCATCAGGCCGCCGTGGCCCGGCAGCAGGCTGCCCATGTCCTTCACGCCGATGTCGCGCTTGACCATCGACTCCCCGAGATCGCCGAGGGTCGCGGTGCCCACGACGGCGAGCCCGTAGACGACGCCGAGCACCGGCGATGCCTGGAACAGGTAGTGGAAGAACAGCCCGCCGGCGGCCGCGCAGGCGATCACGGATCCGACGAAGCCCTCCCACGACTTCTTCGGCGAGACGCTCGGCGCCATCGCGTGCTTGCCGAACAGCACGCCCGCGGCGTAGCCCCCGACATCGCTGCAGACGACCGTGGCGATGTAGGCGGTGACGCGCCGCGGGCCGTCCGGCGGGACCGTCAGCAGCGCCGCGAACGAGATCAGGAAAGGCACGTAGACGGCAGTGAAGGTCGCCGCGGCGGTGTCGCGCAGGTAGCCCTCCGCCGGGTCGGCGAGGCGCCAGACGATGCAAGCCAGAACCGTCAGCACCAGCGCGACGAACAGCGACTCCGTGCCCTGCTCGTAGGCCAGGGCGACCATCGCGACGCCGCCGGCGAGCAGCGGCACCAGGGGCGGCTGCGCCCCGAGCCCGCGCAGGGCGCTCACGACCTCGTAGGTACCGACCGCCATCGCGGCCCCGACCACGACGACGAACGCCCACTTGTACGGCGAGTACAGCGGCACCAGGATGAGCGCGCCGAGGGAGAGCCCGACCAGGATCGCCACGGGCAGGTTGCGGCCGGCCCGGCCGGGCTCGCGCTTGCCGGGCGCGCCGTCGACCGAGGGAGCTGTCTCGAGGGTCACCATCAGACCTCGAGAAGCTCGGCTTCCTTGTGTCGCAGGAGCTCGTCGACGCTCGCGACGTACTGCGCCGTCACCTTGTCGAGCTCCTTCTCCGCGCGGTCCACGGCGTCCTCACCCGTCTCGCCGTCCTTGACCATCCGGTCGAGCTCGTCCTTGGCCTTGCGACGGATGTTGCGGATGGCGATCTTCGCGTCCTCCGCCTTGGTCTTCGCGACCTTGATGAGCTCCTTGCGGCGCTCCTGGCTCAGCTGGGGGAACACGATGCGGATCATGGCGCCGTCGTTGGTCGGGTTGACGCCGAGGTCGGAGTTGCGGATCGCGGTCTCGATGGCCTGCAGCGAGCCCTTGTCGTAGGGCTGCACGAACGCCATCCGCGGCTCCGGAACCCCGAGCGACGCGAGCTGGTTGACCGGCGTGAGCGCGCCGTAGTAGTCGACCAGGATCTTGTTGAACATCGCGGGCGTCGCGCGGCCGGTGCGGATCGACCCGAAGTCGTCCTTGGCGACCGTGACCGCCTTCTCCATCTTCTCCTCCGCGTCGAGGAGCGTCTCGTCGATCACTGCTTTCCCTCCGCGCTGACCAGGGTGCCGATCTTCTCACCGCGGACCGCTCGCGCGATGTTGCCGTCCTGCATGAGGTTGAAGACGACGATCGGCAGGCTGTTCTCCATGCAGAGGCTGAAGGCAGCCGCATCCGCGACCTTCAGCGCCCTGGCGAGCACCTCGGTGTAGCTGACGGCGTCGAACTTCACCGCGTCCGGATGGGTGCGCGGGTCGGCGTCGTAGACACCGTCGATGCCCTTCGCCATGAGCAGCACCTTGCAGCCGATCTCGAGGGCGCGCTGCGCGGCCACCGTGTCGGTCGAGAAGAACGGCATGCCCGCGCCGGCGCCGAAGATCACGACCCGGCCCTTCTCCAGGTGCCGGATCGCCTTGCGCGGGATGTAGGGCTCGGCCACCTGGCCCATCGCGATCGCGGTCTGCACCCGCGTCTCGACGCCGGCCTGCTCGAGCAGGTCCTGGAGCGCGAGGCAGTTCATGACCGTGCCGAGCATGCCCATGTAGTCGGCGCGGGCGCGATCCATCCCGCGCTGCGCGATCTCCGCCCCGCGGAAGAAGTTGCCCCCGCCCACGACGATGGCCACCTGTACGCCGGTGCGCACGACCTCGGAGACCTGCCGGGCGATGTCGGCCACGACGTCGAGGTCGAGGCCGACCTCACCGCCGCCGAAGACCTCGCCGGACAGCTTGAGGAGGACCCGGCTGTAGGGGATGTCGCCCTGGGGGCTGACAGCCGGAGAGGCCGCCTCCGGTGTGTTGCTCATCGGAAGCGGCCTCCCCTTGACGCGGTGTGGGCTTGTCGGTGCGGTCGGGTCGGACTCTAGGCCTGGCCGACCTTGAAGCGCGCGAAGCCCAGCACGTTGACGCCGGCCTCCTCGAGGACCTTGCCGACGGTCTTCTTGTTGTCCTTGGCGAACGCCTGCTCGACGAGCACGGCCTCCTTGTAGAAGCCGTTGACCCGACCCTCGACGATCTTGGCGAGAGCAGCCTCGGGCTTGCCCTCCTCGCGCGCGGTGGCCTCGGCGATCTCGCGCTCCTTGGCCACGACGTCGTCACTGACCTCGTCGCGCGTGACGTAGCGGGGCGCGAACGCGGCGATGTGCTGCGCGACGTCCTTGGCCACCTCTGCGTTCTCACCGGACAGCTCCACCAGCACGCCGACCTGCGGCGGCAGGTCGGGGTTGGTGCGGTGCAGGTAGACGGCGACGTGTGCGCCTTCGAAGCTGGCCACCCGGCGTACCTCGATCTTCTCGCCGAGCAGGGCGCCGGCGTCGTCGAGGGCGTCCTGGAGCGGCTTGCCGTCGACGACGATCTCCTTCGGGTCGTTGACGCCCCGGGCGGAGTTGACGATGCGATCAGCGAGCGTGATGAAGCGGTCGCCCTTGGCCACGAAGTCGGTCTCGCAGTTGAGCTCGAGCATCGTGCCGCGCTTGCCCTCTTCCACCACCGAGGCGATCAGCCCGTTGCTGGCCGCACGGCCCTCGCGCTTGGCGACGCCCTTGAGGCCCTTGATGCGCAGGATCTCGACGGCCTTGTCGTAGTCGCCGTCGGCCTCGACCAGGGCGTTCTTGCAGTCGGTCATGCCGGCACCGGTGGACTCGCGGAGCTTCTTGATGTCCGCGGCGGTTACTGAAGCCATGTCTCTTCTCGTCTCGAAAGTGGCTGGGAACTAAGCCCGGTGTTATGTGGCAGCAGGTGGCTGGTTTGTTTGTCCGGCGGCAGCGCCCTCGACCTCGGTGGCCGGGGCCTCAGCGGCACCGGCACCTTCGACGGTCGCGGTGTCGACGCCGGCAGCGGCCGCAGCGGCGCCGGACTCCAGGGCGACATCAGCAGCGGGCGCGTCGTTGCCGCCCTTGAGCAGCTCCTGCTCCCACTCGGGGAGGGGCTCGTCGGTGCCGAGCTGGCCGGCCTCGGGCTTGTCGTCACCGGAGGCGCTGGCGCCCGCGCGGGCCATCAGGCCCTCGGCGACCGC
>JAODNA010000204.1 GCA_025465135.1 Frankiales bacterium | reverse complement strand
TCGAGCGCATGCGCCCTCGCGTCGAGTCGCTCGCGGATCAGATGGCCGACGAGCTGGGGGAGTCGTTCGACCTGCTCGGCGACTACGCCGAGCCCATGCCGGTGTTCGTGATCGCCGATCTGCTGGGCGTCCCGCGCGAGGACCACGTGAAGCTGCGCGACTGGTCGCAGGCCATCGTGCACATGTACGAGCCGGGCGTCGACGAGGCGACCAAGGCAGCCGCGATCGAGGCCAGCACGGCGTTCGCCGACTACGTCCGGGCCGTCGTTGAGCAGCGTCGCGCCTCGCCGGGCGAGGACCTGATCTCCGACCTCATCGCGGCCCGTGACGACGGCTCCAAGCTCAGCGACGACGAGCTCGTGGCCTCGGTCGTCCTGCTGCTCAACGCGGGGCACGAGGCGTCCGTCAACGTGTTCGGCAACGGTTTCCACGCGCTGCTGGAGCACCCCGACCAGCTGCAGCGGCTCCGCGACGACCCGGGCCTGCTGCCGACGGCGATCGAGGAACTCATGCGCTTCGACTCCCCGCTGCAGCTGTTCGAGCGCACGGCAACGGAGAACGTGGAGATCGGCGGGGTCACGGTCGCCGCCGGCCAGAAGATCGCCGCCCTGCTCGGTTCGGCGAACCGCGACCCCGCCGTGTTTCCCGATCCGGACACCCTCGACGTGGGCCGCACCGACAATCCGCACATCTCATTCGGCGCCGGCGTCCATTTCTGCATCGGGGCGCCGCTGGCCCGCGTCGAGCTGCAGGCCTCGTTCGGTGCGCTGCTGGATCGGACGTCGAGGCTCGAGCTCGGGGCGCCGCCGACCCGTCGTCCCGAGTTCGTGCTCCGCGGCCTGCGCGAGCTGCCCGTCGTCCTCACTCCGTAGGCCGCCCCCCGTCGCCCGTCATTGACAGTTGCGGGACCACGTGGTCAACATTCCTCCTCGCGCTGCCGAGGACTCGGCTGACGGTCGGCTGAGCGGGGGACGGGCATGAGCGAGCAGGACGACGGGCTGTTCGACCTCGACGGCCGCGCTGACCCGGTCGCCGGTCCGCCGGACGGGGCACCACGCGGCGGACGGCGCCGGTTGATCGCCATCGCCCTGGGAGCTGCGGCGGTCGTGGCCGCGGTCGCCGTCGCGATCAGCACCGCGACTGCCGCCCCGGCCCGGCCGGTCGCTGCAGGTACCACCTCACCCGCAACCGCCCTCGCCACTTCGTCCGCACCGGCGTCGACCACCTCGGCCGCGCCCGTGAAAGAGCCCCCCGCGCCCGAGACGCCGCCCACTGTGTACGCGGACCCGGCGGCGCTCGCCGACCTCCACGCGGTTGCGGCGACCCTGACCACGCGGCTCACGCTGACGTCCCCCGCCACGTGGGACAAGTGGCTGCCGGCCGGCAAGCCCTACCCCGGCAAGGACACCGCGGACGACCTGTCCACCTGCCCCCGCCTGGCCGGCCGCCTCGGCGCGGCGCTCGGCACGAAGATGAGCTACTGGGTCGGGACGCTCCCGGAGGGTCCGTACGGATGCCAGTGGGCCACGGTCCCCCTCTACTCCGGCCCGAACGCCGCGAACTACCCCTACCTCGCGAGCGTCGGCTTCCTGGGCGACGGGACGACGTCGGAGGGTCTGGCCGGCGGCTTCTACCACCACCAGGGCCGGCTCTGCCCCGACGTCGCAGTACCGTCGGTCGGCAAGGGCGCCTACCTGGTGCGGTGCGAGGATCTCGACGGCCTCTCCTACGTACTGGTCCTGCGCGACACCCGGACGTCGGGGGTGTGGGTCCTTTCCGGCATGGCCCGCTCGGACGCCGCCCATGCCGCCACCGACGTCCTCCGACCGGTGATCGCGGGCGCGGCCGCCACGTTCGGCTGAGTCTGCGCGGCCCGCCCTGGAAGGTGAGCCGGGTCACTGGCAAACTCCGGCCATGCGCGGCTTGATGCAGGACTACCCCCTCACCGTCGACTCGATCTTCCGGCACGTCGAACAGCACTACGGCGACGGCACGATCGCCACCAACACCCCCACGGGCGTCACGCGGATGACCTATGCGGAGTGGGCGGTGCGCACCCGCAAGCTGGCCGGCGTCCTGGACACCCTCGAGATCAGCGCGGACGGCCGGGTGGGCACCTTCGCCTGGAACTCGGCGCGCCATCTGGAGCTGTACTTCGCGGCTCCGTCGACCGGGCGGGTGCTGCACACGCTCAACGTCCGGCTGTTCCCCGAGCAGCTGACCTACATCGCCAACCATGCCGAAGACGAGGTCATCTTCGTCGACCGCACCGTGCTGCCCCTGCTCTGGCCGCTGATCGACACGATGAAGACCGTTCGGCACGTCGTGATCATGGACGACGGCGGCGACAACGAGATCCCCGACGACCCGCGGATCCTCGACTACGAGACCCTGCTGGCGGACGCGCAGCCGCAGGACTTCCACGTCGACGACGAGAACAGCGCCGCCTCGATGTGTTACACGAGCGGCACCACCGGCAATCCCAAGGGCGTCGTCTACTCGCACCGCTCGACGTTCCTGCACACGATGGGCGTGCAGGCGCCCAACGCCTTCGGCCTGGGGATCCGGGACGTCGCGATGCCCGTCGTCCCGATGTTCCACGCCAACGCATGGGGCATCGCCCAGGCCGCCCCGGCTGCGGGCGCCTCGCTGGTCATGCCGGGCTCGATGATGCAGCCGGAGGCGATCGCCAAGCTGATCGTCGACGAGGGCGTCACGTTCACCGCCGGGGTGCCCACCATCTGGCAGGGCGTCCTCCCCCACCTCGCCGGCAAGGCGCACAAGCTGCGCGACATCGGCTGCGGCGGCTCGGCGGTGCCCAAGGCGCTGAGCGAGGGCTACCGCGAACAGGTCGGCCTGCCGATCCTGCAGGCCTGGGGCATGACCGAGACGCACCCGGTGGCGTCCTCCGGCGTGCTGCCCAAGCGCTACCAGGACGCCGACGACGAGACGAAGGCCGCCCAGCGGTCCCGCGCCGGCATCCCGTTCCTGGGGGTCGAGGCGCGCATCGTCGACGCGGACACCCTCGAAGCGCAGCCGTGGGACGACAAGGCCACCGGCGAGCTGCAGGTCCGCGGTCCGTGGTGCGCGCAGGACTACTACAACCCGGACGCCGGCGTGGAGCTCACCACCGAGGACGGCTGGATGAAGACCGGCGACGTCGCCGCGATGGACGCCTACGGCTCGATCCGGATCGCCGACCGGACGAAGGACCTGATCAAGTCCGGCGGCGAGTGGATCAGCTCGGTCGACCTGGAGAACGCGATCATGAGCCACCCGGCGGTCAAGGAGGCCGCGGTGATCGGCATCCCCGACCCGAAGTGGGACGAGCGCCCGCTGGCCTGCGTCGTCCTCAAGGACGGCGAGCAGGCCTCCGAGCAGGACATCCTCGACCACCTCAAGCCCCTGGTGGCCAAGTGGTGGCTGCCCGAGCACGTCGAGTTCATCGACGAGGTGCCGAAGACCAGCGTCGGCAAGTTCTCCAAGAAGGACCTGCGCGCGAAGTTCGCCGACTACCAGCCCAGCTCCTGACGGACGACCTGGCGGACGATGCTCATGGTCCGCTTCCGCGCCTCGGTCCGCTCCTCGGTCGCTGGCGCTCCCTGCGATGCTCCCGCGGCTGTCAGCGGACGAAAGGGGGTTCGCCGGTCTCGCTCACCATCGGGC
>JAODNA010000149.1 GCA_025465135.1 Frankiales bacterium | reverse complement strand
CCCGAAGGTCGAGCCGGTGGAGCCGGTCGAGCCGGCGACGATCCCGCCGCCGGTCGTGCCGGACGCGACCGCGTCCGTGCCGCCGCCTGTCGTCCCGGCGCCGCCACCAGGGACGGCCGCCCCACCGGAGGTGCCGCTCCCGCCACCGGCCGGCGGCGCCGCAGCGCCGGTCGTGCCGCCGCTCGCCTTCACGACAGGAACGCCGCCGGGCGAGGCCGAGGCCGACGCACCGGCCACGTCTGCGGCCGCGCGGGCCGAGGTCTTGTCGGGTGCAGGCGAGCCGGACGTCGCGAAGAACACCGCAGCCGCAGCCAGGACGACCGCGGCAGCACCGCCCACCAGGAGGAGCTTGCGCGAACGGCCCCTGTCGGGGCCGGGCTCGGCGGAGACGGCCTCGGCGGGCCGCGGGAGACGACGAAGGCCGGGAGCTGTCGCCGCCTCGGCGTCAGCTTTCGGCTGGCCGAGGACCTTCATCTCCGTCACGGGAAAGCCGAGGTCGGCCTGCATCGTGCGCAGCGCGGCGCCGAACGCCCCCGTCGTGGGGTAGCGGTCAAGCGGGTCCTTCGCCATCGCCGTCTCGAGGGCGTCGGCGAGCGCTTCGGGCGCACCGAGGGGGCGCAGATCCGGCAGCGGCGCAGTCCGGGCCCGGAGCGCGCCGGCGAGCCAGCTCTCTCCGGGGTCGCCCTCGAACGGCGCTCGGCCGGCGAGGGCGAAGAACATCGTCGAGGCGAGGGCCCACGTGTCGGAGGCGTCCACGGCGGGCCCGTCGAGCACCTCGGGGGCAAGATGGGCCACCGTGCCGGAGACGGTGGTCGTGTGGGTCCGGCTCATCGTCGACTGCGACACCGACGCGATGCCGGTGTCGCACAGGATGGGCATCCCGTCCGCCGCGAGCAGGATGTTGGCCGGCTTGACGTCACGGTGGATGACGCCGTTGCGGTGCGCGGTCTCCAGCGCGCCGGCGAGGACGACCCCGGCCTGGATCACGCGGTCCGACGACCAGGGCCCGTCGGCGCGGACCGAGTCGGCCAGGGTCCCGCCGGGTATCAGGTCCATCACCAGGTAGGGCTGGCCGTCCACGGCCACGCCGCTGCGGCGGACGTTGACGATGTTGGGGTGGTCCGACAAGCGCGTCGCCGCGGACATCTCCCGTTGCAGGCGCCGGTCCGTGTCCGCGTCGAGGCCGGGGAACACCTTGACCGCTACCGCGTCGCCGGTGGCGAGGTCGATGGCGCGGAACACCGTCCCGAAGCCGCCACGGCCCAGGACCTCGCCGAGCTCGATGCCGTCGATGCTCACCGCGGGCACGGCCGCCTCCCCTGTGTTCTCGGTCGCGCGCGCATGGGGCTCAATATGGCGGACCGGGCTCCGTTGCCGTCGATAGTCCGAAGTGATGGTTTTTCGGGCACCTCGTGGCGATCTCGCCCGATCGACGGGCAGTTGCGCCGGGCCTAGCCGCGGCCGGCACGTGCCGTCGCGTCCTTCGTGACCTTGCGCAGGCTCGCGACCGTCGTGACGAGCAGGACGGCGACGATGAAGCCGAGCGACACCGGGATGGACAGCTCCGGAGCCGCGTCCAGCCCGTTGAGGTGCAGGGCCTCCAGGATGAGCTTCACCCCGATGAACCCGAGGATCACGGCCAGCCCCACGGACAGGTAGACGAGCCTCTCGAGCAGGCCGCCGACCAGGAAGAAGAGCTGGCGCAGCCCCATCAGGGCGAAGGCGTTGGCGGCCACGATCAGATACGGGTCCTTCGTGACGCCGAAGATCGCCGGGATCGAGTCGAGGGCGAAGACCAGCCCGACCACCGAGACCGCAACCATGGCGAGCAGCAACGGGGTCAGCGCCCGGCGGCCGTCCTGCAGCACGGTGAGCCTGCTGCCGTCGTACTCGTCCGTCACGGGGAAGACGCGGCGGACGAGCCGCACCACGAGGGTGTCGCCGGGATCGTCGTGGCCGTCGTCCTTGGCCCTGACGAGTCCGACGGCCGTGTAGAGCAGCAGGGCGCCGAAGACGAAGAACGTGACGCTGAAGCGCTGCGCCGCGGCGGCGCCGCCCACGATGAACGGGGCCCGCAGCACCAGGGTGCCGAGGATGCCGACGAGCAGCACGTCCTTGCGCTGCGCCTCGGGCACGCAGAAGCTCGCCATCAGCAGCAGGTACACGAACAGGTTGTCGACGGACAGGCTGTACTCGAGGATGTAGCCGGTCGCGAACTGGGTCGCCGCCGACGAGCCGGCGAGGACGAGCAGGCCGATGCCGAACAGCACGGCCAGCCCCACGTAGACCGCCACGCCGGTGGCCGCCGCGCGGGTCGTGACGTCGCCCGGCCTGCGGTGACCGCTGATGAGGTCGACGGCGAGGATTGCCACGAACGCAGCCAGCGTCGCGACCCACATCCACAGCGGCACATCCAGCACATCTGCTCCATCCGGTGGGCGCGTGAGGTCCACCGGAGGTCTCTCCCGCCCGCTGCCTTGTGGGGAGCAGCGGGCCGGGCGCGCCGGGCGCTCAGATCGAGAGCCGTGCTGACGACGCGGACGTGATGGGGATACTCCCCTCCGACCGCGCCAGTTTACGCCAACCGGAACGGCTGTACGCCGTCGTACGGTCTATGCGGTTACCGCCCGTTGGGACGGTTGACCCCGGTCACCGCCGGATCGACAGTGGCCGTGGCCCCGCGCGGGCGAGGCTCCCGCGCTGCGCGCTGCGCAGGCGGCGGATGCCGGGGGGCACCATGTCGGACCTGCTGTCCACAGTCACGCCAGCCATCGCAGGGTTCTCCGGGACGCTGCTCTCGGCGAGCGACGCCGGGTACGACGACGCACGCCACGTCTTCAACGGCATGGTCGACCGGCGGCCGGCGCTGATCGCGCGGTGCCGCACGGCCGACGACGTGTCGGCCGCCGTCAGGCACGCCGTCATGGCCGGGCTGCCGGTGAGCGTCTACGGCGGCGGCCACGCCGTGACCGGGGCAGCCGTCGTCGACAGCGGGCTCTGCATCGACATGCGCGGCCTCAAGAGCGTCAGCGTCGACCCGGTGGCCCGCACGGTCCGCGCCGGGGCCGGCCTGACCTGGGGCGAGCTCGACGCGGCCTGCCAGGAGCACGGTCTGGCGGTGACCGGCGGCCGCGTCTCGTCGACCGGTGTCGCGGGCCTCGCACTCGGCAGCGGCAGCGGATGGCTCGAGCGATCACTCGGCTTCACCTGCGACAACCTGATCTCGGCAGAGGTCGTGACCGCGAAGGGGACCCAGGTCTCTGCGTCCGCGACCGTCAACCCGGACCTGTTCTGGGGACTGCGCGGCGGCGGCGGCAACTTCGGCATCGTCACGGAGCTCGCGCTGCGGCTGCACCCGGTGGGTCCCCTCGTGCTGGGCGGGCTCCTGCTGTACCCCGCACAGCAGGCGCGGCAGGTCGTACGCGCCTGGCGCGACGCGATGCTCAGCGCCCCTGACGCCCTCGGCTCCGGCCTCGCGTTCCTCACCGCGCCGCCGGCCGACTTCGTCCCCGAGCCGGTGCGCGGCCATCCGGTGATCGGCGTCATCGTCTGCTGGTCCGGCCCGGTCGACGAGGGCCGCGCAGCTCTCGCACCACTGACCGACGCAGCGCCGCCCGCCGTCGACATGGTGCAGCCCATGCCGTACGTCGCCGTCCAGCAGCTCATCGACGCCGGCAACCCGCCAGGCATGCGCAACTACTGGAGCGGCGACTTCTTCGAGGCACTCCCGGACGACGCGATCGACCTGCTCGTGGAGAAGGCGACCGTGCCCGCCTCGCCGCTGACGCAGATCATCCTGACGCCCGGACGCGGAGCCATCGCACGCGTGCCGGAGGACGCGACCGCCTTCGGCACCCGGCACGCGCCGTTCCAGGCGCACTACCTCGGCATGTGGGCAGACCCCGCCGATGACGACCGCAACATCGGCTCGATCCGCAGCCTCGCCTCGGCCATGAAGCCCTGGACGACCGGTACGGCGTACCTCAACTTCCTCGGGGACGAGGGGCAGGAGCGCATCGCGGCGGGCTTCGGGCCGGAGAAGTACGCCCGGCTGCGGGAGCTCAAGCGGACCTGGGATCCGACGAACCTCTTCCGGCACAACCAGAACATCCCGCCGGCGCAGTGATCAGCGGACGCCCGCGGCGTCCATCCCGCGCATCTCCTTCTTCAGCTCGCCGATCTCGTCTCGCAGCCTGGCCGCCAGCTCGAAGTGGAGCTCGCGTGCGGCCTCGTGCATCTGGTCCTGCAGCTGCTGGATGAGCTGCGCGAGCTCGGCGCGCGGCATGCCGGCGAGGTCCTTCGCGTGCTTGCCCGCGCCCGCCTTCGACGACATGCCCGGGACCGGCGCCTTGCCGCGGGACTGGCTGCGGCCGGAGCCGCCGACGAGGCTGGGGTCTTCGCGGACGATGTCGTCGAGGATGTCGGCGATCCGCTTGCGCAGCGGCTGCGGGTCGAGGCCGCGCTCGGTGTTGTAGGCGACCTGCTTGGCCCGGCGGCGGTTGGTCTCGTCGATCGCCTTCGCCATGGAGGGCGTGATCGTGTCGGCGTACATGTGCACCTGTCCGCTCACGTTGCGCGCGGCCCGGCCGATCGTCTGGATGAGGCTCGTCCCGCTGCGCAGGAAGCCCTCCTTGTCGGCGTCGAGGATCGCGACGAGCGAGACCTCGGGCAGGTCGAGGCCCTCGCGCAGCAAGTTGATGCCGACGAGGACGTCGAACTCCCCCATCCGCAGCTCCTTGAGCAGCTCGATACGGCGGATCGTGTCGACCTCGGAGTGCAGATAGCGGACCCGGATGCCGAGCTCGAGGAGGTAGTCGGTGAGGTCCTCCGACATCTTCTTCGTCAGGGTGGTCACCAGGACGCGCTCGTCCTTGTCGGACCGGAGTTTGATCTCGTGCACGAGGTCGTCGATCTGGCCCTTCGTCGGCTTCACGACGATCTCCGGGTCGACCAGGCCGGTCGGGCGGATGACCTGCTCGACGACGTCGTCCTTGACGCGGCTCAGCTCGTAGGGACCCGGCGTCGCCGACAGGTAGACCGTCTGCCCGGTGCGCTGCAGGAACTCCTCCCACTTCAGCGGCCGGTTGTCCATCGCGCTCGGCAGCCGGAAGCCGTGGTCGACCAGGGTGCGCTTGCGCGACATGTCGCCCTCGTACATCGCGCCGATCTGCGGCACGGTCACGTGGGACTCGTCGAGGACGAGGAGGAAGTCCTCGGGGAAGTAGTCGAGCAGCGTGTGCGGCGCGGTGCCCTGCGCGCGCCCGTCGATGTGCCGGCTGTAGTTCTCGATGCCGGAGCAGAACCCGACCTGGCGCATCATCTCGACGTCGTACGTCGTGCGCATGCGCAGTCGCTGGGCCTCGAGCAGCTTGCCCTGGCGCTCCATCTCGGCGAGCCGGTCCTGGAGCTCGAGCTCGATGCCGCCGATGGCCCGCTCCATGCGCTCGGGACCCGCGACGTAGTGGGTGGCCGGGAAGACGAAGACCTCGTCGTGCTCCTCGACCACCTCACCCGTCAGCGGGTGCAGCGTCATCACGCGCTCGATCTCGTCGCCGAACATCTCCACGCGGACGGCGAGCTCCTCGTAGACCGGGAAGACCTCGATGGTGTCGCCACGAACGCGGAACGTCCCGCGCGTGAAGGCGAGGTCGTTGCGGGTGTACTGCACGTCGACGAGCTTGCGGAGCAGCTTGTCGCGCTCGACGGTGTCGCCGACCTTGAGCTTGACCATGCGGTCGACGTACTCCTGCGGCGTACCGAGCCCGTAGATGCAGGAGACGGACGCGACGACGATGACGTCGCGACGGGTCAGCAGCGACATCGTGGCGCTGTGGCGGAGGCGCTCGACCTCCTCGTTGACGCTCGAGTCCTTCTCGATGTAGGTGTCGGTCTGCGGGACGTAGGCCTCGGGCTGGTAGTAGTCGTAGTAGGAGACGAAGTACTCCACCGCGTTGTGCGGCAGCAGCTCGCGGAACTCGTTGGCCAGCTGCGCGGCCAGCGTCTTGTTGGGCGCCATCACCAGGGTCGGGCGCTGCACCCGCTCGACCAGCCAGGCCGTGGTCGCGGACTTGCCGGTGCCGGTCGCGCCGAGCAGCACGACGTCGGGACGGCCCTCGGTCAGGCGCCGCTCGAGCTCATCGATCGCCGCGGGCTGATCGCCCGCCGGCTGGAAGTCGCTGACGACCTCGAACCGCCGGGTCGAGCGGCGCAGGCTGGTGTCCAGGCGCGGCACCGTGGGCTTCGCGGCATGTGCGTGGGAGACGGGGGCGGGCACGCCCCCACGGTACGTCCGGGCTCCGACAGTTCCGGCTCAGCGGCGGAGCAGGGGGCCGCCCGGGTGCCACCCGGGCCGGGTCAGCGTGGACACGGGCCGCACGCCGAGGGCATCGGCCCGCGCCGCCGCCTGCACGGCACGGACGGCGGGGGCGTACCGCTTCGAGGCGCGCTTGAGGGCGCTCCACTGCTGGGCCCCGGTCGTCTGCCAGGACCAGAGGCTGACCGACTGCGCGCCGTTCATCCGGGCAGCGGTCACGAAGGCGTCGACGCTCTTGCCGGGGTGCTTGTCCGCGGAGAGGTACGGCGCATCGAGGCGGCCGTCGTAGCCCTGTCCCACCGGGATCACCGGCTTGCCGTACTCCTTCAGGATCCGCATGGAGGTCCGCGTGACGCGCGAGGGAGAGCGGTTGTACCAGTAGGCCATGGGGATCAGCGCGTCCGCGTGGCGGGCGGTCCGGACGTAGGGGTAGCGGTTGACGCGGTTCTCGCTCGGCCACGGCACGGTCGCGAGGATGGCCACGCGGGCCGGGAGCGAGGCGCGGAGCGTCCGGTAGTAGCGCTCGATCGACGATCTCGTCGCGTGGGTGCCCTCGGACGCCGTCTCGATGTCGGGCGCGACCGCAGCGACCATCGGCACGCCGGGCTGGTGCCACCAGGCGGCCCGCGCGAGCCGGCGCGCGTCGGCCTCCGGGTGCACGAGCGTCGGGAAGTCCCAGGCCACGACCTTGATCGGGGTGCCCTTCGTGGCGGGCATGAGCGAGCTGAGGGTCGGGCCGCCGACCCAGCCGTCGTGGCTGCTGCCCGTCTTGACGAACAGGTGCGTCAGCCCGGCCAGGGTGGCGCGGTGCACGACCCGGCGACCGCTGCCGCCCTCGGTCTTGGACCACTGGTGGATCCACATGCCCGTCCCGGTGGGCAGCCAGCGGTCGACCGGGGTGACGACAGCGGCGGGCCGGACCGTCACCGCCTCGTGCGCCGGCGTGACGGACGCATCGATGGCGCGGACCAGCTTCTCGCCCACCCGGACAGCCGAGGCCGCCGGTGAGGCCACCGAGACAGCACCGGCAAGAGGCCCGCCGGCGGTCAGCTGCGAGACGGAGCCGAGCCCCACCAGGAGGACGACGGCCAGCGCGAGGGAGACCTCGCGCGTGAAGCGGGCGGCGGCAGCGTCGAGCACGGCGAGCGGTGATGGGGGCACGCCGCGACGCTATGTGTTGCCCCGGTCACGTGTTGTTGAAACGCGCTGTGGCGACCTGGCTAGCATTTCCTGCCTTCCACGAGAGTAAGCAAACGGCGCCATACCCGGTCGACCTGGGGCGCGAGGGCTTCGAGCGGGCCGTCGTTGTCGATCACGTAGGTCGCTGCCGCGATCTTGTCCGCCAGCGGCGCCTGCGCGGCGATCCGCGCCTCCGCGTCGACCCGGTCCATGCCGCGCAGCCGGGTCAGCCGGTCGAGCTGGGTCGTCGGGCTGGCGGCCACGACCACGACCGCGTCGTACAGGCTCTGCAGGCCGTTCTCCACCAGCAGTGGCACGTCGTGGACGAGAACAGCGGCGCCGCCGGCCTCCGCGGCGGCGGTCTGGCGGGCGGACTCCTCCCCCACCAGGGGGTGCACGATCGCGTTGAGCCGCGCGAGCTGATCGGGATCGGCGAACACGATCCGGCCGAGCGCTTCGCGGTCGAGCTCGCCGTCCGGCCGGAGGATGTCAGGGCCGAACGCCGTGACGACCGCCGCGAGTCCGGGCGTGCCCTTCGCGACGACGGCGCGGGCGTTGAGGTCCGCGTCGACGAGCACGGCCCCGTGCGCGACGAGCAGCGCGCTGACAGCGGACTTCCCCGATCCGATCCCCCCGGTCAGCCCCACCCTCAGCACACCGGCAACCCTAGGGCGCGCGCGTGCCCCACCCCCCGCCCCCCGCCACCTCGCCCACCGGAACTTCCGGCATCCAGAGCTGTTCCGGGGACCACTCACGCGGCAAGCCCGTGCCCCTGAGTCACGGACTGGATGCCTTCGGTTCCGCGGAGGGCTGCCTGGATCTCGGCAATCACCCGCGCCGAGTCGTGCAAGATCTCCTGCCAGGTGTAGCGGAGCACCCGGTAGCCGGCACACGCGAGCGCGTTGTCCCGCACGCGGTCGGGCCTCGGATCCTGATGCCACTTGGCACCGTCGGCCTCGACGACCAGACGGCAGCGTCGGAAGCAGAAGTCGACGCGGCACGCCGCGATGACCACCTGCGTCGAGAACCCCGTCACGCCGGCCAGCACCAGCTTGACGCGCAGCACGCTCTCGAGCACCGAGCCGCTCTCGGGATCGGCGAGCCGCAGAACCTGACGGACCCGCCGCGCTTCGCGGACACCGCACTGGCGCCGCGCAGCCCGCCTCAGCGGCGGCAGCGTGACGTCCCCAGCCCGCAGCGCGCTGTCGCAGACGACCACCGCCTCGACCAGCGGAAGCAGCACGCAGCAGTCGATCACCGTCTGCACCGCATCGGTCAGCCAGAGACCTTCGGTGAACGCGGCCGCAACGACGCGCTCTCGCCCGATCCGTCGACGCTGAGTGATGACGACGTCGCGGGCACGACTGCGACCGCGGCCGTGTGGCACCGCCACCTGAATGGTGCGACTCGGCTCCACGAGCAACCCCCAGCCCCGCAGCGCCGCAGCCGTGCGCCCGCTCGCGGTGGCCCTCGGACCCAGGCTCATCAGGACCGCGCGGACGTGGCGCACGTAGTCCGCCGCCACGCCGGCCTCGGTCACGATGAAGCGCGGGAGCGGGCCGAGCCGGCTCAACGCGTAGACGTTGCGCCGGAGCCGGACGACCTGCCCGGCAGCCACTGCCCGCGACAGGGTGGCTCGCGGTACGCCGGCCCGCCGCAGCTGCGCGGCCGTCATGAGCCCTTGCCGGCGGCTGGGAAACAGATCGGTGTCCATGGGCGGACTGTGACGGCCTCCGTCGGCTGTCGCCGACGCTGCTGTGGACAACTACAGGCAGTCCCCCATCGCGTGGAACCCCTTGCATGCAGTCACCCGCTCAGGGCTCACATCCGCCCCACATGGCCCACCGGCCACGGCACTGGATGCATCGAGTTCCGGGGGTGGGCGGGGCGGACATGCGGGAGGCCCCGAGCCCGCGTAGCGGGTCGGGGCCTCCTGCAACGTGCCGGGCTGCTACTCGCCGCCGCCGGAGAGCTTCTCCCGCAGGGCCTGCAGCGCCTCGTCGCTGGCGAGCGTGCCGCCGGACGGGACCGGCGGAGCAGCCGGCGCGTCGCCGTCGGCGGTGGCAGGAGCAGCAGCGCCCTCCTCGCCCTCCTCGCCGGTGACCGAGGTGTACGACGTCGGCTCGGAGGCCTCGGCGTCGGCAGCCTGCATCCGCTTGATCTGCTCCTGGTGGGCAGCGAACCGCTTCTGCGCCTCGGCGTACTGCTTCTCCCACTTGGCCTGGGCCTCTTCGTGACCCGGCAGCCACTCGCCCGTGTCGGGGTCGAAGCCCTCCGGGTAGATGTAGTGGCCCTGCTCGTCGTAGTTGGCGGCCATGCCGTACTGCGCCGGGTCGAAGTGCTCCTCGGCCTGCGGGCCGTTCTCGTTGGCCTGCTTGAGCGACAGCGAGATGCGGCGACGCTCGAGGTCGATGTCGATGACCTTGACCAGGAGCTCGT
>JAODNA010000198.1 GCA_025465135.1 Frankiales bacterium | reverse complement strand
CCTCCCGGCGACGGCGGTCGCGCTCGGCGTGCTGCTCGCCGGTGGTTCGCTCGCCGCCGCCGCCTCGCTGGCGCGCCACGTCGGTCGGGCCGGCGACCTCGCTACCGCGACGGCACCCGGAAGCGTCGGGGCTGTCGCGCTGCTCGTGCTGGGGCTCGCCCTGGTTCCCAACGCCGCGGTGTGGGGCAGCTCCTGGCTGGCCGGACCGGGGTTCCACGTCGGCGTCGGGACTGCGGTGGGCCCCTACGGCACCGTTCTCGGACCCGTGCCCAGCGTTCCGCTGCTCGCGGCCCTGCCGGGTCCCGTCCCGGGCTGGCTCGGTCTCGTCGCGATGCTCGTCCCGCTCGCCGGTGGTGCGCTGGCGGGTCGCGTCGTCGTACGCCGGCTGTCGGCGCCGACCTGGCTCGTCGCCTGTCGCGAGGCAGCGATGGTCGGGCCGTGTGCCGGTGCCGTGACCGCGCTGGCCGGCTGGTTGTCGGGCGGACCGGCCGGCGGCAACCGGCTCACCGACGTCGGTCCGTCACCATGGCGGCTCGGGCTGGCCGTCACGGCCGAGGTCGCCGTCGGGGCTGCTGCCGCCGCCGCCGTGTCCGTGCGCCGGCTCAGGCCTTGATGACGACGGTCTTGAGGATCTTGTCGGCGAACGTCTGCTTCTTCGCGTCCCACAGCGGCCACAGCATCCCGAGGTAGCAGGGGAGCGTGTCGAGGATGTGCACGAAGTAGCGGCCGATCCCCAGGCCGCCGCCGATCACCTGGCCGTCCTGCTCGCGCAGGATCCGGATGCCGGCCTGCCGCTTGCCGACGGACTGCCCCGTGACGCCTGCCTGGTAGGCGTTGTACAGAGCCCAGGCGATCGCAGCCAGGGTCAGCAGCCAGCCGAGCGGGGCGTTGATGAGAACCCGCACGAGGGTCGCCACGACGATCGGGCCGAACCAGTCGATCAAGGCTCCCTGCGCGCGCTGGCCCCAGGAGGCGAGCGGCGGTCCCTGCCAGGCATCGGCTGCTTGCCCATAGGCCGGCGGGGCGCCGTAGGCGGGTGGCTGGCCGTACGCCGGGGGCTGGCCGTAGGCCGGCGGGGCGCCGTAGGCGGGCGGCTGGCCGTACGCCGGGGGCTGCCCGTAGGCCGGGGGCTGGCCGGTCGGCGGCTGGGCTGGCTGGTCGCCGGGGGCGGCGAACGGGTCTTCGGGACTGGTCACGAAAGTCTCCTTCGTGCGCGCCGCGGGCCGGCCCCGACATCCAACTGCACCGAGCCGCTTGCGCGTGGGAGGTCAGATCCAGCCGAACCGGTGGAGCTCCCAGAGCTCGGAGGAGACCAGCACGAGGGCGAGCGCGGCCAGCCGAGTCCCCCTCGGCAGCGGCCCGATCCGGTGCCGGAGTGCAGGCAGTGCGGCGACCACGGGCGCACCGAGGACGGCGAGCGGAGATGCCCGCAGGGCACCGGCGAGGTCGCCCGAGCCGGCATGGACGGCGGCGGTCGTCCCGCCGCAGAACGGGCACGGCAGGCCGGTCAGCGCCCGCAGCGTGCACAGCGTCGAGGGTCGGCCGTCGAGGCGGATGTGCGCGAGCAGGGCCGCGGCGGCGGCCATCGCGAGCAGCCGCCGCACCGTGCGGTGCAGCGCGTGGCGTTGCGTCAGTACGTCGATCCGCTGCCCGAGGACGCGCCGGCGATGACGGCGATGACGACGATGGCGAGCACCACGAAGCCGATGATAATCGCGGCCAGTGCCATTCCGTCGCCGCTCTGGCCCGTGCGCTTGATCTGGCTGCGCGCCACGAACCCCAGCACGATGCCGACGGGCCAGCAGAGGAACGCGCACACCAGGGCGCCGATCGCGAGCCCGTTGGTGCCGGACTGCTGCTGGCCGTACCCGGGTGGCCCCCACTGTCCGGGCGGCGGGGCGCCGTACTGCGGGGCGCCGTACTGCGGGGCGCCGTACTGCGGCGGACCGGGCGGCGGGGCGCCGTACTGCGGCGGACCCGACGGCTGGCCGGGCTGCGGCGTGCTGGACGGGTCTTCGGGCGTGGTCACAGCGGTGCTCCTCGTCCTCGCCGGTCGTAGTGACCGGTGAAACGTGGCGATACTGCCCCAGTCCGGGCCCGGTCACTCCCCGGGCCTCCCGATACGCTGCCTGTCCCGCCCCGCGTTCTGGAGGATCGTGACCGCCCGCCTGGTCGTGCTGGTCTCCGGCAGCGGCACCAACCTGCAGGCGCTGCTCGATGCCGCGGCCGACCCGGCGTTCCCGGCGCAGGTCGTGGCGGTGGGCGCGGACCGTGACGGCATCGAGGCGCTCGCGCGCGCCGGCCGGGCGGGAGTGCCGACCTTCGTCCTGCGGGTCGGCGACTTCCCGAGTCGCGAGGCGTGGGACGCGGCGTTCAGCGACGAGACCGCGAAGCACGAGCCGGACCTGGTGGTCAGCGCCGGCTTCATGAAGCTCGCCGGCCAGGCGTTCCTCGACCGCTTCGGCGGTCGCTACATCAACACCCATCCCGCACTTCTGCCGGCTTTTCCCGGGATGCACGGAGCCCGCGACGCGTTGGCCTACGGCGTCAAGGTGACGGGCTGCACCGTCTTCGTCGTCGATGCGGGAGTCGACACGGGGCCGATCCTCGCGCAGGCCACCGTCCCTGTTCTGGATGACGATGACGAGGCGAGCCTGCACGAGCGCATCAAGACCGCCGAGCGAAGCCTGCTCGTCGACACCGTCGCGCGAATGGCGCGCGACGGCTGGACCGTCTCCGGAAGGACCGTCGTACTGCCATGAGCCAGATCCCGGTGAAGCGCGCGCTCGTCAGCGTCTACGACAAGACCGGTCTGGAGGACCTCGGCCGGGCTCTGGCGGAGGCGGGTGTCGAGATCGTGTCGACGGGGTCGACGGCTGCGCGGCTGCGCGATGCGGGCGTCGCGGTCACGGCCGTCGACGAGCTCACGGGGTTCCCGGAGTGCCTCGACGGGCGCGTCAAGACCCTGCACCCGAAGGTGCACGCTGGCATCCTCGCTGACCGGCGGCTCGACGACCACGTCAAGCAGCTCGCCGAGCTCGGCATCGAGCCGTTCGACCTCGTGGTCGTCAACCTCTACCCCTTCGCCGACACCGTGGCGTCCGGAGCCGACCAGGACGAGTGCGTTGAGCAGATCGACATCGGCGGGCCGACGATGGTGCGCGCCGCAGCGAAGAACCACCCGTCTGTCGCAGTGGTCGTCTCGCCGTCGTCATACGAGCCCGTGCTCGAGGCCGTCCGGTCAGGCGGCACGACGCTGGAGCAGCGCAAAGCCCTTGCTGCGCAGGCTTTCCGGCACACGGCGTCGTACGACATCGCGGTCGCGTCCTGGATGGGCAACGTGCTCGCACCCCACGACGACAGCGGCTTCCCGCGGTGGATGGCGGCGAGCTGGGAGCGCGGCGACGTGCTCCGGTACGGCGAGAACCCGCATCAGCGGGCCGCGTTGTACGTCGGCACCGGTGCGGGTGACAGCCTGGCCACCGCCGAGCAGCTGCACGGCAAGCAGATGTCCTACAACAACTACCTCGACACCGAAGCCGCGTTGCGTGCGGCCAACGACTTCCGCGCGCCGGCCGTCGCCATCATCAAGCACGCCAACCCCTGCGGGATCGCGACCGGCGCGGACGTCGCGGAGGCGCATCGCAAGGCCCACGCCTGCGACCCGGTGTCGGCCTTCGGTGGCGTCATCGCGGTGAACCGGCCGGTCACCGTCGCGATGGCCGAGCAGGTGGCGGAGGTTTTCACCGAGGTCATCGTTGCGCCGTCGTACGAAGCCGGAGCGGTGGAGATCCTGTCGCGGAAGCCGTCGATCCGCGTGCTGCGGACCACCGGGCACAGCGCGGGTGGGACGGAGTTCCGGCAGATCTGCGGCGGGGTGCTGCTGCAGGAGCGCGACACCGTGGGCGCGCCGGGCGACGACCCGTCGGCGTGGACCCTGGCCGCCGGCTCTGCGGTGTCGTCCGAGGTGCTCGCGGACCTGGAGTTCGCGTGGCGCGCGATCCGGGCCGTGAAGTCCAACGCGATCCTGCTCGCCTCCGGCGGTGCGACGGTCGGTGTCGGCATGGGTCAGGTCAACCGCGTCGACGCCGCGCGGTTGGCGGTGGCGCGCGCCGGTGACCGCGCGGCCGGGTCCGTGGCTGCGTCGGACGCCTTCTTCCCCTTCGCCGACGGCCTGGAGGTGCTGCTCGAGGCGGGCGTCCGCGCTGTCGTCGAGCCGGGTGGGTCCGTGCGCGACGAGGAGGTCGTCGCCGCAGCCCAGGCTGCCGGCGTACCGCTCTACTTCACGGGTACCCGGCATTTCGCTCACTGACCTCCGCGGCGCCGACCTGTCGGAGGAGTCGTTTCGCGGGCAGGTCTACGAGGAGGCCGACTTCTCCGGCGCGGACCTGTCGTCCGCGGTGTTCGAGGACTGTGCGTTCCTGCGTTGCCGCTTCGAGCGGACCCGGTTCGCCTTCGCGCGGCTGGCCGGCTGCAAGCTCGTCGGCTCGACCTTCGTGCGCTGCGACCTGCGGCCGCTGACGATCGAGGCCGGTGACTGGTCCTACGTCACGCTGCGCGGCGAGGACCTGCGGGGTGTGTCGTTCGCCGGGGTGCGCCTGGCGGAGGCCGACCTGTCCGACGCGGATCTGTCGGGTTGCTCGCTGGCGGGTGCGGATCTGTCGCACGCGCGGCTGCGCGGCGTGAAGCTCCGTGGTGCGGATCTGCGCGGTGCGGATCTCGACGGGTGCGAGGTCGACCTCGTCGACTGGACCGACGTGCGGATCGACGTGGCGCTCGCGGTGCTGCTTGCGCAGGCGCTTGGTGCCCGGGTCGACTAGCTGGCTCGGATCGCCAGCAGGACGACGCCGGCCAGGACCAACGCGGTCGTGAGGATCGACCCGCTGATGTTGCGGGAGCGGCGGCCCGCTTCGTCGCCGAACCAGTTCGCGTCCGCCTCGCCATCGGGGCTGAGCCCCTGCTGCCGGAGGGCACGCTCGCGCAGCGCCCGGCGGAGGAAGTAGGCCAGGACGACGACGCCGACGACCGGCGCGATCGCGCGGCGCGGGTCGGCATCGCGGATCGCGAAGACGGCCGCGAGCAGACCGCCGACGACCAGCCCCACGGGCACTGCCTGCCGCAGCGTGTAGCCCCGCCGCGTGATGTCGTCGTACGTCCAGGCCTGGTACGCCGGACCAAGGCGCCAGCCGAAGAGCCGGTAGGCCACCAGGAGAACGAGGGGCGGCGAGGGCACGCCGCGACACTAGGCTTCGCCCGTGACCGCACGCATGCTGCCTGGAGGCCCCGTCGCCGACGCGGTTCTCGCCGACCTGCGCCCGCGCATCGAGAAGCTGACCGAGGGCGGGCATCAGCCCGGGCTCGGCACCGTGCTCGTCGGTGACGACTCGGCAAGCGCCGGCTACATCCGCATGAAGCAGGAGCAGGCGACCGCGCTCGGCTTCACCTCACCGCACGTGCACCTGCCGGCCGACTGCACGCAGGCCGACCTGGTTGCGGCGATCCACTCCATGAACGACGACCCGACGGTCGACGGGATGCTCGTGCAGCACCCGGTGCCGCGGCAGCTGGACTACGAGGCCGCGCTGCTCGAGATGGACCCGGACAAGGACGTCGACGGCCTGCACCCGGTCAACATGGGCCGGCTCGCCCTCGGGATGCCGGGTCCGGTCCCGTGCACGCCTGCGGGGATCGAGGCGCTGCTCGCCTTCCACGACGTACCGATCTCCGGTCGTGAGGTGTGCATCCTCGGTCGCGGAACGACGCTCGGCCGGCCGCTCGCGCTGCTCCTGACGCAGAAGCGGCCGACGGCCAACGCGGCGGTCACGGTCGTGCACACCGGCGTACCTAACTGGGCCGACTACACGCGGCGTGCGGAGATCGTCGTCGCCGCCGCGGGGGTGCCGGGGATCCTGCAGCCCGAGCACATCACTGCGGGCGCGGTCGTCGTCGGCGGCGGCGTGCGCTACGAGGGACGCAAGCTGCTGCCCGATGTCGACGAGGCCTGCAACGAGGTCGCCGGCGCGATCACGCCGCGGATCGGCGGCGTCGGCCCGACGACCGTCGCGATGCTGCTGCGCAACTGCGTGGAAGCGGCAGAGCGCTCCTCTGCCCGCAGCACATGATGTGAGACCCACAGGGCCATCGCCCTGAGGATCTCACTCGGAGCAGTCAGCCGGCGCGGAGGACGTCGGCGTCGGAGTCGGTGGGCAGGGGGCGCACGACGCCCGCGCTGATCACCTCGTTGGCGAGCCGGGCCCGCCGGTTGACGCCTTCGGCGATCCGGAACTTCTGGTAGAGCCGCAGCAGGTGCTGCTTGACCGCCGCCTCCGTGACGACGAGCTCGTCGGCGATGTCCTTGGCGGTGGCGGGCGCGACGAAGGCGTCCTGCTGCAGCGCTGGCCGGCACAGCGAGGTGAGCACCTCGACCTCGCGCCGCGTCAGGTCGGGTGCCGAGATGCGCCGCAGCTCGATGGTGTCGTCGGAGTCGGGCTGGGCGGCGATGCCGCTGACCCGGGTGCGGGCGACGCCGAACGACAGCACGTCGCCGTCGGTGAGCACCCGCCGACCGACCGGCCGGCCGTTGACGCGGGTGCCGTTGATCGACAGCCCCAGATCGGCGACGTAGATGTGGTCGCCGCGGCGGGTGATCTCCGCGTGCAGCCGGGACACCGACGGGTCGTCCAGGGAGATGTCGACGCCGCCGCCGCGCCCGACGGTGGTGACGTCGTCGCGCAGCGGGAAGATCTCGCCGGTCTCCTCGAGGCGGAGGTGAGGCGTGTCCATGAGGGCGCTCCTCGCCGGTCATGCCCGTCAGGCTGGGCGGTCAGGATGTTCTGTCCTGCTTGTCCGTACCCCCTGACCTCGACATGACACACCCGGCTAGGGTCGGCGCGTGCCAGATGCGCAGCTCGCGGACCTGCGACCGGAGCTCGATCCCACGCACCTCGCCGTGAGCAGGTGGCCCGTGGCGTGGCGCCCGCCGAGCGTGCCCCAGGGGTTCAGCGCGCTGGTCGTGGACGTCGACGAGGTGACCCTCGTGTGCAGCGAGGAACAGCTGGGTCAGTACGACGACGCGGAGCGACAGGCCGTCGAGGTCGGCTGGCGCCGGGTCACGTTCGCCGGGCCGCTGCCGTGGGAGCAGGTGGGCTTCCTCGCCGACGTGGCCGTTCGGCTGGCAGCCGCGCAGATCCCGTTCACCAGCCTGTCCGGCTTCACGACCGACCACGTGCTCGTCCGCGCCGCCCAGGCCGACCTGGCCGTCAAGGTGCTCAGCGGCGAAGAGCCGCCCGAGCCGCGACCCGGCACGACCAACCCGTGAGGGAGCTCCCGACCCTCGCCGTGCTGGCCCTGGTCGCGGCCGGCCTGGCCGTGGGCGCTCTCGCGGAGACGGTCCTGGGCATGCCCGGCTGGCAGGCCGGCGGGTTCGCCGTCGGCATCGGCCTGCTCCTCGCGGCCGGGTTGCGCCTGACGCTGCGCGAGCGCCAGGCCGGCTTCCTCGTGGTCCGCAGCAGGGGCTTCGACGCCGCCGTCCTGCTCCTCCTCGGCTTCGCCGTGGTCGCCCTCGCCAACACCATCCCCAAGGGCGGCGGCTGATCCCGGCTCTCGTAGGCTCGCTCGCACATCCTCGAAGAAGCGGAGCAGTTCCCCATGGCCGGTAGCGCCGCCCCCGTCAACGTCACCGTCACCGGCGCGGCCGGGCAGATCGGCTACGCGCTTCTGTTCCGGGTCGCCTCGGGTCAGCTCCTGGGTCCTGACGTGCCCGTGCGGCTCCGGCTGCTCGAGATCGAGCCGGCGCTGAAGGCCGCTGAGGGCACCGCGATGGAGCTCGACGACTGCGCCTTCCCGCTGCTGACCGGCATCGACATCACCGCGGATGCGAAGGCGGCCTTCGACGGGGTCAACGTCGCGCTTCTCGTCGGCGCCCGACCGCGCACGGCGGGAATGGAGCGCGGCGACCTGCTGAGCGCCAACGGCGGCATCTTCAAGCCGCAGGGCGAGGCGATCAACGCCGGTGCCGCGGACGACGTCCGGATCCTCGTCGTCGGCAACCCGGCCAACACCAACGCGCTCATCGCGGCCAGCCACGCCCCCGACGTGCCGGGCGAGCGCTTCACGGCGATGACCCGGCTCGACCACAACCGCGCGATGTCGCAGCTGGCGAAGAAGACCGGCGCCACGCTTGACGACATCAAGAAGCTGACGATCTGGGGCAACCACAGCGCGACGCAGTACCCCGACATCACCAACGCGACGATCGGCGGCAGGTCGGCCTACGAGGTCGTCGGCGACGAGAAGTGGCTGACGGACACGTTCATCCCGACGGTGGCGAAGCGTGGCGCGGCGATCATCGAGGCGCGTGGCGCGAGCAGCGCCGCGAGTGCCGCCAACGCCGCGATCGACCACGTCTTCGACTGGGTCAACGGCACACCCGCCGGTGACTGGACGAGTGCTGCGATCATGAGCGACGGGTCCTACGGCGTGCCCGAGGGCATCATCTCGAGCTTCCCGGTCACCAGCGAGAACGGCGCGTGGAAGATCGTGCAGGGCCTGGAGATCCCCGACTTCTCCCGGCAGAAGATCGACGCGTCCGTCGCCGAGCTCGTCGAGGAGCGCGACGCCGTGCGCGAGCTCGGCCTCATCTGATGCAGATCATCTACACCTACACCGACGAGGCACCGGCACTCGCCACCCACTCGCTGCTGCCGATCCTCAAGGCCTACGCCGGCAAGGCGGGCGTCGACATCGAGACGCGCGACATCTCCCTCGCCGCCCGTGTGCTCGCCGCGTTCGGCCTCGCCGACGACGCCCTCGCCGAGCTGGGCGCGCTCGCGAAGACGCCCGAGGCCAACATCATCAAGCTGCCCAACGTCAGCGCGTCGATCCCGCAGCTGAAGGCCGCGATCGCGGAGCTGCAGGGCGCCGGCTTCGCCGTACCGGACTACCCCGAGTCGCCGAAGAACGAGGACGAGAAGAAGGCCCGTGCGGCCTACGACGCCGTCAAGGGCAGCGCCGTCAACCCGGTCCTGCGCGAGGGCAACTCCGACCGCCGCGCGCCCGCGTCGGTGAAGGGCTACGCCAGGAAGCACCCGCACTCCATGGGTGCCTGGTCGCCCGACACCAAGTCGCACGTCACGACGATGGACGACGGCGACTTCCGCCACTCGGAGAAGTCGGTGACGATCGCGCAGCCGACGACGCTGCGGATCGAGCACGTCGGCGCCGACGGCACCACCACCGTGCTGAAGGACGGGCTGCAGGTCCTCGCCGGCGAGATCGTCGACGCGGCCGTGATGCGCAAGGCAGCGCTGTCGACCTTCCTCGCCCGCGAGATCGCCGATGCCAAGGCCCAGGGCGTGCTGTTCTCGGTGCACCTCAAGGCGACGATGATGAAGGTCTCCGACCCGATCATCTTCGGGCACGCTGTGAAGCAGTTCTTCCCTGACGTGTTCGGGCAGTACGGCGACGCTCTCGCCTCCGTCGGCGCGGACCCCAACGACGGGCTGACCAGCGTCCTCGCGGCCCTCGACAAGCTCCCCGCGGATACCCGTGAGGCGATCGAGAAGGCAATCGCGTCGACGTACGACGACGGTCCGTCGCTGGCGATGGTCGACTCGAGCAAGGGCATCACCAACCTGCACGTCCCGAGCGACGTCATCATCGACGCGTCCATGCCGGCGGCGATCCGCGCCTCCGGCCAGATGTGGAACGCCGACGACAAGCAGCAGGACACCAAGTTCGTCATCCCCGACTCGTCGTACGCGCCCCTCTACAAGGAAACCGTCGAGTTCTGCCGTGAGCACGGAGCCTTCGACCCTGCGACGATGGGGACCACGCCCAACGTCGGCCTGATGGCGCAGAAGGCCGAGGAGTACGGCAGCCACGACAAGACGTTCGAGATCGCCTCCGCGGGCACGGTCCGCGTGGTCGACGGCGAGCAGGTGCTGCTGTCGCACGACGTCGAGGCGGGCGACATCTGGCGTGCGTGCCAGACCAAGGACGCTCCGATCCGCGACTGGGTGCAGCTCGCCGTCGCGCGGGCTCGTGCCACGGGAGCCCCCGCGGTGTTCTGGCTCGACGAGACGCGGGCCCACGACGCCGAGGTGCTGAAGAAGGTCCGCACCTACCTCGGCGCGTCCGATGTCGGGGGGCTGACGATCGAGGTCATGGACGTCGCCGCAGCCACCCGGTTCACACTCGACCGGGCCCGCCGCGGCGAGGACACCATCTCCGTCACGGGCAACGTGCTGCGCGACTACCTCACCGACCTGTTCCCGATCCTCGAGCTCGGCACGAGCGCGAAGATGCTGTCGATCGTGCCGCTCATGGACGGCGGCGGCCTGTTCGAGACCGGCGCCGGCGGCTCAGCGCCCAAGCACGTGCAGCAGCTCCTGAAGGAGAACCACCTGCGCTGGGACTCCCTCGGAGAGTTCCTGGCACTGGCGGTGTCCTTCGACTTCCTCGCGGAGAAGACCGCCAACGCTCGCGCGGGCCTGCTCGGCAAGACGCTCGACGAGGCAACGGCCACGCTGCTCGAGGAGGGGAGGTCTCCCGGCCGCAAGGTGCAGCAGCTCGACAACAGGGGCAGCCACTTCTACCTGGCGCTCTACTGGGCGCAGGCGCTCGCGGCGCAGACCGACGACCCGGAGGCAGCCGCTCTCTTCGCTCCGCTCGCCCAGCGGCTTGCCGCCGACGAGGCGAAGATCGTCGCCGAGCTGAACGCCGTGCAGGGCGCGCCGGTCGACCTCGGCGGCTACTACTACGTCGACAAGGCCAGGACCGACGCCGTCATGCGACCCAGCGCGACGCTCAACGCGGCCGTCGACACCTTCTAGCATCGTCCCTGTGGAGCCTCCGAGTACGGCGACCCCGCGATGACCGACATCCTGGTCAGCGCAGGGATCATCGTCCTGCTCATCCTCTTCGGCGGGCTCTTCGTCGCCAGCGAGATCGCCCTGGTCTCGCTGCGGGAGAGCCAGGTCAAGGGCATGGCCGGCAAGCGCGGGAAGCGCGTCGCCAGGCTGGCCGAGTCGCCCAACCGGTTCCTCGCCACCGTGCAGCTCGTCGTCACCGCGGCGGGCTTCCTGTCGGCGGCCTTCGGTGAGGCGCGGCTCTCCAGCCACCTCGGGCCGGTCCTGGAGGACGCCGGTCTGTCGCACGGCCTCTCCGACGTCCTCTCACTGATCGCCATCACCCTCGTCATCAGCTACTTCGCGATCGTCGCCGGCGAGCTCGTCCCGAAGCGGCTGGCGCTGCAGCGCGCGGAGCGCACCGCGATGCTGCTCGCCCCGCTGGTCGATCGTGCGGCGCGCATCAGCCGACCGGCGATCTGGCTCCTCTCGCGGTCCACCGACGTGCTCGTCCGGCTTCTGGGCGGCGACCCGGGGGCCCGCCGCGAGGCCATCACCGAGGAGGAGCTGCGCGGGCTCGTCGCCTCGCACGAGTCGCTGTCGAAGGACGAGCGCAAGCTCATCGACGAGGTCTTCGCCGCCGGCGAGCGGCAGCTGCGCGAGGTGATGATCCCGCGCACAGAGGTGGCGTTCCTCGAAGCGTCGCTGACCGTCGCGCGGGCCCAGAACATGACCAAGGACGCCCCTCACTCGCGCTACCCCGTGACGCGCGACTCGCAGGACGACGTGGTCGGCTTCGTGCACGTGCGCGACTTCTTCGTGCCGGTCGCCAAGGCGCGCACCCTGAAGGTCGCCGACGTGATGCGTCCCGTGAAGATGCTCCCGGGCACCAAGAAGGTGCTGCCCGCGATGTCCGAGATGCGCCGCGAGGGACACCACCTGGCCATCGTCATCGACGAGTACGGCGGGACGGCCGGCATCGTCTCTCTCGAGGACCTCATCGAGGAGGTCATCGGCGACATCCGTGACGAGTACGACGTCGACGGCGACGACCCGCTCCGCGTCGCCGGTGGCGACGTCGAGGCCGACGGGCTGCTCAACCTCGACGAGGTGCACGAGCAGACGGGCGTCCGGCTGCCCGAGGGCCCCTACGAGACGCTGGCCGGCTTCGTCATGGCCAGCCTCGGCCACGTCCCGCGCATCGGGGAGGCCGTGGAGGCGGACGGCCACCGGCTGACCGTGAGCGAGCTGGACGGACGCCGGGTCTCCCGCGTGCGGGTCGATCCCGTCGAGGCAGCTGATACCGACACCGTGGAGGCACCGTGAGCAAGGACCTGGTCAGCCGGACGCAGATCCCCGCCTCCGTGCAGGAGGTCTTCGCGCTCCGGACCAGCGAGCGCTGGGTGGCGCTCAAGGCCGAGAAGCTCAAGGACGGCAGCGCGCTCGTGAGCCGGACCGAGCGGCCGGACGGGGGCGTCGACTTCTCCGTCTCGCGGGAGCTGCCGGCCGGTGTGCCGGGCTTTCTCGAGCGGTTCCTGCCCAAGGAGGGCAAGGCCGTCCAGAACGAGTCGTGGGGTGCACCGGACGCCAACGGCGTCTGCACCGGCACCTGGTCCGTGGACATCCCCGGTGCGCCGGCCAAGCTCGGCGGGACGAGCACGCTCGAGCCCTCGGGGGAGGGAAGCGTGCAGGTGATCAGGGGCACCGCGAAGGTCAACATCCCCCTGGTCGGGGGCAAGGCGGAGCAGTACATCGTGGAGATGACCCAGAAGCTGATGGCCAAGGAGGCCGAGCTGATGGTCGCTAGCCTGTCCGCGTGACCCGTCCCCGCGTGCTGTCCGGCATCCAGCCGACGGGTCCCGGAGCGCACCTGGGCAACTACCTCGGGGCCGTCCGGAACTGGGCGGTCATGCAGGACGAGAACGACTGCTTCTTCTTCATCGCCAACCTGCACTCGCTCACGGTCACGCCCGACCCCGCCTTCCTGCGTGAGCGCACGCGCGGCGCACTCGCTGAGCTGCTGGCGATGGGGCTCGACCCGGCCCGCAGCACGGTGTTCGCCCAGAGCCACGTCCACGAGCACCCCGAGCTGGCCTGGGTCCTGGGCTGCCTGACCGGGTTCGGCGAGGCGAGCCGGATGACGCAGTTCAAGGACAAGGGTGGCGGCTCGGTCGGGTTCTTCTTCTACCCGGTCCTGCAGGCAGCGGACATCCTCATGTACCAGGCCGACGCCGTCCCGGTCGGTGAGGACCAGCGCCAGCACCTCGAGCTGACCCGTGACCTCGCCCAGCGCTTCAACAGCCGCTACGGCGAGACGTTCACGGTGCCGGCTGCCTACGCGCAGCGGCCGGCGGCGCGGATCAAGGACCTGCAGGAGCCCAGCCGCAAGATGAGCAAGAGCATCGGCGGCAACGGCACGATCTGGGTCCTCGACGAGCCCACGGTGCTGGTGAAGAAGGTCAAGAGCGCGGTCACGGACACCGGGCGCGAGGTGCGTGCGGCGGACGACAAGCCGGGTGTGACCAACCTGCTCACGATCCTTTCCACGGCCACCGGAAAGGAGGTCACCGAGCTCGAGAAGACGTACGACGGGAAGGGCTACGGCGACTTCAAGGCCGATGTCGCGGACGCGCTCGTCGAGATGTTCGCCCCCGTGCGCGAGCGCTACGCCGAGCTCGTCGCCGACCCGTCGTACCTCGACACGGTCCTCGCCGAGGGTGCAGCGAAGGCTCGGGCTGTGGCGGTCACCACGATGTCGACCGTGCGCGAGCGGATCGGCCTGCTGGCCCCGCAGTGAGGCGCGAGTTCGGTGTCGCGATCGGCCTGCCGGAGCCGATCCACTCCCAGCTGCAGGGCTGGCGCGAGCGGCTCGGTGACCCCAACGCGGCCGACATCCCCCCGCACATCACGCTGCTTCCTCCGACCGCGTTGCGCGACTACGTCCTCCACGACGTGGAGGAGCACCTGCGCCAGGTGGCCTCCGCGGAGGAGCCGTTCGACGTCCACCTGCGAGGTGCGTCGACCTTCCGGCCCGTCTCACCGGTCGTCTTCGTCCCGCTCGCCCTCGGCATCAGCGGCTGCGAGCGGGTGGAGCGCAAGGTCCGCTCCGGACCGCTGGCCCGGGAGCTCAGCTTCCCGTATCACCCGCATGTCACCGTCGCCCACGACGTCGGCGACGAGATGCTCGACCGGGCCTTTGCCGAGCTGTCGACGTACGACGCGCGCTTCCAGGTCTGGGGGTTCACCCTCTTCGAGCAGGGGCCGGACAAGGTCTGGCGTCCCCAGCGCGACTTCCCCTTCGGGCGCGGCGGGCTGCCCGGGCCGCCCGAGCCGGGGGATGCCGCGGCGTCCAGCGGGTAAGAGGGCCGTGTGTCCCTGATCTCGACAGCCAAGACAGCCCTGCCGCGTGCCCGGCAGAAGGCGCCCTTCCTCGACCACGTGATCCGGATGTACGGCCGCTACCAGGCCGACGGCGGCGACCGGCTCGCCGCCGCGGTGACCTTCTACTGGTTCCTGTCGCTTTTCCCGATCCTGCTGCTCGCCATCTCGCTGCTCGGCTACGTCTACGGCGACGCCGCACCCCGCCACGTCACCAGCGCGCTCAGCGGATACCTGCCCAGCCAGCTGGTCAAGACGATCGGCGACACGCTCGTCCAGGCGAAGGGCAAGGCCGGGGTCATCGGCCTGGTCGGCCTGCTGCTGTCCGGACTCGGCTGGGTCGACGGCCTGCGTGAGGCGATCCGCAGCATCTGGCACCAGAACATCAAGGCCGGCAACATCATCACCCGCAAGCTCGCCGACATCGTCGTGCTCATCGGCCTGTTCGCGACGATCGCCGCGTCCATCGTCGTGACCGGGGCTACGACGGCCGCGACCGGCTTCGTGATCGGCCTCATCGGCCTCTCGCACACGACGGCGGCAACGGTCTTCACGCAGGTGCTCGCCTACCTGCTCTCCGCGGTCGCCGACACGATGCTGTTCGTCTACATGTTCACGCGGCTGCCGAGGGTCAGCCAGCCGATCTCGAAGGTGCTGCGCTCCGCCGTCTTCGGCGCGGTCGGCTTCGAGATCATCAAGTTCGCGGGCGCGTTCTACGTCGCGCGCACGACCAGCAAGGGTGCTGCGACCTACGGCGCCTTTGCGGTCGTCGTCGGGCTGCTGCTGTTCCTCAACCTGATCTCGCGCTGGATCCTGCTCACCGCGGCCTTCGCGGTGACCAAGCCCTACGACAGCGACGCGCTGCCCTCGGGCACGGCCACACCCGAGCAGGCCCGCAAGGCCGGGATCCCGCCCCAGTTCGCGGAGAACGACGACCCCGACGACCCGCCGGTGCTGGTCGATGACGGCGCGCCGACACCGCTGCGACCGGTCGTCGCGGGGGTGCCACCGGAGCAGGATGGCGAGGTCAGCCGCACCGACCAGCAGTCGTCCGTCGACCCGTACCCGGGCATGCGGACCGAGCCGGTCCCCGCCGCCGCCCCGCGGCCCTCTGCCGCGGACCTGAGAGGGGAGACCGCGGTGCGGAACGCCGGTCGGGCCGGCGCCGCCGCCATGGGCGTGACGATCACCGCTGTCGGCGTCTACGCCGCCCGTACGGTGCGCGGGGTGCTGGCCCGCCGCTAGGAGCAGGACTTCCCGCGTCCGCGGCGAAAGGGAGGGCACGCTCGATCCCTTGACCGGAAGGTGCCTGATGCGCCGCCTCGCCACGCTGTTCGCTGCTCTGTTCTCCGCGTTGCTCGCCACGACCGCGATCGCGGTCCCCTCGTACGCCTCCGCCGCCACCGCCGCGCTGCTGCCCGACTGCGCCACCGCGCTCCCCGGCGCCGCTGCAGGCGTGTCGTCGTCCTGCGCCACCCAGGGACCGCCCCCGGTCGCCTGCAACAGCTGTGGCGTGCGCCGCACCGTCAACGTTGTCGTCACCGCCGGCCGCGCGGATGCGAAGCTCCTCTGTGACGGACTGACGTACGCGACGCACGTCGACGGGCCGGGTACCGGCTCGATCGGCGCGTGGGGCGGTCAGAACTGCACGGTGACGCTCACGGCGACCGCCGACGGCACCATCGCAGCGGCGACGAGCACCGCGAGCTACGTCGTCGCCAGCGCGTAGATCGCCGACGCAGGTCGGCGGGCCACCCTCCTCAGAGGGGCAGCTCGAGCTTCAGCGGGTTCCTTGTCGTACGCAGGCGCCGGCGTACGACAAGGAACACGACGAGACCGAGGCCGGCGCCGACCTCGATCGGCACGAGGGGGCCGGTCGGCTGCTCGCGGGTGTGTGCCGCGGCGGCCCGCACCTTGGCGGCGCGTACGTCGCCGACGACCGGCTGACCGGGGGGGTCGGGCAGCCGCCCCAGCGATGCGGCACCGGCGGCCTCCGCGGCGAAGCCCCAGTCCATGAGGTGCGCGACCTCGGGCCACACGCGGGCCTGAGCATGCATGACGGTGACGATGAGGGTGTGCCCGCCGCGGGTGGCCGCCCCCACGAAGGTCGCACCCGCCTTGACGGTGTAGCCGTTCTTGATGCCGATGGCGCCGTCGTAGTTCCACAGCAGCTTGTCGTGGCTCGACACGCGCAGCGGGTGGCCGTCCTTGCCGTTGATCGTGGATCGCTTCGTCGCGACGTAGGCGCGGAAGTCCGGCAGCTGCATCGCGGCGCGGCCGATGAGCGCGAGGTCGTACGCGGTCGTCTTCTGCTCGGCGGCGTCGAGCCCGCTGGGGTTGACGGCGTGCGTGTCGAGCGCGCCGATCCGCCGGGCTTCCTCGTTCATCAGCCGCGCGGTCTCTGCCTGGCCGCCGGCCGCGGTGGCGGCGGCGTTGGCGGCGTCGTTGCCCGACACCATCAGCATCGCGCGGAAGATCTGGTACGCCGGGTACTGGTGCTTCTCGATGATGCCGACCCGGCTGCCCTCGATGTTGACGTCGTCGAACGTCGGGACGACCGTCGAGAACTTCGGCACGCGGGGGATCAGCGTCAGGCCGGTGAGGATCTTCAGGGTGCTCGCGGGAAGCAGCCGGTGGTGGGCGTCCTTGGCGGCGAGGATGTCGCCGGTGTCGAGGTCGGCGACCAGGAAGGACACCCCCGTCAGCCCGGTGGGCAGCGCCGGAGCGCCGGCCGCGACGGAGGTCCCCGGGCCCGGCACGGGGCGGTCGTCGGCCGCCGCCGTACCGCCACCGAGGGCAACGCCGAGGGTCGCCGACGCCAGCAGTGCCAGCAGGCGCGAAGGGGTCCGCATGGTCGTCCGGACGCTACCGGACGGGTCGTCGTCAGGAGCCGGAACGACCCGCCGGGCTACGGCTGGAAAGCCGCCGCGATCTTGTCGAAGTCGGCCTTCGCAGCGGCCCAGTCGTCCGTCGCGTGGGTCTGGAAGAACAGCGAGTAGCCACGGCCGTCGACGACGAAGACCCGGTCCAGTGCGTGCAGCGCCGCGCCGCCATCGGTGTAGGTGAACTCCCAGTCGGCCGCTTCCCAGCCGCGGTAGTCGGCCTTGGCGATGGAGATCTCGCGGTAGCTCGGGTATTTCGCCGCGAACATCGCGGCCTGCGCCCGTCGGTCCGCGACGGCGTCCCTCTTGCCGCCGCCGGCGGCGGTCGTCGAGACGCGGATCGTCCGCCCGGTCGCCGGGTCCTTGTACTGCGGGAAGCCGTTGAACGACCCCGGGCTGTACGACGGCGGCACGGCGACCGTCCAGCCGCTGTCGCTGTGGCTGACCCACCCGGCCGGGGCCTGGCCAGCAGCCTGACTGCTCGCCGAGGCCTGCGGGGCGCCGCCTGCGGGGGACCCCGTCCCGGGGTGACGGCTGCCGGACAGCATCGAGGACAGCAGCAGCCCCAGGCCGATGAGGAAGGCCAGCCCCAGGGCGCCGAGCACCAGGGGTGTCCGCGACCGGTGAGCCGGCCGGGTCCCGGGCACGACTCGCGGCGGCGCGTACGTCCTGCGCAGCTCGGGCCCGGCGGGGTAGGCCGCGACCGGTGACTGCTCCTCCTGCCGGACCTCCTCCGCGACGTCGCCGAGGCTGAGGGCGGCCGTGCGCTCGGTACGGCGCGCGGCGGCCGGCTCCGCGGGCACGGCGGGAAGCGTCCCGGTGGTCTGCCCGGCGGCCAGCACCGCCTCGAAGGAGGCGCGCGTCGTGGCCGCGTCGTACCGCTTCTCCGGGTCCTTCTCCAGCAGCCCGTCGATGACCGGTGCGAGGGGGCCCGCAGCCACGAACGGCTCGTGCTCTCCCGTCACGACCTCGGTGAGCGTCGGCAGCGGCTGGCCCTTGTCGTACGGCGGTCGTCCCTCGACGGCGGTGTACAGGGTCGCCCCGAGTGACCAGAGGTCCGACGGCGGTCCGGGCACCTCACCGCGGGCCCGCTCCGGCGCCATGTACGACGGCGAGCCGAGGAGCAGACCGGTCGAGGTGATGCTCGAGTCGCCGGTGAAGGTCGCGATGCCGAAGTCGGTGAGCACGACGCGGCCGTCGGCGCGCAGCAGCACGTTGCCCGGCTTCACGTCGCGGTGGACGATGCCCTGCTCGTGCGCGGCCTCGAGCGCGCCGAGCACCGCCAGCCCCACCTCTGCCGTCTGGCTGGGTGTGAGCGGACCGTCCGTGCGCACGACCTCGGCGAGGGTCCGGGCATCGACGAGCTCCATGACGAGGTAGGGCGTGCCGTCCTCCTCGGCGACGTCGTACACCGTGACCGCACTCGGGTGGTCGAGCCGGGCGGCGGCGCGCGCCTCGCGACGGGTCCGTTCGCGCAGGACCTCGCGCTCCTCGTCAGAGACGCCCGGTGGGAAGGTGACCTCCTTCACCGCGACCTCGCGACCGAGGACCGCGTCCTCCGCGCGCCAGACGGTGCCCATGCCGCCCGTTCCGAGGCGGTCGAGCAGGCGGTAGCGGCCGGCGACAGTCCTTTCCACGACGTCCACGGGACCGCCGTACCCACCTGAGCGCCCCGTCACCCCAGGCCTACGCTTCGTGACATGGCTCGTGCGTCCGAATCAGGCTTTGACATCGCCCCTGTCTACCGTGCCCAGGACCTGGCCCCGGGGCTGGAGGAGCGCCTCGGGGAGCCGGGGGAGTACCCCTTCACGCGGGGCGTCTACCCGAGCATGTACACCGGCCGGCCCTGGACGATGCGGCAGTACGCCGGTTTCGGCACCGCGAAGGAGTCCAACGAGCGCTACCGGCACCTGGTGGCTCAGGGCACCGGCGGGCTGAGCGTGGCCTTCGACCTCCCGACGCAGATGGGCTACGACTCCGACGACCAGGTCGCATCCGGAGAGGTCGGCAAGGTCGGCGTGGCGATCGACTCGCTCGAGGACATGCGGATCCTGTTCGACCAGATCCCGCTCGACCAGGTCTCGACGTCGATGACGATCAACGCGCCGGCGTCGGTCCTGCTGCTGCTCTACCAGCTCGTCGGTGAGGAGCAAGGAGTCGATCCGGCGAAGCTCACCGGCACGATCCAGAACGACGTGCTGAAGGAGTACATCGCCCGCGGCACCTACATCTACCCGCCGCAGCAGTCGCTTCGGCTGATCACGGACATCTTCAAGTACTGCAAGGCGGAGATCCCGAAGTGGAACACCATCTCCATCTCGGGCTACCACATGGCCGAGGCCGGTGCGACCCCCGTGCAGGAGGTCGCGTTCACCCTCGCTGACGGGATCGAGTACGTCCGCGCGGCCATCGCGACCGGCCAGGACGTCGACGAGTTCGCGCCGCGCCTGGCCTTCTTCTTCGTGTCCCGCACGACCATCCTGGAAGAGGTCGCGAAGTTCCGCGCCGCCCGGCGGATCTGGGCGGATGTCATGAAGAACGAGTTCGGCGCCAAGGACCCGAAGTCGCTGATGCTGCGCTTCCACACGCAGACGGCGGGCGTCCAGCTGACGGCACAGCAGCCGGAGGTCAACCTCATCCGCGTCGCCGTACAGGGGCTGGCTGCGGTCCTCGGCGGGACGCAGTCGCTGCACACCAACTCCTACGACGAGGCGATCGCGCTGCCGACGGTCAAGGCCGCGACGCTGGCGCTGCGCACCCAGCAGGTGCTCGCCTACGAGACGGACGTGACGGCCACGGTCGACCCGTTCGCGGGCTCCTACGTCGTCGAGGCGATGACCGACGAGGTCGAGGCCGGCGCACGCG
>JAODNA010000113.1 GCA_025465135.1 Frankiales bacterium | reverse complement strand
GGACCGCACGGCGTCGCCCCGCCACCAGCCGCCGGACTCGGTCCAGCGGGCGAGCACGGCGCGCACGACGTAGAGCCGCCCCCGCCAGAGGAACTGCTCCGGCACGTCGTCACGACGGCGTACCTCGACAGGGTCGGGCTGCCGGCCCTGGTTCATCAGCCGTGTCACGGCTCGTCCTCCCTCCAGCCCTGACGGACAGCGGTCGCTGTCCGCGGGTGCGCCGGGGGAAGACGGCAGGTGCAGTGGGCGCCACCGGTCCGGTGAGACGCTTCCCCACGCCCCGCCGGACCGGTGGATTCCCGCCCGGTGTGCGCGAGGGTCGAGGTCGGCGCACCACCGGGCGGGAGTCCGCCCTACGGTGGGATCCGCGAGGTCCCCACCGTCAGTGTTCGAACGCGTGTTCGAACACTGAGAACAGTAGACCCCGCCACCGACAGAACCGTCAAGGACCTGTCCGAGGCCGGGGACAAGATGGGTGCGTGCCGGAGAACACGCGCTTCACGACCGTCCCGAGCCCGATCGGTGACCTGCTGCTGCTCGGTGACGGCACGGCGCTGACCGGGCTGTACTGCGACCCTCCCCCGCCGGGGCAGCCCCCCGCCGAGGCCCGCCGCGACGACGCCGCCTTCACCGAGGCGAGAGCGCAGCTCGCGGCCTACTTCGCCGGTGAGCTGCAGGACTTCGACCTGCCCCTGGCCCCGAAGGGCACGGCCTTCCAGACCGAGGTCTGGGACGAGCTCCGCCAGATCCCGTTCGGCACGACGACGACGTACGGCTCCCTCGCCCGCCGCCTCGGCCGGCCCGTTGGGGCGGCCCGGGCCGTCGGGGCGTGCAACGGCCGCAACCCGATCGGCATCGTCGTCCCCTGCCATCGCGTGATCGGGTCGACCGGCAACGTCGTCGGCTACGCCGGCGGGCTCGACCGCAAGCGCTGGCTGCTCGCCCACGAGGCGCGCGTCGCCGGCACGTTGCTGACGCTGTTTCCCTGATCGTTGGGCCGGACGGCCGTACTGCCGCCGCCGTACCGCACCGACATCTGCAGTGCCACCCGACCAGGGGTGGGGCAGAGAGGGTCGGCGCGGTGCGGCAGACGGGGCTCCGGCGTGCCCTCCTGACCGGTGCGGTCCTGCTGAGCGTCTCGGGGACGCCCGCGCTGGGCGGCATCGCCTCCGCGCAGCCCTTGGCCAAGAAGCCGTCCTCCTCCCCCAGCCCCGCTGCGCAGCAGCCCGCACCGTCATCTGCCTCGCAGCCCGCGTCGTCGCAGCCGGCCGGCAGCAGCGCCACCCCCGCCGCGTCCCCGGCGGCAGCCAAGCCGCACGGGAACCCGCACTCCAGCCCGACCGCGGCTGCCCCGCCGACGCGCGCCGCGACGCCGGGCCCGAGTCCGAGCGCCCCGTCGGCCCAGACCCCGAGCCCGGCAGCCGCCGGTCCGGGCAAGGGCCACAAGAACGCCCCCAGCCCCAGCGCCAGCTCCAGCCCCAGTCCCAGTCCCAGTCCCAGGTCGAGCTCCCGGCCGAGCTCACCCTCACCGCAGCCGTTCATCGGCCCGGTCGCGCCACGAGCCGTCACCCCGCCGGTCACCGGACCCGTCACCGGACCCGTCACCGCGCCCTTCATCGGCCCCGTCGCGCGGGTGCACCGGGCTCGGCGGACCACGACCCCGGCCGGCCCGGCCGCAGCCCCACGCCGACCAGCCGGCACCGAGCACGTGGTCGCCGCCCCGGGGGCCCCGGCGGAGGTCGGGGTCGTGCCGGGCACCGCGGTGCTGCCCGTCGTGCACACGATCGTGCAGCGCTCGGTCAGCCATCCCGAGGCACCGCTCGCGCTGGGGCTCGTCGTCGTGCTGTTCCTGCTCGTCCAGCACCGCATCGACCGCCGCGACCCGAAGCTGGCCCGCGCCGCGAGCAGGGAGCCCGCCGACCTCGAGTTCGGCAGCGCGATCCGCTACGCCTGACCACGGGCGGCTTTGGTAGACAGCCCGGGTGAGCGAAGCCAGCAACGACCGCAACGCCTGGACGGTGCCCGGTGCCTTCGAGGTCGCACCCGGGGTCCACCGCATCCCGCTCCCGCTCCCGAACGACGGGCTGCGCGCGGTCAACGTCTACGCGATCAGGACCGACGACGGGTTCGTCCTCGTCGACGCCGGCTGGGACATCCCGGAGTCACGGACGCTGCTCGCCGAGGCGCTCGCCACCCTCGACGCGTCCCTCACCGACATCCGCCGGTTCCTCGTGACGCACGTCCACCGCGACCACTACACCCAGGCGATCGTCGTACGACGGGAGTTCGGCTCGTCGGTCGCCCTCGGCGTCGGGGAGCGCCCGACGCTGGAGCTGCTCCAGTCGCCGGAACGCAGCCCCCTGATGGGCCAGGTCCGTCATCTCTACGTCCTCGGCGCGCCCCAGCTCGCCGACACCATCGGGGGCTTCGTGCGCGACGCGCGGCCCGACCTCAGCCAGTGGGAGTCACCGGACGAGTGGCTCGAGCCCGGCGCCATCGCGCTGACCGGAGGGCGCGTGCTGGAGGCCGTGGCGACTCCCGGCCACACGGCCGGGCACCTCGTCTTCCACGACGTCGCGGCGGGGGTGCTCTTCGCGGGCGACCACGTGCTTCCCACCATCACGCCCTCGATCGGGTTCGAGCCGGTGCTGTCCCCCGAGCCGCTCGGCGCGTTCCTGCGGTCCCTCGCGTTGGTGCGGTCACGACCCGACGCGCTGCTGCTGCCCGCCCACGGTCCCGTCGCACCGAGCGTGCATGCCCGCGTCGACGAGCTCCTCGACTTCCACGGCAGGCGGCTCGACGAGATCGCCAGCGCGACGAAGACCGGCGCCGACACCGCCTTCGAGGTCGCGGGCGTGTTGCGGTGGACGCGGCGACAGCACCAGCTCGCCGACCTCGACCCCTTCAACGCGATGCTGGCGGTCTTCGAGACCGGTGCGCACCTTGACCTGCTCGTCGCGCAGGGGCGGCTGACGATGACCGAGCAGGACGACGTCCGGCACTACAGCTGACATGTCACTGGACCGGCTGCTCGGCACGTGGGAGCTCACGATGCGCCACGTGGCGATGCCGGCGGCCGTCCGTGGCCGGCAGTGCTACGAGCGCGTCCTCGACAACGCGTTCCTCATGCTGCACGCGACCTACGACCATCCCGAGTTCCCGGACGCGGTCGCCCTGCTGGACGGGAGCAGCTACCACTACTTCGACGTCCGTGGCGTGACGCGGGTCTTCGACCTGGAGGTCGGCGACACGGGCTGGGCGATGATCCGTCGCGATGCCGACTTCTGGCAGCGCTCAGCGGCGACGTTCGTCGGCGCGGACGCGATGGACGGCACCGGTGAGAACTCGTACGACGGTGGCGCCACCTGGCAGCACGACTTCTCCCTCTCCTACGCGCGCCTGGCGTGACTAGACGACGGTGGTGTACTGCCAGCCGACGTAGAGCGACAGCAGCGAGGCACCCACCACGACGAGCCGGCTGATGAGGGCACGGTCGACGACCAGGACGAGCAGGCTCAGGCCGACCGCCTCGTTGACCGCACGCAGGAACTGCGCGTCGTAGGTCCAGCCGCCGAGCGACAGCGCAAGCAGCGCGGCGAGGCCCCAGGCCGTGCGCACACCACCCGACAGCGGGCTGCGCCACAGCCGCACGGCCGCCCACACCAGCAGCGCGAGGACGGCGAGCCGCTCCACCTCCCACACCGGATGCGCCCGCGCGTCGTCAGCGTCGACGAGGGTCCGCACGACCCCGAGGAACGGGGTGCCGACGTTCTCCTTGCCGGTGCGGACCGGCAGCTCGCCCCAGACCCGCGCGAGGTGCAGCTGCCAGCCGACCTCGATGACCAGCGGCACGAGCAGCCACGTGATCGCCTGCCAGCCGTTGCGCGTGCGAGTGCGAGTGCGCACGAGCTGCACCAGTGCCCAGATCCCCAGACCCGCCGGCACGAGCAAGGAGGTCTCGCGCGCGAGCACCGCGATCGTGAAGACCAGGGCGGCCCACGGCCGGCGGCCGGCCAGCCAGAGCTCGAGGCCGGCCAGGGTCGCGGCCCACGCCACCGGCTCCGTGAGGTCGCGCGCGATCGGGATGACCATGGCGAACGACGTGACGAGCAGCGCTCCCCACGCAGCGTGTCCCCCGAAGCGGCGCACCAGCCGGCCCGCGGAGTAGGCCGCCACCAGCAGCGCCATGAGGTTGACGAGCAGCAGGCTCAGCGCTGTCTCGAGCGGCGTCAGGCGCACGATCGCCCAGGCCAGCGATGGCGTGACGACGCGCTGGGCACGGTACGACGGCGAGTCGAAGGTGATGCCGTGACCGGTCTGCGCGCGGGGAAGCGGCTCGAGCGCCATCCGGTAGACGAACTGGCCGTCGTACCCACTGCCCTTCGTCACGACGAGCTCGGCCGGCGCAGCCGAGTCCTCGACGTAGTCCGCTCCGGCAGCGACGAACGTCGCCGGACCGCCGACCATCGCGAGCCGCAGGACGAGGAAGACGCCGACGAGCACCGCTGACAGAGCCACCGTCGTCCAGGGGCTGTCGGGGAGGTGCGTGCGCATAGGACCGCACCGTAGGGCTAGACGTCGTCGGGATGGCTGTGCGGGACCTGCGGCGCGCCCACCGAGCCCTCGCGCCCCGGGAAGGGGATCCGGTAGAGGCAGGCGTCGCAGCTCATCCTGATGTCTGAGCCGAGCGCCTCGTCGTAGCGCTCGAGCACGAGCGCTGCGATCTCCGCTGCAGCACCGAGCGGCTCCGCGACGACGACCTCCAGATCATGAGCTGACGCGGCCGCAGCCACCGCCGCCGGAAGGCGGCCTGGACCGAGGAAGTAGCAGGCGACTCCGGCCCGCGAGAAGCCGAGCCGCCGCACGCGATCCAGTGCCTCGGCGACGGACGGCCCCGTGGTGGACGCGAACGCCACGTCGACCGTGGGGAAGCTCCTCCCCTCCCAGAGCAGCCGTGCCGTGGCGGACACCTGGGCGTTGGCATCCGGGTCGAGGGACCCGCCCGCAACGAGCACGACCGGCTCCTCCGCACCCGCACCCGCTTCGGCGAGCCGGCGGGCGAGAACCTCCACGAGGACCGGGTGCGGACCGAGCGGCCGCCCGTAGCGCAGGCGCATGCGCGGGTGGTCGAAGCGGGCGGCCTGGACCGATGCGGCGATGTCGGTCTTGGCATGCGACGCCGACGTCAGCAGAAGCGGTACGACGACGACGTCCTCGACGCCGCGGCGCGCGAGGTCGTCGAGCGCCGAGCGGATCGACGGCGACGCGTTGTCGACGTAGGCAGCCGCTGCCTCGAGCCCCGGGCGCAGTGCCGCGGCGCCGGCGAGCAGCCACTGGATGACCTGCTGCGCGCGCTCGTCACGCGATCCGTGTGCGACGCCGAGCAGAACCGTCACCGCAGCCCGACAACGTCACCGATCACCACGACCGCCGGCGACTTGACGTCAGCGGAGTCGCGGGCCGCGTCTCGAAGCGTGGTGACGATGACCCGTTGCGACGGCAGCGTCCCGTCCTGGACGACGCCAACCGGTGTCGCCGCATCACGACCGCCGGCGACGAGGGCGGCGCAGACGCTCTCCAGCCGGCCGACCGCCATCAGCAGCACCACCGTGCCGCCGAGCCGTGCGAGGGCGTCCCAGTCGACGGTGGAGCCGGGATCGCCGGGCGGGAGGTGGGCGCTGACGACGGAGACCGACTGCGTGACACCGCGAGCCGTCACCGGGATGCCTGCCGCCGCCGGCACGGCAAAAGCACTGGAGACACCGGGGACGACCTCGACCGCCACGCCGGCCTCGACGCACGCGGTGACCTCCTCCATGCCGCGGCCGAAGACGTGGACGTCACCGCCCTTGAGCCGCACCACCCGCTGGCCGGAGCGGGCGCGGTCGACGAGGAGCTGCTCGATGGCCCGTTGGTCGTACGACGGACCGCCGGGTGTCTTGCCGACCTCGATCACCTCGACCTCAGCCGGCAGCGTGACCGCCGGCGCGAGCCGGTCACGCACCACGACGTCGGCTCCGGCGAGCAGCCGCCGCGCCCGCACCGTCAGCAGTCCGGGGTCGCCCGGTCCGCCACCGACGAGCGCGACCGAGCCGGCCCCAGCTCGGCCGCGACGCAGCGGCAGGTCGCCCACCTCCATCGCCAGAGCCAGCGCGTCGCGGAGCGCAACGGCGCGCCGCGGATCCCCGCCGGCGGTCACCGAGACCACCACGTCGTCGACGCGCGCGACGGCGGGCATCCACGCCCGCGACTGCTCGGCGTCGTCACCGCGCACGCACCAGATGCCGCGCTGCTCGCACACCGCCGCGACGACGTCGTCGACGACGCCTGTGCAGGCAAGGACGAGCCAGGCCCCGTCGACGTCCGCGTCGACGAAGCCGCGCCGCAGCACGGGGACGTCGGGCAGCTCGGCTGAGACGTCCGGTGCGACCACCTCGACCACTGCACCCGCGGCCAGCAGCGATCGCACCCGTCGTACCGCCAGGCGCCCTGCGCCGACCACGAGCACGCGCCGCCCGGTGAGGTCGAGGTGCAGCGGGAGGCGGCTCATGGGATCAGGATCGCGCGACGAGCAGCCCGCGTCGACGCAGCACCGTCCGCTCCAGCGGAGCGAAGACGCAGAGCTCGACGGCGATGCCGACGACGAGGATGCCGAGAATGCCGGCGAAGACCAGGCTCATGTCGTTGAGACTGCGCCCCGCATCGAGCAGCTGGCCGAGCCCCTGACCCAGCTCCGGCGAGTTGACGATGAGCTCGGCTGCCATCAGGGACCGCCAGGAGAACGCCCAGCCCTGCCGCAGCCCGCCGACGTAGCCGGGCAGTGCGGCGGGCAGCAGGACATGGCGGGCGGAGGACAGCCCGCGCGCGCCGAGCACCTGGCCGACGCGCTGGTAGAGCGGCGGGATCTGGTCGATGCCGGAGACCATGCCGTTGGCGATCGACGGCGTCGCCCCGAGCAGGACGACGGCGTAGATCGCCGTGTCCCCGATGCCGAAGAAGATGATCGCGGCGGGGACCCAGGCCACCGACGGCAGGCTCTGCAGGCCCGAGACGAGCGGACCGATCCCGCGGCGCACCGGCCGGACGCGGGCGATGAGGATGCCGAGCGGGGTACCGATCGCCAGCGCCGCGAGGAACCCGAGCCCGCCGCGGGTGAGGCTCGTCGCCATCGCGTCGAGCAGCGTCCCGTCCCGGAGCTGGTCCCGCAGCACGAGGCCCACGTCGGCCGGGGAGGGCAGCGCGTAGGGCGGCTTGACCCCCGACCGGTAGGTGAGCTCCCACACGAGCAGCAGCAGCGCGATCGCCAGGACCGGCGGCCAGCTGGCGGACAGGATCCGGCGCCCGCGGCTCGCGGCGGTGTCATGGCGCGTCTCGAGCGCGTCGAGGCCGGCTTCCAGAGAAGCGAGGTCGTCGTTGTTGCCGTTCCCGCCGCCGCGGCGGCTGTCCAGGATGCTCATGTCAGTGCGCCCCGTGGCGGCGGATCTCGGTGCGCAGGTCGTCGGTGATCTCGACGGAGAGCTTCGCGACTTCCGGCGACTCGATGCGGCGCGGGTGCTCGATGCCGACGGGGTACTCCTTCGCCACGCGACCGGGCCGCGACGAGAGCAGAACGACGCGGTCGCCCAGGCGGACGGCCTCACGGACGTTGTGCGTGACGAACAGGACAGTCAGCTTCTGCGACTCCCGGAGCCGCACCAGCTCTTCGTGGAGCACGTCGCGGGTGATGGCGTCGAGGGCTGCGAACGGCTCGTCCATCAGCAGGACGTGGCTGTCCTGAGCGAGGGCGCGCGCCATCGCGACGCGCTGACGCATCCCGCCCGACAGCTCGTGCACCCGCTTCGAGCCGGCACCACGCAGGCGGACGAGCTCGAGCAGCTCGTCCGCGCGATCGCGCCGGTCCCGCTTGGCGACGCCGCGCAGGCGCAGCGCGAGCTCGACGTTCTGGCCGGCGGTGAGCCAGGGCAGCAGCGCCGGCTCCTGGAACATCAGCGCAGCCCGCCCGCCCGGGACGTGCACCGTGCCGGCGGACGGCCGGTCGAGCCCCGCCGCCAGGTTGAGCAGGGTGGACTTGCCGCAGCCGGACGCGCCGAGGAGGCACAGGAACTCCCCCTCGGCGACGTCCAGGCTGACGTCCTCGAGGACGTTGGGTCCGTCACCGAAGCGCTTGGTGATGCCGCGCAGCGACACAGCGCCGGTCGATCGCGTCACGCGCGGCTCCTCGAGGACGGTCATGTCAGCTGCCCAGCCCGGCGTCGTCCACCTGGCGGCCGAGCAGCTCATCCAACAGTCTCAGGTCGTAGATCCCGTGCAGGTCGGCCTGCTTGACCAGACCTGTCGCGAAGGCGTTGGCCGCGCTCTGGGCCAGCGACGACGCGATCGGGTCCTCGGTCACCTCGATCTCGCTGAACGCACGGTCGATCGTCGCGGGCTTGAGCGACTTCCCGGTCAGCGCCTTGAGCTGTGCGTTGACGACGGCCTTGGCCTTCACCGGATCAGCGACGATCTCCTTGTTGGCCGCGATCTCACCGCGCAACAGCGCCTTCACCGTGCCGGGGTACTTGCTCAGGTAGTCCGTCCGCACGATCAGGTGCGTCGTGACGAACCGGCCCTGCGGCCACAAGGTCTTCTCATCGACCAGGACCTTCCCGCCGCCCTCCAGCACCAGCCGGGACGCCCACGGCTCCGGCACCCAGCCGCCATCGATCTTGCCGTCCTTGAACAGCTGCAGCGTCTGGCTATTCTCCTCCGCGATGATCGTCGCGTCCCCCGCCCCCCGGACATCGGTCTTCAACCCGTTCTTGGCCAGGAAGGTCCGCAACGCGATGTCCTGCGTCCCACCGGTCTGCGGCGACGCGATCTTCTTCCCTCTCAGCTGGGCTGCCGAGGTGATGTCGGGCCGCACGACGAGAGAGGCCCCGCCGGAGGTCGCACCCGCGATGATCCGGATGGCCTGCCCCTTGCTCTTGACGAACGCGTTGATCGCCGGGTTCGGCCCGATGTAGGCCGCATCGAGGGCCCCACCGAAGAGGGCCTCCACCTCGGCCGGACCCGCGTTGAAGACCTGCGTCTTGAGCACCGTCGACGCACCGAGCTCCCTCGCGAAGACACCCTCGCCGACGCCGTAGACGGCGGTGGCGTGCGTGACGTTGGCGAAGTAGCCCAGCCGCAGCTGCGGAGCGGTCGCAGACCCCGTGACTGCTGCCGCGCTGGTCCGGGTCTGTCCTGTGTCGTTCTTGGTCGTGGCGCAGGCGGAACTGAGGACCAGTGCCAGCGCGGTCGTGGAAAGGGCGAGCAGGCGTGCGTTGCGGTTCATGGTTCCTTCCGGGATGGGTGATGTCTTACGGGAGCGGGACCAGCGCTCCGCGACATCGCATCCCCGGCCGGCAGGAGTCCTCGCACCAGCCGACCCACGGCGTCCGCGTCCAGGCGACCGAGGAGATCATGCGGCAACCATGCCGGCGCCGAGCGTCGTGCCCGTCGCCTCGTCGAGCACGATGAAGGCGCCCGTCGTCCGGTCGTCGACGTAGGCGTCGACGGCCAGCGGCTGCGCCGTACGGACCGTCACACGGCCGATGTCGTTGAGGCGCAGCGTCTCCGCCGGCTCACCCTCGAGCTGCGTCACGTCGAGCCGGTCGTGCAGTGACTGGATCTGCGCCTTGACCGTGCGGGTCGTGTGCTTGACGAGGACCCGCTGCCCCGGACGCAGCGGCGTGTCCGACATCCAGCAGACGGTGGCGTCGAACGACGACGTCACGGTCGGCTCCGCCCCCGCCGCCACGATCATGTCGCCGCGGCTGACGTCGAGCTCCTCGGCCAGTCGCACGGTCACGGCCTGTCCGGTGACGGCCTGCGGGAGAGACGCGTCGAACGTGTCGATCGCCTCGACCGTCGTACGACGGCCGCTCGGCAGCACGACGATCTCGTCGCCGACGCGCAACGTTCCGCTGGACAGCGTTCCCGCGTAGCCCCGGTAGTCGGGGCGCTCGGTGCTCATCGGACGGATGACGTACTGCACGGGAAAGCGGGCCGGCCGCTGCTGTGCGTCCTCGCGGGACACGTGGACCTGCTCGAGGTGCTCGAGCAGCGCGAGGCCGTCGTACCAAGGCATGTGCTCGCTGCGGTGCACGACGTTGTCACCCTGCAGCGCGGCGATCGGGATCGCCGTCACGTCGGGCAGGTCGAGCTGAGCGGCGAAGGCACGGAAGTCCGTGACGACGGAGTCGAAGACGGCCTGGTCATAGGCGACCAGGTCCATCTTGTTGACCGCGAGGACGAGGTGCGGGACGCGCAGCAGCGCCGACAGGGAGGCGTGCCGGCGGGTCTGCTCGACGACGCCCTTGCGCGCGTCGACAAGGACGAGCGCGAGGTCGGCGGTCGACGCGCCGGTGACCATGTTGCGGGTGTACTGCACGTGGCCCGGGGTGTCCGCGACGATGAACGAGCGGACCGGCGTGGAGAAGTAGCGGTAGGCGACGTCGATCGTGATGCCCTGCTCGCGCTCCGCGCGAAGGCCGTCGGTGAGCAGCGCGAGGTTGGTGTAGTCGTCACCACGGTCGGCGCTGGTCCGCTCGACCGCGGCGAGCTGGTCCTGGAACACCGACTTGCTGTCGAAGAGCAGCCGCCCGATCAGGGTGGACTTCCCGTCGTCGACGGAGCCGGCCGTCGCGAAGCGGAGGAGGTCGGCCATCAGAAGTAGCCCTCCTTCTTCCGGTCCTCCATGGCGGCCTCGCTGGTCCGGTCGTCGGCGCGCGTGGCACCGCGCTCGGTGATGCGGGTCGAGGCGACCTCGTCGATCACCTCGTCGGGGTTGCGCGCCGGCGACTCGACTGCCCCGGTGCACGACGCATCGCCCACGGTGCGGTAGCGCACGACCCGCGTGCCGACGATCTCCTGCGACGTGGGCAGGGAGTAAGGCGTGACACCGAGGAGCATGCCGTCGCGCTCGAAGACCTCGCGCTCGTGCGCGAAGTAGATCGACGGCACCTCGATGCCCTCGCGGGCGATGTAGCGCCAGATGTCGAGCTCGGTCCAGTTGCTCAGCGGGAACACCCGGATGTGCTCCCCCTTGTTGTGGCGCCCGTTGTAGAGGTTCCAGAGCTCGGGGCGCTGGTTCTTCGGGTCCCACTGGCCGAACGAGTCGCGGAACGAGAAGAACCGCTCCTTCGCCCGCGCCTTCTCCTCATCGCGACGCGCGCCGCCGAAGACGGCGTCGTACCGGCCCTCCTCGATCGCCCGCAGCAGCGTTGTCGTCTGCAGGGGGTTGCGCAGGCCGCCGGGGATCTCGACGACCCGGCCGGCGTCGATGTCGTCCTGGACCTTGGCCACGACGAGCCGGGCGTTGAGCTCCTCGACCCGCTTGTCGCGGAAGGCGAGGACCTCATCGAAGTTGTGGCCGGTGTCGACGTGGACGAGGGGGAAGGGGATGCGGGCCGGCCAGAAGGCCTTCTCGGCGAGCCGCAGCATGACGATGGAGTCCTTGCCGCCCGAGAACAGCAGCGCCGGCCGCTCGAACTCCGCGGCGACCTCGCGCATCACGTGGATGCTCTCGGCCTCGAGCACGTCGAGCTGCGACAGCCCGGTCAGCAGCTCGGTCATGGGAGCAGCCCGTGGGCGACGAGCACCGCGTGCAGCTGGTCGACCGACTCGTCGAGGGTCTGGTCCTGGGTGCGTACGACGGCGGCCGGGTGGGCGGGAGGCTCGTATGGCGCGTCGACCCCTGTCAGGCCGGAGAGCTCGCCCGAGCGCTGCTTCGCGTAGAGGCCCTTCACGTCGCGCTCGCTGCAGACCTCGACCGGCGTGGCGACGTGGATCTCGACGAAGCCGGCTCCGCGCTCCTCGTGCAGGGCCCGCACTCCGGCCCGGGTGTCGGCGTACGGGGAGATGACGCTGGCCAGGACGAGCACGCCGTGCTTGGCCAGCGTCGCGGCGACCCAGCCGATGCGCAGCACGTTGGTGTCGCGGTCCTCGCGGCTGAAGCCGAGGCCCTTGCTGAGGAACTCCCTGACCTCGTCGCCGTCGAGGAGCTCGACCCCCGTCACCCCGTCGGCCCGGAGCCGGGCGGCCAGGGCGGTGGCGAGGGTCGTCTTCCCGGCGCTCGGCAGCCCGGTCAGCCACACCGTCGCGCCCGCGCCGGAGCGCTGGCGTCGCGGGGGCTGCCGCTCGTCGAGGGCGGTCACGGATGGTCCTCCAGCAAAGGGGTGCGCCGGCCGGGCGCGATCGCGCGGGCTCGGTGGACGAGACTAGAACGTGTTCTCGTCCGGGACCAGGTCGCCTGGTCCGGTCAGGTCAGCGAGCGGAACAGACCGCGCTCGCGACGCGCTGCAGGTCTACATGCAGCCGCACGACGAGGTGGGAGCTCCGGGACATGCCTAGATCATCCCATACGTTTGAGTCACCCGTCGTTCCCAGCCCTGAGGAGTCCTGATGCCCGCCGCGCGCGGACAGGGCCAGTGGGCGCTCGGCTACCGCGAGCCCCTCAACGCCAACGAGCAGTCCAAGAAGGACAGCTCGCCGCTGACCGTGAAGCAGCGGATCCTCGACATCTACGCGCAGCGCGGCTTCGACTCCATCGACGGCGGCGACCTCCGGGGGCGGTTCCGCTGGTACGGCCTCTACACGCAGCGGGCCGAGGGCATCGCGGGCGGCAAGACCGCGATCCTCGAGCCGGAGGAGCTCGAGGCGCCCTTCTTCATGCTCCGGGTCCGGATCGACGGCGGCCGGCTCACCAGCGAGCAGCTCCGGACGATCGGCGAGATCTCGACCGAGTTCGGCCGCGACGTCGCCGACGTGACCGACCGGCAGAACATCCAGCTGCACTGGATCCGCATCGAAGACATGCCCGTCATCTGGGAGCGGCTGGAGGCCGTCGGGCTGTCGACGACGGAGGCGTGCGGCGACTGCCCCCGCGTCATCGTCGGCTGCCCGCTGGCAGGGGTCGCTGCCGACGAGGTGCTGGACGCGTCCGGAGCGATCCGCGAGGTCTCCGCCCGCTACATCGGCGACCCGGCGTTCGCCAACCTGCCGCGCAAGTTCAAGACATCGATCAGCGGCTGCGTGCAGCACTGCACCAACCACGAGATCAACGACATCGCTTTCGTCGGCGTCGTCCACCCGACGCTGGGCGCCGGCTACGACCTGTGGGTGGGCGGCGGCCTGTCCACCAACCCGAAGCTCGGCGTGCGGCTCGGCGCGTTCGTCGCCCCTGGCGAGGTCGCAGAGGTGTGGGCCGGCGTGACCGGCATCTTCCGCGACTACGGCTACCGACGGTCGCGGATGCACGCCCGGCTGAAGTTCCTCATGGCCGACTGGGGTGCGCAGGTGTTCCGCGACAAGCTCGAGTCGGCCGAGTACCTCGGCCGCACGCTGCCCGACGGGCCCGAGGCGCCGCCGACGGACGACCGGGACCACGTGGGCGTGCACCCACAAGCCGACGGCAAGGTCTACATCGGCACCGTCGCGCGCGCCGGCCGTACGAGCGGACGGCAGCTGCAGTCGGTGGCCGCGCTCGCCTCGTCGTACGGCAGCGGTCTGGTCTCGACGACGGCGCAGCAGGGCCTGGTGCTGCTCGGGATCTCGCCGTCCGACGCAGAGACCGTCGTCGCGGAGCTCGAGGCCCAGGACCTGCGGGCGCGCCCGTCGCGCTTCCGCCGCGGAATGCTCGCGTGCACCGGCCTGGAGTTCTGCAAGCTCGCGATCGTCGAGACGAAAGCGCGCTCCGTCGACCTCTACACCGAGCTCGAGAAGCGGCTGCCGGACTTCGACGAGCCGATCACCATCAACGTCAACGGCTGCCCCAACTCCTGTGCGCGGTTCCAGACCGGCGACATCGGGCTGAAGGGCTCGATCGTCGACGGCGTCGAGGGGTTCCAGATCCACCTCGGCGGCTCGCTCGGCACCGACTCCGGCTTCGGGCGCAAGTCGCGCGGCCTGAAGGTGACCGCCGACAACACCGTCGACTACGTCGAGAAGCTGCTCCGCACCTATCTCGAGCACCGCGCGCCCGGCGAGCGGTTCGCCACCTGGGCCCGCCGCGCCGACGAGGAGCTGCTCCGGTGAGTCCCTGCCACCACTCCATGATCAACGGAGGGTTGTCGCTACCCGTGCTCCTGCCAGCAGCGACAGGTCTCCGTTGATCAAAGGTGCGGCGTGGTCAGAGACGCTGGGTGACGGAAGTGACTGAGCGGGCGGCGCCGATGTTCTGCCCGTACTGCGGCGACGAGCGGCTCCGGCCGTGGGGCGACGACCCGGACAAGGGCCACGGCGAGTGGCGCTGCGAGGACTGCACCCGCGTCTTCACCCTCCGCTACAAGGGCATCACCGGTACACAGGACGCATGAGCGAGGAGATGCGGACGGAGCGGCTGCTGATGCGGCCGTGGCGCGACGAGGACCGGGTGCCGTTCGCGGCGCTGAACGCGGACCCCGTCGTGATGGAGCACTTCCCTGCACCGCTCTCGCGCTCCGACAGCGACGCGTTCGTCGACCGGATCGAGGCGCACTTCGCCGAGCACGGCTACGGCCTGTGGGCGCTCGAGGACGACAGCGGCTTCCTCGGGTTCACCGGTCTGAGCTGGGCGACTTTCGACGCGCCGTTCAACCCCTCGCTCGAGGTCGGCTGGCGGCTGGCGAGGACGGCCTGGGGCAAGGGCTACGCGACCGAGGCCGCGGTTGCGGCGGTGCGACGCGGCCTGCAGGACGTCGAGCGCATCACCAGCTTCACCTCGCTGACCAACGTGCGGTCCTGGCGGGTGATGGAGCGGATCGGGATGCGCCGTGACTCGGAGTTCGAGCACCCCCGCGTCCCCGAAGGCCACCCGGTACGACGGCATGTCCTCTACGTCGCCGACCGCGACAGCTGGCCGACCCCCGCCTGAGCCGCCTGCGCGCCACGCCGGTCCTGCGCTGCTCGCACTACCGCGGTTGGTGTAGTACCTTGCGTTCCACAACAGGGGGTGAGGGATGGACGCCAGCCAGCTGGTCAAGGGCCTGCTCGACGTCGCCGTGCTCGCAGTGGTGCGCGACGAGGACGGCTACGGCTACGACGTCGTACGACGGCTGCGTGCCGCCGGACTCGAGGACGTCGGGGACGCGTCGGTCTACGGCACGCTGCGCCGCCTCTACTCGGCCGGGGCGCTGACGAGCTACGTCGTCCCGAGCGACGAGGGCCCGCACCGCAAGTACTACGCGATCAACGACAGGGGGCGCTCGGTGCTCGAAGACGGATCCAAGACCTGGCGGGCGTTCGCCGACACCGTCGACGGGGTTCTCGGCATCTCGCGGGTCGCGGCATGACCGCGCCGACGACGACGGTGGAGGCGCAGGGCTACCTCGGCGACGTGGAGAGCGAGCTCGCCGACCTGCCGGCCGACGAGCGCAGCGAGCTGCTCGAAGACCTCGCCCTGCACCTCGCCGCACTCGCCGAGGACGGTGACGACCGGACCCTGGGTGCGCGACTCGGCTCGCCCGCCGACTACGCCGCCGAGCTGCGCCTCGCGGCTGGACTGCCGCCGCGGTCCGCCGACGGCGCAGCGCACGGCCGGCTTGCCGCCGCAACGAGAGCACTTCGCAGCAAGGGAACGGCCGTCGCGGGCAGTCGGGGCGTCCGGGAGATCCGGTCGTTCCTCCCCCAGCTCCGGCCGGCCTGGTGGGTGCTGCGCGGCTACCTGGTCGTAGCCGTCCCGCGGCTTCGTCACGTCGACGGGTACGACGACTTCCCGGTGCCGGCGCTGCTCGGCAGCCACCTGGTCGGCGGGGCGGCCGTCGTTCTCGCCGTCGTCGTGTCGGTGATGCTCGGCCGGCGACGACTGCCCCGCTTCGGGATCGCCGCCGTGCTCGTGCTGGACCTGCTCGTGCTGGGCGCTGCCCTCGACCTGGTGCGCTCGCAGCCCGCACGCCTCAGGTCGCACACGGTCTACGTCACGGCAAACCCGGGTGACCCCTTCGTCGACTCGCCGCTGATCACCGAGGCGCACGGCGCCGTCACCAACATCCTGGCCTTCACAGCCGACGGCAAGGCGCTGCAGGATGTGCTCCTCTTCGACCAGGACGGCCGGCCTCTGGCGACCGGGCAGCAGCACTGGTTCGCGGATCACTGCCGCCGGGTGCTGAGCCCGCCTCGTGCGGCGGACGGCACCCCCGTGCCCTTCAGCTACCCGAAGCAGTACGTCCTCGACCCGGAGGGCAAGACGCTGAGCGGGTCACCGGTCACGCCCGGGCAGTGCCTCCCGCTGCCCCTGCCCAAGGTCGCCTTGCCGGTGTTCCCGAAGCCGGCCGCGCAGACCGCAGCCAAGCCGGCGGCGCATCGCTGACCCTCAGACGTGGAGCCCGCACTCGGTCTTGGCCTGACCCGACCAGCGGCCGCTGCGGGGGTCCTCCCCCGGCGCGACCCGGTGCGTGCACGGGGCGCAGCCGATCGAGGGGTAGCCGTCGTACGCCAACGGGTTGACGAGGATCCCGTGCCTGTCGATGTAGGCGTCGACATCGGCCTGCGTCCAGGTCGCGAGCGGGTTGACCTTGACCTTGCCGCGCTTCTCGTCCCACTCCACGACCTGCGTGTCGCGACGGGTCACCGCCTCGTCGCGGCGCACGCCGGATCCCCAGGCGACATAGGGCTCGAGCGCGCGGGCCAGCGGCTCCACCTTGCGCATGGCACAGCAGGACGTCGGGTCGCGGTTCCAGAGCTCTGCTCCGTGCTGCGCGTCCTGCGCGTTGACAGTGAGCAGCGGCAGGATGGTCCGCACGTTGACGTCGTACGACGCCGCGACTGCGTCGCGCGTGCCGATCGTCTCGGCGAAGTGGTAGCCGGTGTCGAGGAAGAGGATGTCGACGCCGGGTGAGACCGACGCGGCGAGGTGGGCCAGCACGCCGTCACCCATCGAGGACGCGATGGCGAACTTCTCGCCGAACGTGTCGACTGCCCAGCGCAGGACCTCCTGGGCGGTCGCCGACTCGAGGTCACGGCCTGCCTGCTCGGCGATCTGCTGGAGCTCCACATCCTCATCCAACCCGAACGTGCACGCCGCGCATTCCGCATGACAGGCTCGATGTCGTGCATCCCACTGTCGCGCGCGTCGCGGAGATCCTGCGCGACGCAGGGGCGAGTGGCGAACCCGTTCAGCTGACCGAGTCGGCCAGGACGGCAGCCGAAGCCGCCGCGGCGCTCGGCTGCGAGGTGGGTGCGATCGCCAGCTCCCTCGTCTTCCTCGCCGACGGGTCGCCCCTGCTGGTGATGACCAGTGGCGCGCACCGCGTGGACACCGCACATGTCGCCGAGCTGCTCGGCGTGACCAAGGTCAGCCGCGCCGATGCGGACACGGTCCGGGAGGCCACGGGCTACGCCATCGGCGGGGTCGCGCCGGTCGGGCACCCGGCTCCCTTGCGCACGCTGGTCGACACGTCGCTCGCCGACCACGACGTCGTCTGGGCGGCGGCGGGCCACTCGCATGCCGTCTTCCCCACGTCGTACGACGAGCTCCTGCGCCTCACCGGCGGCACGCCCGCGCACGTGGCACCGTGAGCCTCCCGACCCTCGTGGAGTGGGGGCGCGAGGACCTCGGCCGCCGGCAGGACGACCTGCTCGACGTCTACGCGGAGGCGATGGACGTCTCCCCCGCCGCCGCCCGCGCGCGTCGTCCGATCGTGACGGCCCATCTCGATCGCCCCGGGCTGCGCGCCGTCGCCGCGACGAGGGACGACGGGCGCCTGATGGGCGTGGCCTACGGCTACCTCGGGGAGCCGGGGCAGTGGTGGCACGACCAGGTCGGCGCGGCCCTGTCGCGGCAGGACGCGTCGTCCTGGCTGGTCGGTGCGTTCGAGGTGTGCGAGCTGCACGTCCGACCCGCGCTGCAAGGCAAGGGTCTCGGCCGGTCGTTGCTCGACCGGCTGCTGACCGGACCGCCGGCACCGACGGCCGTGCTGACCACACCCGACCGCGAGACCCGCGCGCGGGGCTTCTACCGGGCGGCCGGCTGGGTCGACCTCGTCCGCGGCCTGATGTTCCCGGGCGACCCGCGGGCGTTCGCCGTACTCGGCAAGCAGCTGGAGACGCCGGCATGACGGAGATGTTCGAGGTGGTCCTCATCGACGGCGAGATCCGCTGGCACGCCGGCTGGATCAGCGAGGCCGACGCCGACCTCCTGCTGCACGACGGCGACGGCGTTCCGGTCTGGGCCTCCCGCGCCGGCCTCGAGCACTACGCGCAGGAGCACGACTTCGAGCTGCTTGACGACCTCCCTGACGAGATCGACCTCGACCTCGCCGGCTGGCTGCCGAACGGCGCCCCGCAGCCGACGACCGCCGAGGTTTCCGAGCTCTGGCACCTGCTGATCGACGACCCGGTGGGCGCGGGTCTCGCCGACCTCGAGGATGCCTACGACGACCTCACCGACGACGAGCCCGACTGGTTCGAGCAGCACGGCGAGACCTCACGTCGAGCCCTGGCCGCGGCCGTCGCGCGGCTGCGCGGCACGCTCCGGCCGGTGTGACCTCGCTCTCTGCGCAGGCGGCGGACCCGGCGAGTGTCATGCGGCTCACACCGCTCGCGAGCGTCCGGTGGGCATCGCCGGGGCGAACCTGGGTGTTGCCAGATCCAGGCGAAGGAGAAGCCATGACGAGGACCAGCCTGCGGGCACGCATCGTCGCCCGCCGCAACTACCGCGCGTTCGAGCGCGCCCTCGAGAAGGCACATCGCTACGGCGGCGCCGGCGACCTGCAGGCGATGTACCGGCGGCTGTGACGCCGCCATGACGCTGCCATCACATCGACGTCGCGGCCACGTCACAGTCGGGTGACAGCGCGCCGGAATCGCGGTACGGCGTGGGACGTTGCACACTGAGACGACCCCAGACGGCAACTGAAGACGGCGATTTCCTTGCAGGACCTTCCCCGCTGCACCCACAGTCCCGCGTGCCCGCCCCGCGAGGCGGCCGACTGCACCGCAGCCCTCATCGTCAGTGACCACCTCCAGGACTGCGGCTACGCGCTCCTGTGCAACGGCCTGATCCTGCTCGAGGGCGACGACGTGCTCGCCGTCCCGGAGCAGCGTCGGCGGGCCGCGGTCCCACGATCCGCGTGACTCCAGCCGGCTAGGTCGACGCTGCTCTCGCTGCGGCCTTCACGGACTGCTTGTAGGCGCGCACCTGGAGCAGCGTCTCCGGGCTGGTGACGTCAGCGATGCTGCGGTGCGAGCCCTTGTCGCCGTAGCTGCCCGCCGCCCCGCGCCATCCCTTCGGCCGTACGCCGTACTGCTTGCCCAGCAGCGCCAGGAAGATCTGCGCCTTCTGCGTGCCGAAGCCGGGCAGGGCCTCCAGCCGGGCGAGCAGCTCCTGGCCGGTCCGCACGCCGGTCCAGAGCGCCTCGGCGTCGCCGTCGTAGTGCTCGACCAGGTAGCGGCACAGGTCCTGGACGCGCCCGGCCATCGAGCCGGGAAAGCGGTGGACGACCGGCGGCGTGGCGAAGACGGCCTTCAGGTCGGGGTGCCCGGCGATGCTCGCCGCATCGAAGGCGCCGAGCCGCTCCTGGATCAGGTACGGCCCGCGGAAGGCGCGTTCCATCGCGAACTGCTGGTCGAGTGCCATGCCCACCAGCAGCGCCAGCGGGCTCCTCGTCAGCAGCGCGTCGGCAGCAGCGTCCTGGGCGAGGTGCAGCTCGGCCGGGTGGGCGGCCTGCGTCGCGGTCGTTGCCATGCGCAGGATGCTGCCAGCCCGCGCCCGGGACGGCATCCCCTCTTGCAAGACGGACGTACGGTTTGCTACTCTGGCCGGGTGCCCAAGGTGTCGGAGGACCAGCTCGCCGCGCGGCGCGGCGCGATCCTCGATGCCGCCCGCCGCGCCTTCGCGCGGCACGGCTACGAGGGCGCGACGGTCAAGGTCCTCGAGGCCGAGACCGGCCTGTCGCGGGGCGCGATCTTCCACTACTTCCGCGACAAGGAAGCCCTCTTCCTGGCCCTCGCCGAGGACGACGCAGCCCGCACCGCGGAGGTCGTCGCCGAGCACGGGCTCGTCCAGGTCATGCGTGACCTGCGCGAGAAGGACGCCGGCTGGCTCGGCGTGCAGCTCGAGGTGAGGCGCAAGCTGCGCACCGACCCCGAGTTCGCCGAGCGCTGGGCGGAGCGGCAGGCGACGGTTCACCAGGCGACCGAGAAGCGCCTGCAGCGCCAGCGCGAAGCCGGGATCGTGCGCGACGACGTGCCCATCGCGATCCTCGCCGACTTCCTCCGCCTCGTGCTCGACGGCCTGGTCAGCTCGCGCGCCACCGGCATGCCCGTCGCCCACCTCGACGGCGTGCTCGACCTCGTCGAGGACGCCGTCCGCACCGCACATCCACCCACGTCTACCGTCCGTCCGTAACCTTCGACACAGGAGTCCTCATGGCCAGCCAGGACAGCTTCGGCGCCCGCAGCACCCTCACCGTCGGCGACCGCAGCTACGAGGTCTTCCGGCTCGACAAGGTCGACGGCGCCGCGGATCTCCCCTACAGCCTGAAGGTGCTGCTGGAGAACTTGCTGCGCACCGAGGACGGCGCCAACATCACCGCCGACCACGTCCGCGCCCTCGCCGCATGGGACCCGGCTGCCGAGCCCGACACCGAGATCCAGTTCACCCCGGCCCGGGTCCTCATGCAGGACTTCACCGGCGTCCCCTGCATCGTCGACCTGGCCGCGATGCGCGAAGCGATGCTGGCACTCGGCGGCGACGCGAAGCGCATCAACCCGCTGGCGCCGGCAGAGCTCGTCATCGACCACTCCGTCGTCGCCGACTTCTTCGGCAGCAAGGACGCGCTCGGCCTCAACGGCGCGCTCGAGTACGAGCGCAACCGCGAGCGCTACGAGTTCCTCAAGTGGGGCCAGACCGCGTTCCAGGACTTCGCCGTCGTACCTCCCAACACCGGGATCGTCCACCAGGTCAACCTCGAGCGGCTGGCCCGTGTCGTCTTCGAGCGCGAGGGCGTCGCCTACCCCGACACCCTCGTCGGCACGGACTCGCACACCACGATGAACAACGGCCTCGGCGTCCTCGGCTGGGGCGTCGGCGGGATCGAGGCCGAGGCCGCCATGCTCGGCCAGCCGGTCAGCATGCTCATCCCCCAGGTCGTCGGCTTCAAGCTGTCCGGCGAGCTGCCCGCCGGCGCGACGGCCACCGACCTCGTGCTCACCGTCACCGAGCAGCTGCGCAAGCACGGCGTCGTCGGCAAGTT
>JAODNA010000110.1 GCA_025465135.1 Frankiales bacterium | reverse complement strand
GCTCGTCCCTTCGACGCTCCGAAGCCCGCGGCTCGACGCTAGCACGATGTCGCGCCGGAGCTGCGTGAGGCGGTGTTCGCCAGGTCGGGAGGCTTGTGGGAGCTCTGCGGTGAACGTCTCGTCCCTGGCTGGGAGTGGCACCACCGCAAGCGTCGATCGCAGGGCGGCAGGGACGAGGTCCAGAACGGGTGTGCTCTGCATGGCCTGTGCCACCGCCGCGTGCACGGTCACGTCGCCTGGGCCGAGTCGGTCGGCTTCCTCGTCCGCTCGCACGACAACCCGGGCCGAGTCCGGATCGCACTTCACGGTGAGACCTGGGTTCGTCTCGCCGCTGACGGAACCTACGGGAGGACGTCGTGAGGGACCGCAACTGCGCAAGATGCAAGTGGCGCTCGACGAGCGAGCCGGTCGATATGACCGACGGCTGTCTGTGTGCGTGCCACGTCGACGGCGCCGTCAGCCCGCCTTGCGACATCGAGGGCGGTTGCGGCACGACGCACCTGCAGGAGCTCTCGCCCGATGCGCAGGCCGCCCTGCACGCCATCGAGCAAGGCCACCCACTGTGCATCCTCTGCTATCGGAGCCTCGCCGAGGCCGAGCGCCAGACCTGCGAGCGGTGCATCGCGGAGGCTCAGACTCATCTGTCCGGTGTTCGCATGCTCTACGACGAGCTCCCTCTGCACCTGCGAATGCTGAGCAGCAACGGGCTGTCCGGCAGCCGCGACGGCCGGCCCCTTCCTGGCGGAGACGCACTTGCTCTGCTCGGACCGGGCAGCGAGGGCCTCTCGGAGGACGGCAAGACCAGCAAGGACGGAGACCCGGTCTCCGTCGCGTTCGAGCTGTTCTGGTGGGAGCAGGACTGGCGAGACGCACGCGAGGAGCCCCACAACGACAACAGCCCGCGGTCGACTGCACGCATCGTGCGAGAGGCCGCCGGCTACCTCGAGCGCCACACCCGCTGGGCAGCGACGTCGCACTTCGGCTTCGACCAGTACGCCCGCGACATGCGGGCCCTGCACGTCCGGCTCGAGGTGGCGACCTTCCGCGTCCGCCCGCCAACCATGGTCAACACCGCCTGCTTCTACTGCCGCGGTCAGCTGGTGCGCCGGATCACCGACGCCGGCATGGAAGCCGAGGACGCGGTCTGTCGCAGCTGCGGCCAGACGTACGACCGCACGCAGCTCGCCATGGCCCGCGCGCAGGAGTACCTCGACGCCAGCATGTGGGCCGACGCCGACGGCAACCAGTGGGCGACCTCGACCAGCCTCGCCGCTCGGCTCGGCCGCAGCGAGAACACCCTCAAGCGGTGGCGTCATGACGGACTGGTGCGTGTCCACATTGTGGACACCGTGACCTTCTTCCACGTGGGCGACGCAGAGGCGCAGGACGCAACACGCCCAAGGCGAAACCGCGCGTCGTGATGACGCACGTCGCTTGGTCGTGCTTATATCTGGTCACCGCGCACAGGTGTGTCCGGATGCAGACAGCGTGACGACCCGCGTCTGCTCGCACGGTGGCTGCCCCGTCATCCTGATCGACGGCTCGACGCGGTGCGCCGCGCACACGAGGCGAGCACCTGACACCAGGCCTTCGGCCACGGCTCGTGGCTACGACGCGAAGTGGCGCCGTAACAGCGCGAAGTTCCTCAAGGCCAACCCCCGCTGCGTGTGGACGGGCTGCTCCGCGGCCTCCGAGCACGCCGACCACTGGCCTCTGTCGCGTCGCGAGCTCATCGCGGCCGGCGACGACCACCCCGATGCGTGGAAGAACCTGCGTGCGCTGTGCGCGTCGCACCACAACAGCCGAAGCGCGCGCGAGAGGCGGTAGCTGATGCGCCTCCTCGCCTTCTTCCGGCGCAGGCCACACCCCGGTGTACGGCAGCGCGGTGTGGTCCGAGCGAGCACGCTCGGCTGGCGCTGACAGCAGGGGGTGGGGGGCCCAAACGGGGCCCCCGGAGGGGGCGCGACCGCACGGGTCGGCGGCAAAAAGGTCTGTCAGGTCCAAAGGTTTCTGGGGGTCCCGATGCGCGGAGGTCCCCGAGCCAACGCCGGGCCGGCGCCCGATCCCGACGCCCTTCGGCGCGATCGCAAGGACGACGCGGCCTGGCTGACGCTTCCGCTCGCCGGCCGCTCCGGCCCACCGCCGAAGTGGCCCCTCGCCGCGCCGTCGAAGCGTGAGCTCGAGCTGTGGAAGTCCGAGTGGAGCCGGCCGCAGGCCGTGATGTGGGAGCGCAACGGCCAGGAGGTCGAGGTCGCCCTCTACGTACGGTCGGTCGTCAAGGCTGAGTCCGACGGGGCGCCTGTCGCTGCGCGGGTGCTCGTCGTACGACAGCAGGAGGTGCTCGGGATCTCGCTTACCGGCCTCGCGCGCAACCGGTGGCGCATCGAGTCGCGGGCCGACAAGACCAAGACGACGCGGACGGGTGCTCGCGCGACGCCGGCTCGTGCGTCGGCGAAGAACCGACTGAGGGTCGTGAGCGGTGGCAAGAAGGGCAACGGCGAAGGCTGAGGATCACGTCCTCGACTTCCCTACGCTCGGGATCCTTGTCTCCGACTGGGGCGAGGCGCACTGCCCGATCCCCGACGGGTTCGAGGGCGGCGAGCCGTTCATCCAGTACGACTGGCAGCTCTGGAACACCGTCAAGCACTACCAGCTGCGGCGCGAGGCACGGCCCGACCAGCTCGCTACCGCGTTCCGGCACCGGCGCTCGCAGATCGTCCGGCCGCAGAAGGCCGGCAAGTCTCCGTACGCGGCGTTCGTAGTTTGCGCCGAGGCGGTCGGCCCCGTGCTGTTCGCAGGCTGGGCTGTTGGGGGTGAGGGCTACGACTGCCGCGACTACGGCTGCGGGTGCGGCTTCGTCTACGAGTACGAGCCGAGCGAGCCGATGGGCATGCCGTGGCCGACGCCGGAGATCCAGATCACGGCGACGTCCGAGGACCAGACGGACAACATCTACAACGCGCTGCGCCCGATGATCGACCGCGGTCCGCTGTCGGTGCTCATCCCGAAGACGGGCGAGGAGTTCATCCGGCTGCCCAACGGCGGCCGCATCGACGTCGTGACCAGCAACGCCCGGTCTCGGCTCGGTCAGCGCGTGACGCACGTCGCCTGGGATGAGACCGGGCTGTACACGCCGGTCAGCGGCATGGTGAAGGTGTTCGACACCCAGAGCCGTGGCCTGGCTGGCATCGGCGGTCGCGGGATCGAGTACACGAACGCCTGGGATCCCTCCGAGCGCTCGGTCGCGCAGCGGACCGCGGAGTCCAAGGTCGACGACATCTACCGTGATCACCCGCTCGCACCTGAGCACCTGCGGTACGCCGTGAAGGACGAGCGGCGCAAGATCCACGTGCACGTCTATGCCGGCTCGCGCAACGTCGATCTCGACGGGATCGAGGCCGAGGCGCGCGAGAAGCTGGAGACAGACCCGGCGCAGGCCGAGCGCTTCTTCGGAAACCGGCTCGTGGCGGGTGCGAGCACCTGGATGGATCCGGCCATCTGGCTGGCGAGCATGCGCACGGGTGTGCGCGTCGAACCGGGCGAGCTGATCACGATTGGCTTTGACGGGTCGATGGGTACCGACCGGCCGAACATCACCGCTGACTCGACCGTTCTTCGCGGCTGCCGGGTGTCAGACGGCTTCCGTTGGACGATCGGCGCGTGGGAGGCACCCGGGCCGGGTCCATGGCGTCCACCTCGAGCCGGTGTGATGCGCGCGTTCAGGGCGGCCTTCCGGCGCTTCAAGGTTGTGCGGGTGTACGCCGACCCGCCGGGATGGCAGACGGAGCTCGACGAGCTCCGCGCGGAGTTCGGCGAGAAGGTCGTCGTCGACTGGTGGACCAACCGAGACGTGGCGATGGCCCGTGCGCTCGAGCAGCTGCACACCGCGGTCGTGACCGGCGGCGCGTTCCACGACAACGACGCGGTGATGCTCAAGCACGTCGAGAACGCACGTCGCGATGTACGTCGCGCGATGTCGGACTCTGACGGCAGTCGTGAGCGGGTGCTGGTCAAGAAGGAGCACCCGATGAGTCCGCTCAAGATCGACGGCGTGATCTCTGACGCGCTCGCGTTCGAGGCTCGCGGCGATGCACTGGCGTCCGGTGTCCTGAACCCGGACGACGAGATCGACCGCAGCCAGTTCACGGCGGCCGGCTTCCGCTGACATCGAGAGGACATGCCGCGTGACGACGATTGCTGCAGTCGCACGTGATGGCCAGGTCTGGATGGCTGCGGACTCCGCGACGAACGTGTACGACCGGCCCATCTTCGACGGCGCGCGCAAGATCCGACGCATCAACGCCAGCGGTCGCGAGTTTCTACTGGGCTGTTGCGGGGCCGGCGGCATGGCCGACGTCATGGGCTACCGGCTCGCGGCAACGCTCGCGGCCGGCATGGGCGAACTCACCGACCTGCAGTACTGGGCAGCCAACGTCGCATGGGCTGCAAATGTGCTCGCCGTGGAAGCGGGCCTGGCCGAGAACGGTCGTCAGGACGGGTCACTGCTGCTCGGCTGCGCCGGTCAACTGTGGGTCCTGAGTGAGGTCCAGGCGATCCGAATCCCCGATGGCGTCTGCGCACTCGGCTCGGGTGAAGGACCCGCAATGGGCGCTCTCGACATCCTGCTCGAGCAAGGCGCGGCCGAGGCGGAGTCAGTTCGCCGCGCAGTCGACGTCGCCGTTGCACGGGACCGTCACAGTCAGGCCCCGGTGTACGTCGAGCACCTGGCCCGGGTCGCGACATGACGACCGTTACCGGCGCCGTCGTCGTCAATCCGGGTGCGCCGCTGCAGGGTGACTACACGCCGTTGAGTCCTGCATGGTGGGCGCAGCGACTGATGCCGCGGATCGAGCAGCAGACGGCGTACGCGTCGTACTACGACGCCAGCTACACCGGCGACCGGCAGATGCGCATCATGCAGGCGGAGTACGACCGTCTGTTCAGCTTCGCGGTGAATGCCGGTCGGCATCCCTCGCACTCCTCGTTGCCGGCGCACTACCTGGATGGCTCGCATCCGTGGCACATGGCCCACACGTCCGAGATCACACCACCGAAGTCGGCTCTGGCCGCCGTTGGTGTCGACGTGATGGCAGAGCGGCTGCATGTGCTGGGATTTGCCGAGGCGATCACTTCGACACAGCCCGATGCGACGGTGGACCCGGCCGCGACCGGTCCGAACTTCGTCCCTGCGGTGACGGAAGGGTGGCGGCGCAACGACCTGGACGTGATGGAGCCGATCGCGACGGTCGAGACTCTGGTCAAGGGCCGGGTGCTGCTTCTGGTCTGGCCGGGCAAGGACGGCAAGTCGGTCGTTACCGTCGAGGACCCGTCCCAGATGGCGGTTGCTCGTCGCTCCCGCCCGCCGTACGACGTGCTGGCCGGGCTCAAGGTCTACACCGACGAATGGACCGGCGACCTCGAGTACCTGGTGTGGTGCACGGACGGAATGCACACGCTGCGCACGATCGACGGCCGGATGCAGGAGGACCTGAACGCCTTCGAGCCTGCTCACAAGGCACTCGACGGTGAGATTCCGATCGTCGAGATGTCGAACCGGCCTCGACTGCTGCGTCCGCCGAGTTCGGCGCTGACCCTGGTGACGCCCTACGCCGACGCGGACGCGCTGCTCATGGGTTGGATGCTGATCGCGGCACGGTTCGGTGCGCTGCCGCTGATCACGCTGTCCGGGCAGCAGCTTCCCCGGGCCAAGAACCCGGACGGGTCCGTGAAGCTCGACCACGAGGGCTATCCGATCGTGGAGAGCCCGTACGACGTTCGCGCGGACAGCCTGCTCGTCGCGGAGGACCCGAAGGCTCAATGGGCGAAGCTCGACTCGTCCAACCTGGCGGGCTTTGTGGCCACCTTGCAGGAGGTGCGGGTCGCCGTCCGCGGCATCACGAAGGTGCCGGCGCTCTACTACGGCGAGGGCACCTCCGCCGGTCAGTCGGGTGAGACCGTGCGGGCTGCGGAGACGCCCCTGATCCACGGCGCCCAGCTGCAGCAGCGCGTACTCGGTCAGCCGTGGCGGCGGACCGCCCAGTTCATGCACCGCATCGACACGGGCAGCCCGATCGAGCTCGTGACGGCCTGGGCAGATCCGAAGACCTACGTGCAGTCGCAGGCGGTCGACGCGATGCAGAAGTACGTCGCATCTGGCGTGCCGCTCGAAGTGGCGCTCGAGCAGACCGGTCTGGCGCCTGAGGTCGTACGCCGGGCTGTGGAGATGGCCAACCAGCAGAAGATCGCTGACGGGCTGCTGCTGAACCAGCCGCTGACGCCTCCGCCGCTGCTGCCGGTCTAGTCCCGGTGCCTGCGACCGAAGCGGCGGCTGCGCTGACCGATCGGTACCGGCAGCGAGTCCTCGGGCAGCGCCAGGCGGCGGCGGCCGGTGCCACTATCGGTCTGGGTGCGGTTGACCTTGACCAGTCCCGCCAGCAGGTCACGTCACAACTTCTGCGCTGGGCGACGACCGCAGCGCTCGTCGTGGTCAACGCACAGACCGCGACTGCCGGCCTGACCGGCGTCTACTTGCCTGCGTACCTCGCGGCATCGCGCGCCCCGGTCCAGTTGGGTGCGCCGGTGGACCTGACCGCGCATGTCGGCGTCACTCGCGGCGGCACTGTGGACGAGCTGGTCTCCTCGGCAGCCAAGGGGTTGCTGTGGCGGCTCGGACAGGGAGTCGGCCGGGACCAGGCGCTCGGCTACGGCCAGTCCTTGGCGACGCGAGCTGCCGCGATGGCCGTCACGGACACGGCGACCGGCACGCTGACCGATCTGATGGTCGCGAGTCCTGAGGTGATCGGGTACCGCCGTGTCACCTCACCGAACACCTGTCAGCGGTGCGCCGACGCAGCCGGTCACGTCTCCCCGCCGAACCATCTGCTCCCCAGACATCCGGCGTGCCGTTGCACGCAGGAGCCGGTGCTGCGCACTGCAGCCCGGTTCGCACGACCTGCCCCGGCCGTCGTACGGCCGTGACAGCCAGCGTCGCCCCGTGGGCGGCACGACAAGAAGGAGGGGCCGTGCCCCCGATCGACTGCATCAAGGTTCTCGTCAACGGCATGACCGTCGACGAGCTCATCGCATGGCACCGCGCGCGCTTCGGTGATGCGCGGATGGAGGACCCGCAGAAGCCCGACGACGTGACGCAGGAAGAGTGGGACGCCCTCGGCGACCCCGGGCGCCGCGCACTCGACCGCGTGAGGCGCGCTCGTAGCGAGGCGGAGCGCGCACGCGATGCCGCGGTCGCCGACAAAGCGAAGGCCGACCAGGCGGCGGCCGACGCTCAGGCTGAGCTCGAGAAGGCCAAGAAGGAGCCTCCGAAGAAGGAGGATCCGCCGGCCGATGTCGCGGCGCAGATCCAGACGGCTGTTGCAGCGGCGCTGGAGAACGTCACGAAGACCTACACCGAGCAGATCGACCAGCTTCGCGCCGAGCGCGCCGCTGAGCAGCTCACCGCGCAGGCCCAGCGGGTAGCGGCTGACGTCTTGGTCGACCCGACGCTCGTGGGGACGTTCGTTGACCTGCGAACGGTGGTCAACCCGCAGGGGCAGCTCGACGAGCAGGCCCTGCGCGACAACCTGGCGACGCTCGTCGAGCAGCGCACTTACCTCAAGCGGCCGGAGCAGGCTCCGGCACCGGGGGCGAACCCTTTCGGGGGGCACCCGGGCGGTGCTCGACCGGCACCCGACAAGGCGACGTTCGACGCTCGCGTCGCCGAGCAGCTGGACATGGCCCGTCAGCAGGGCCTCTCAGTCCGCGGTGACACCGCGAAGACAGCAACAACCGCCTGATCCACCGCGCGCCATCCGGCCCGCGGGCTCCGCACACCCCAAGGAGAACCAGTGGGTACCGAGATCGCCCAGCGGTCGACGCAGTACGCCGGCGAGGACCGCCGGTGGCTCGACGGCGGCTTCCACGGCCAGAACGCCAACAGGGACGTCACCCTCGACGGGGACCTGTTCCCCGTCGGCACGTACGCGGACGGCCGTGTGGCCTCCGGGATCGTGCTCGGTGTCGTGACGGCGACGAAGCTCGCCGGCCCGTACGACGACACCGCGGTCGACGGCCGTCAGGTCGCGGTCGGGCACCTGCTCAACACCGAAGTGGTGCGGCCGGGTGCGCGGATCGTCACCGCAGCCGTCCGGCACGGCGTCGTGAACGAGAACCTCCTGCCGGCGGGCCATGGCCTGGACGCCGCAGCGAAGGTCGACCTGTCCCGCGTCATCTACCAGAACCTCTGAGGAGGCGGATATGCGCGCCATCTACGACATCGTCGACCTGCGCCCGATCATCGCCGCCTCCCGGGCGCTCGCGTTCTCCGACCAGACGCTCGGGCAGTACCTGCCCGACACCACGGTGGACGACGTGGACTACCGCCTCGGTCAGGCGACCCTGATGAACCAGACGGTCCCGGCCCGGGCCCTGGACACGCCTGCGATCACGATCGCGCGGCCTGGCGTCGCTGAGGTTCGCGGCGGTCTGCCGGCGTTCACGCCGATCGACATCATGACCGAGAGCGACCTGCAGAAGGCCCGCCGCCTGGCCGGTATGCCGGTTGAGCTGCAGGCCACTGCGGCGGCCGCGGCCGTCCGCACGACGGCCACGATCCTGAACACGATGGAGACCCTCAAGGGCCAGGCGCTCTTCACGCTCGGGATCTCTGTCGCGGTGCGCGGCAACGCGCCGCAGGTCGTCGACTTCAACCCCAGCGGCTCGAACAAGTTCGCTGCGGCGACGGCCTGGACCGCGGGTGGCGCCACGGTGCTCAGCAACCTGATCGCCTGGCACGACGCGTACGTCGCCAGCTCGGGGGGTCCGGCCGGAGTGATCCGGATGAGCACCCGGGCGATGCGACTGGCGACCCGCAACGCCGAGGTCGTCAACGCCGTCGTCGGGTCGAACGTCGGTCGTTCGCAGGTCACGCTGTCCGAGCTCAACGCCCTGCTCAGCGCGAACGACCTGCCGCCGATCGAGACCTACGACCGGTCGCTGCGCAACGTCGACGGCACGGTTGTCCGGGTCGCCCCGGACAACCGGATCGCGTTCCTGCCTCCCTCTGGGGTGCAGCTGGGCCAGACGCAGTACGGCCCGACTGAGGAGGCCGCCGAGCTCATCGACGCGCGTGTCCTCGCACCGGGTCAGGGCCCGGGCATCGCCGTCGTCACGCTCGTGGAAGACAACCCGGTCCAGAAGGCCGTGAAGTCCGCCGCGATCGGGCTGCCGGTCATCGGCCCCGACGGCGCCCGCAACATCGTCGTTGCGAGCGTGTTCTGATGGCGCGCAAGCTCGCGGCGCAGGTCGTGCTCCTCGGCGATGACGGCGAGCCCGTCACCTACGCGGCGAACACGAGCCCGCCCGCCGACGTCGCCAAGCAGATCACCAACCCGGCCGCGTGGCAGGACGACGACGGAGAGGGCGACGAGCCCACCCCGGAGCCGACCAAGCGCGCGCCGCGCAAGGCGGCGAAGAAAGCCGCTGCCAGCAAGGCTGACGAGAAGAAGCCGGCTGGCGCCGACGGTGCTACCTCGTCCGAGGTCGTGCCGGCCGACGACGCAGGTGACGAGGCGTGGCGCGCGTACGCGGCCACCGTCGGCGTCACCGTCGCCGACGACGCCGACAGCGCGACCGTGAAGGCCGATCTGGCCGACCGCGGGCTGCTCGAGCCGTAAGACGCACCACGGGGGCTGCTCTTGGGCCCGGCCGCACCTTCCCCGGCGGCCGGGCCCAGGACACCGCCCAACCCTCTGACCACCGCTGGAAGGGACGTCGACCGTGCGCTATCAGACCCGCGTCGTGAGCACGGGCGACGACCCGGCCATCCACACGTTCGAGTGCGCCTGCGGGTTCACTTCCGAGGGCTGGCCGCTCAAGAAGCACGCGGTCGCCCGCGGAGCCGAGCACTCCGCCGAGCACGACAGCGGCGAGCCGGCCCGCGAGCTCGTGGACTTCCGCGAGGACCAGGGCGTGATCAACGGCCCGAAGGTCGACGTCATCGGCTTCGACGACACCGCCGTGGAGGGCTGAGCCGATGGCGATCGCAGCTGCCGACATCAAGTACCGCCTGACCATCAAGACGGGGGTCGCCGGCAACGCCGCGGCGCAGCCCGACCCCAACCAGAGCCTCGGCAAGTACGCGTCGACGACGGACATCGTCGACGCTACGAGCCTGAACCTGTTCGACGCGATCTCGGGTGACGAGAACGCGGCGAGCACGGTCGACTACCGGGCCTTCGTGGTCTACAACAGCCACGGGACGCTGACGTGGCAGAACCCGAAGGTGTGGATCTCGGCTGAGGTGGCCTCGGGCGCGTCGGTCGCGATCGGCCTGGACCCGATCGGGGTCGCGGCGATCGCGGCGATCCTCGGCACGAGCATCGTCGACGAGTCAGCGGCGCCCGCCGGCGTGACGTTCTCCTCGCCGACGACGAAGGCCGCCGGGCTGGCGCCGGCGTCCGTCCCGGCGGGGTCGGCGTTCATCGTCTGGGTGCGTCGTACGGCGGCCAACACGGCCGCGGTCGACGCTGACGGCGCAACCTTCTCGGCGCAGGGTGACACTGCCGCGTGAGCGACGCGCCTGAGGACGAGGTCCAGGTCCAGGTCCGTTTCACGGTCCCGGCGACCGGCGGCTTCGACGCGTTCACCGATGCGCTGTACGTGCCGCTCGAGGACTACCCGCAGCTCGGGCAGTCCGGTGAGCTCGAGCGGATGAAGGCCGAGCGGTACGAGGCGTGGAAGACGGCGGTGTCCACACCTGCGGAGCCTGACCCCGTGGCCGACGGTCCGTCCCGCGCGGAGCAGCTCGCCGAGCTGCAGACCACGGCAGAGCAGCTGCTGCAGCAGATCAGCGCAGCGGCGCAGCAGGAGACGACCCCGACGGAGGCGTGATGGGCGCTCACCGTCTGGTGCGGCGTCCTCGCCAGTTCCGGGGCAGGCTCGGTGGGGCGGTGCCGGTGGGCTGCTCCTGCGGCTGGGCGACGCTCGGTCCGTCGTTGGTCGCTGGGCTCCGGGCTCACGCCGGCCATGTGGCGGAGGTGACCGGCCCACCGTCGGTCGGGGTCCTGGCGGCGCGGGTCGCTGACCTGCGGGCCCAGCTGGATGCCATCGGCGTCGGCTGATGGCGAGCCGGTTCTGGGTGGCTGGCGGGACTGGTGTCTGGAATGCGACGGACACCAACAACTGGTCCGCCACGTCAGGCGGCCTGAGTGGGGCGTCGGTCCCCACTGCCGCGGACGACGTGTTCTTCGACGCGCTCAGCGGCGTGGGCGCTATCGCGAACACTGGTGGCGGTGTTTGCCTCTGTCGCAACCTGACCATGACGGGCTTCGCTGGCTCGACCTCCGGCGGCGCTGCTGTCATCTGCCAGGGCAGCGTCACCCTCGGGTCTTCGATGACCGGCAATCTCGCGTGGGCACTGACGCTCTCGACGCCCGGTTCAACCTCCGTCACGCTGACGTCGGCCGGCAAAACGATCAGTGCTGTGACCCTCAATGGCTTCAGTACGTCAACGACGACGTTGGGCGACGCACTCTCCACCCCAGGTGCACTGGTTTGGAACGCCGGCACCTTCAACACCGCAAGCTTCTCGATCACTGCCGACTCGTTCTCCTTCAGCAACAGCAACACGCGCACGCTGACGATGGGCGCCTCGTCGATCACGATCTCCGGCGTCTCCACACCG
>JAODNA010000070.1 GCA_025465135.1 Frankiales bacterium | reverse complement strand
CGGCCTGTTCGCCGCTGAGAAGCTGCGCTCGCACAACGACGGCGAAGCAGGCCACCCGGCCCGCCGGCCGCACCACCGGCCCGGCGCCGGCTGAGCCCGTCGTCGCCGAGGGCGACACCGTCTTCCCCGAGCCCGCTGCACCCGTTGCGCCGGTGGCCGAGGAGGACGTTCCCCTCGCGCTCGACGAGGCGCCTCCCGGCATCGACCTGGTGAAGGCCTACCTCCGCGAGATCGGCCGCGTCGCGCTGCTGACCGCCGAGATGGAGGTCGACCTGGCCAAGCGCGTCGAGGCCGGCCTGTTCGCCAACGAGAAGCTGCGCGCCCACTCCGACGGCGAGGTCAAGATCCCGATCGCGATGCGTCGCGACCTGGCCGAGATCGTCATCGACGGCGAGCGCGCGAAGCGGCACCTCCTCGAGGCCAACCTGCGCCTCGTCGTGTCGCTGGCCAAGCGCTACCAGGGCCGTGGCCTCGACCTGCTCGACCTCGTGCAGGAGGGCAACCTCGGCCTGGTCCGCGCCGTCGAGAAGTTCGACTACGCCAAGGGCTACAAGTTCTCGACCTACGCGACCTGGTGGATCCGCCAGGCCCTGCAGCGGGCGCTGGCCGACCAGGGCCGCACCATCCGCGTGCCGGTGCACATGGCCGAGCTGATCACCAAGGTGACGCGCACGCGCCGCGACCTCACGCAGACGCTCGGTCGCGAGCCGAGCTCCGAGGAGCTCGGCGAGCCCCTCGGCATGACGCCGGACAAGATCGAGGAGATCCTGCGCTACGGCCGCGACACGCTCTCGCTGCAGGCGCCGGTCGGCGACGACGACGCCGTGCTCGGTGACTTCATCACCGACACCGACTCGGTCGACCCGCAGATGGCCGTCGAGACGCAGATGCTCCAGGGCCAGCTCTCCGAGGTCCTCGAGGCGCTGCCCGAGCGCTCGGCGATCGTCATGAAGATGCGCTTCGGCCTGGTCGACGGCCGGCCGCGGACCCTCGACGAGGTGGGCCGCCACCTCGGCCTCACCCGCGAGCGGATCCGTCAGATCGAGCGCGACACCCTCGCCGAGATCCGCGCCGGCGGGCGTGCCGACGGCCTGCGCGAGTACGTCGCCTGACCGGACGGCGCAGCCGTCCCCTGAACCGTCGGCCGTTCTTCCCTCTCGCCAGGGAAGGGCGGCCGTCGTTCTGCGCGGGCGTGCGTGATAGGACGAAGGCATGACCGAGAACCCGCGCCAGAACGTCACCTTCGCGTCCAACGGGTCGCAGGCCCACGGCTATCTCGCCACCCCGCCGAGCGGCAGCGGCCCAGGCGTCATCGTGATCCAGGAGTGGTGGGGTCTGACCGACCACATCGCCGACGTGACCGACCGGCTGGCCGCGGAGGGCTTCGTGGCCCTCGCCCCCGACCTGTTCGGCGGCACCGTCGCGCACGACGCCGACGAGGCGATGAAGCTGCTCGTCGAGCTGCCCGTCGACCGGGCGGCGCGCGACCTGGCCGGGGCCGTCGACTACCTGCTCGCGCAGGACGCCGTCACCTCCTCGAAGGTCGGTGCGATCGGCTTCTGCATGGGCGGCGGCTTCGTGCTGCTCCTGGCCGCGCAGCAGGGCGAGAAGATCGGTGCGGCGGTGCCGTTCTACGGCGTCGGGCCAGGTGTGCCGTCGACGTACACCGGCGTGAAGGCCGCCCTGCAAGGTCACTACGCGGAGCAGGACGGGATGTACCCACCGGACCAGGCGCGGGCGCTGGAGAAGCAGATCCGCGAGGAGGCCGGCGTACCTGTCGAGTTCTTCTTCTACGACGCCGGGCATGCGTTCCACAACGACGAGAACCTCATGGGCACGTACGACGAGAAGAACGCGAAGCTGGCCTGGGGCCGAGCGGTCGCGTTCCTCAAGGAGCAGCTGGCGTGAGCGAGGTGGCCGATCGCTACGCCCGGATCGCGGCCGGGTTCACCGCGCGGCTCGACGCCGTGCCGCCTGGCTCGTGGACCAACCCGTCGCCGTGCCCCGACTGGACAGCCCACGACGTCGCCAAGCACGTCGTCGACACGACCCGCCGACTGCTCACCCGACTGACGGGCGGCGACCCGACGTCACCGGACAGCGACGAGGATCTCGGCGCCGCCTGGAAGCTCGAGTCGGATGCCGTGACGGCCGCCCTCGCCGATCCGGGGCGAGCCAAGACCGAGGTGAAGGGCATGGGCGGGACGCAGCCGTTCGAGGACCTGGTCGGCGGCGTTCTGTGCGCCGACACCCTCATCCACACGTGGGACCTCGCACGGGCGACCGGCCAGGACGAGCGGCTCGACCCCGAGGGGATGAAGGCCGCGCACCAGTTCCTCGAGCCGAACGACGACATGCTCCGCGTGCCGGGCGGGTTCGGACCGAAGGTGGAACCGCCCGCGGATGCCGACGAGCAGACACGCTTCCTGAGCTTCGTGGGCCGCCGGCCCTAGCCCCGGTCAGGCGTCGGCGCGGACCCAGCCCGACGTCTGCTTGCGGCGCGGCTGCTCGGCGCGCTCCTCCGGCTTGCTCGGTGCGACCGGCGCGGAGCCACCGCCGGCCTGGGCGAGCCACTCGCGCTGCGTCGCGAGCTGCTGCTCGAGCTCATCGGTCGGCCGGCCCGCGGCGCGGGCCTTCTCCAGCTTCTGCTCGAGCTCGGTGACCTTCTCGCGCAGCCGGACCTCGAACGGCGAGGCCGACGAGGCCTGCCAGCGCTTCTCGGAGGACTCGCGGATCTTCTTCTCGACCGCGCCCATCCGGTCCTCGAGCGAGCGCATCACCTCGCGCGGCACCTTGCCGGCCTTCTCCCAGCGCTCCTGCAGCTCGCGCAGGCGGGCGGTGGCCTTCTCCGGCGCACCGGCGAAGTCGAGCGCCTCCGCCTCGGCGAGGATCTCCTCCTTCACCTTCTGGTTGCCGCGGAACTCGTCGTCCTGCGCGGCGAACTGCGCGTTGCGGGCGGCGAAGAACACGTCCTGAGCCGCCTTGAACGACGCCCAGAGCACGTCCTCGACCTCCCGCGGCGCGCGGCCCGCGCTCTTCCAGTCGGTCATCAGGCCCTTGAAGCGCTCGGCAGTCGCCTTCCAGTCGGTCGAGGTGCTGAGCTCCTCGGCCAGCTTGATGAGCTTCTCCTTGCGCGTCTTGGAGACGCCACGCTGCTCCTCGAGGGCACCGAAGTGCGTCGTACGGCGCTCGGCGAACCGCTTGCGTGCGGCAGCGATCCGCTGCCAGAGCTCGTCGTCCGCCTTCCGCTCCAGCTTGGGCAGGGCCTTCCAGTCGTCGCCGATCGTCCGCAGCCGCTCCCCCGCGGTCTTCCACTCGCTGCTGCCGGCGATCTTCTCGGCCTCGTCGGCGAGCGCGGCCTTCTGCTCGGCCGCCTGCTCGCGTGCCTGCACCCGCTCCGCCTTGGCCTTCTCGACCGCTTCCGCGGTCGCGGCGACGAGCGCCTCGGCCCGACGCTGAAGGGAGCCGAGGTCACCGACGGCGTTGGCGGTGGGCAGGGTCTCGACGAGCCGCCTGGCGCTCGTGGCCACCTGTCCGGGGTCGCCGGCGCCGCTGCGAAGCCGCTGCTCGAGCAGCATGATCTCGGTGGCCAGGCCGTCGAAGCGGCGGGTGTAGTGGGCCAGACCCTCGGCGCCGGAACCCGCCTGCCAGGAGCCGACAGCCCGCTCCTCGCCGTCAGCGGTGCGGACGTAGACGGTGCCGTCGTCGCCGACTCGGCCCCACTCGCTCATGACTCTCCCGTTCCCCGACGATCTGCTCGGCCACCATCATCGCCGACGCGGCGCTCGGGTGTGGCCCGCTCCTGACCCCAGCCTAGGGTCAGGTCGTGCGCCGTACCGACCTCGTCCTGCTGCTGGTGGTCTACGTGATCCCGGTCGGGGTCGCCGCCGTCCTCCTCGCCATGGTCGGCCTCGGGGTGCTCGCGATCGCCCTCGTCGTCATCGAGGCGGTGGTGGCGACGACGGTCTACGTGGCCCGACAGCGGCCCGAGCGACCGGCCGAGCCGAGCCGCCGGCCCTGGCTCGTCCCCGCGGCCATGATCGGCGCGCTGGGGCTCATGGTCGTGGTGGCAGTGGTCGCCTCTCAGGCAGGTTGACAGCTGTCACGCGAATGCCGGGCTGACAGAGCGGGAAAGAACGGCGAGAATGGGCCGGAGCGGTGTGACCCGACCCCTCCGCCGCCCTGAGGAGCCAACGTGACGACCCCCGCCGAGCCGCCGCGCTCGCGCCATGTCGTGCCCGCGATCCTCGCGGGCATCGTGGCAACGCTGCTGCTGGCTGCCGGTGGAGCCGTGTGGCTCTCCTCGGACGGCGGGCAGCGGGTCGCTCACGCCGCGGTGGTCGAGCCGGTCCCGGTCCCGGTCCTGACGGCGATGCTGCCGAGCGGACCGCGGATGGCCGCACCGTGGAGCGCCCCGCTGACGCTGTCGGTCATGGACGGCACGCTGAAGAGCGTGACCGTGCTCGACCCGGACGGCACGGACCTGGCGGGCGCTGCTGTCGACGGCTCGACATGGCAGTCGGCGGTCCAGTCGCTGCTCCCCGACGCGACCTACCGGGTGACCGCGACCGTCGTCGACAAGTCCGGCGAGCCGCGTCCCATGACGCTGTCCGTGCACACGACCCCGGCGGCCCGGGTGCTCCACGCGGTGCTGAGCCCGGGCGACGGCGACGTCGTGGGTGTCGGGATGCCGCTGATCGTGACGCTGAACCACCCGGTGAAGAGCAGCGCCGACCGGGCCGCGCTGATCAGCCGCCTGACGGTGGTGACGACACCGGCCGTCGCGGGCGCCTGGCGATGGATGGACAACAGCGAGCTGCACTACCGCGCGGCGACGTACTGGACGACCGGCACGGCGATCACCCTGTCCTCCAACCTGCGGCGCCTTCAGCTGTCGGACGGGACGTGGGGCTCGGGCACCCGCCGTACGACGTTCCACGTCGGCGACGCGATGATCAGCACCGTCGACGTCACGAAGCACGTGATGGCCATCCGGCGCAACGGCAAGCTGCTGCGCATCGCGAAGGTGTCGACCGGACGCGACAAGTACCCCACCAAGGGTGGCGTGCACATCGTGCTGGAGAAGACCAAGCTCAAGGTCATGGACTCCGCGACGGTCGGCATCCCGCGCAACAGCCCCGACGGCTACTTCGAGAAGGTGCCGTTCAGCGTCCGGATCTCCAACGGGGGCGCGTTCGTCCATGCCGCGAGCTGGTCGGTGCGCTCACAGGGCGTGGCCAACGTCAGCCACGGCTGCGTGAACATGTCCCCGGCGGACGCACAGTGGTTCTTCGGGCTCGCCAAGCGCGGCGATGTCGTCAACGTCATCAACGCGAGCGTGAAGCCGGTTCTCTGGGACGCCGGCATGAGCGACTGGAACATCCCGTTCGCGGAGTGGGCCAACTAGCTGGCGAGCTCCTCGAGCACCACAGCGCCCGGCAGGTCGGCAAGGGCGTTGCCCGGCAGCTGCAGCTTGCTGCCGCGGATGCCGCTGCCGATGACGACGTCGCCGGCCGCGACGACCGCTGCGTCGATGAGAACCGGCCAGCCGTCCGGCAGGCCGACCGGGGTGATGCCGCCGTACTCCATGCCCGTCAGCGCGACCGCGTCGTCCATCGGTGCGAAGGAGGCCTTGCGGGCGTCGAGGTGCCTGCGGACGAGGCCGTTGACGTCGGCGCGGGTGGTCGCCAGCACCATGCACGCGGCGTAGCGGACCTCACCGCCGCGCTTGGCGGCGACCACGACGCAGTTGGCGGACTGCTCGAACCCGATGCCGTACGCGGCGCAGAACGCCGCCGTGTCAGCGAGATCAGGGTCGATCGCCGAGACCTGCACGTCGGCCGCCCGCGACCAGAACTGGAGAGCGGCGAAGACCGGCTCAGCAAGCAGGTCGGGGCGAAGCAGAGCCGGGACGAGGTCGAGCCTCACCAGTCGGGTCGGAGCGGGAACCCGGACACCCCGTCGGTGGTGCGGGTCAGCAGGAGCTGGTGCAGCTGGATGTCGTTGCGCTCGAAGGACAGCCGCGAGCCCGCGAGGTAGGTCGCCCACACGCGGGCCGTCGCCTGCCCCACCTCGGCGAGCGCCTCGTCCCAGTGCGCGTCGAGGTTGTCGCACCAGGCGTGGAGGGTCTTCGCGTAGTGCAGCCGCAGGTTCTCCTCGTGCTGGAGCTCGAGGCCCGCGCGCTGGAACTCCTTGACGAGGCGACCGACGCCTGGCAGCTCCCCATCGGGGAAGACGTAGCGGCCGATGAACCCACGGCGGGAGATCGCCTTGCTGTGGTCGTCGGGCCGGGTGATGCAGTGGTTGAGCAGGCGGGCCCCGGGCGTGAGCTTGCTGGCCAGCCGGAACGCGTAGGACGGCAGCTGGGCGATGCCGATGTGCTCGGTGAGCCCGATCGAGCTGACGGCGTCGAAGGCGGTCTCGGTGACGTCGCGGTAGTCCTGGAACCGGATGTCGACGGCGCCGGAGAGCCCCGCGTCCGCGGCGGCCTTCTGACCCCACTCGGCCTGCTGGCGCGACAGCGTCACGGCGATGACATCGACGCCGTAGTGCTTCGCTGCGTGCATCGCGAGGCCGCCCCAGCCGCAGCCGACGTCGAGCAGCCGCATGCCGGGCTTCAGCGCGAGCTTGCGGCACGCGAGGTCGAACTTCTCGTACTGCGCCTCCTCGAGCGTCGCGTCGTCGCGGGGGTAGACCGCGCACGTGTAGGCCATCGACGGCCCAAGGACCCACTCGTAGAAGCGGTTGCTCACGTCGTAGTGGTGCGAGATCGCCTTGGCGTCACGACCCTTGGTGTGCGCCCTGAGGCCCGAGAGGTAGCGCTTCGCGCCGACCTCCTGCGGCGGCGGCTCGACCCACTGGATGACCTCGGGGCCGATCGCCTTGAGGACCTCGAGCCGCTGCCGCCAGGTGAGGTCGCCGATCTTCTGCCGCGCCATCAGCGAGAGCACCGTGTAGTGGTCCGGGGCGTCGATGTCCATCTCGCCCGACACGTAGGCGCGCGCCATGCCCAGCTCGCCGGGCGCGCTGACCATGTGGGACAGCGCCTTGCTGCTGTTGATCGTGACGACGACCGCAGCGTCCTCGGGGCCGGCGGTCGAACCGTCGTAGGCCCGGATCCGCACAGGCACGCCGAGCACCTGCTCGAGTGCCTGGGCAACGGGAATGCGTGTCGTCATGGGATCTCCTAGCGGTTCTGCACGGTCTTGGCATAGAGGTCGAGCAGCCGGCCATCCGGGTCGTAGGTCTTCTTGAGCACGTCGTACGCCGGTCCGTTGTAGAGCTCCCAGAAGTGCTCCGGCTCGTAGAACGACGTGGAGTAGAGCGACTTGCGGCCACCGAGGTCGTCGACGAGCCGCTCGATCAGCCGGTTGTGGGCGTTGTCGCCCTGGCCCGGCTTCATCGGGACGGTCCCCCAGAAGCCGATGTTGACGTAGAGCGTGCCCGGGTCGAAGCGGTAGAGGTCCCAGACGGCCTCTGGGTCGCGCTGCTGGAGCGGGCAGAACCACACCGGCTCCATGCCGACATCACGCGCGAACACGTCCATGAACTCCGCGAGCCGGTCGACCGGGACCTCGACGTCCTGCACGACGTCCTCACGCGGCGGTTGTCCCTTGCGCAGGTCCCAGCGGGTCTTCCACCGGTGCTTCTTCTCGAACGCGACGAGCTTCCAGTAGACGTCGCTGCGCTTGTACCGGCGCGGGATCCACCTGCGGTACCTCGGGTTCTGCGCACCGAACGCGCGCGAGCACCAGAACCAGTCGGTGTCCCAGCGCCAGAGGTAGTCCTTGACGGTCAGGGTGTCGTTCTCGCGGCTCTGGATCGACCGGTAGTAGATGTCCATGCCGGTGTAGTCGCTCACCGACGCCGCCGTGTCGCTCCAGGTGCCGAGGGTCACGTAGACCTCGGTCGGCGAGAACCAGGTGCCGTCGACGAAGCCGGCCTCGTGACCCAGGCAGGCCTTGCGCATGACCTCGGCGGCTTCCGTCGTACTGCTGCACCGAACGTGCTTCAGGGCGACGTATGGCGACACCGGCTCGAGCTCGATGCGGATCCGGAGCGCGTAGCCGAGGGTTCCGTAGGAGTTCGGGAAGCCGTAGAACAGGTCGGGGTTCTCGGACGTCGAGCACGTCACGACACGGCCGTCCCCGGTGAGGATGTCCATCTCGACGACGGACTCGTGCGGGGTGCCGTTGCGGAAGCTGGACGACTCGATGCCGACGCCGCTGATCGCTCCACCGAGCGTGATCGTCTTGAGCTGCGGCACGACGAGCGGCATCAGCCCGTACGGCAGAACCGCATCGACCAGGTCCTCGTAGGTCGTCATGCCGAGGACGTCGGCCGTGCGCGCCTCGACGTCGACAGCCAGTACGCCGGAGAAACCCGAGACGTCAAGGCGCGGCGCGGTGGAGGCGGCCCGCGTGCGGAAGAGGTTGGACGTGCGCTTGCCGAGCCGGACAGGGGCGTCCGCAGGCAGCGCGGCGAACTGCTCGCGCAGCCGGGCCACGAGTGCGTCGTACAAAATGCCGTCCCCCTTCACCCGCGGACAGGTTAGACCCGATTGGGCTGGTATCAACGGCGCATGGCGATCCCCTACGTCCACGCGATCACGGTCGACTGCGCCGACCCCGAGGTGATGGCCGCTTTCTGGGGCCCTCTGCTCGGGGTCGAGGTCAGCGGTCGGTGGAAGCAGTTCGTGGGCATGAAGGCGCCGGCGCCGGGTCATCCGCGGCTGCTCTTCCAGACCGTGGCAGGCGCCCGTCCGGAGCACCGGACCACGCATGTCGACCTTCATGTGGACGATCTGGACGAAGCCACCGCGCGCGTGCTGGAGCTCGGCGGACACGTCGTGGCCGACCAGGTCCATGAGGAGACGCGCTGGCGTATCTGCGCAGACCCGGAGAACAACCCGTTCTGCCTGGTCCCCGGCTGAGCAGGTGCGAGGATGGGCGCCGGACCGAGCGGGGGGCGTGTGCGGGAAGACAGCGGCGGTGACCTCGACCTCGACCTGCACCAGCTCGAGGCGGCCGTCCACCTCGGCATGTCGCCGACCTCGTTCGCCGAGCTGCTGGACCGCGGGGTCGTGCCGTCGTACCTCGGCCGCGACGGGCGCCACCGGCGCGTGACGCTGGCAGCCCTCGAGGCACACCGCGCAGACCGGTTCGCGCTGCGCCAGGACCTGTCGCAGCAGGCCCGCGCCTGGCGACGGCCGTCTCGCTCTCCGGAGAGCGAGACCGCGGACGTCGTCATCGTCGCCTGAGGCCGCGCCCTAGTCTGCCGCGTATGGAGCTGCAGGGACGGACCGTGCTCGTGACGGGCGCGACAGGCGGGATCGGCCACGCGATCGCGCGAGCACTGGGCCGGGAGGGCGCGGACCTGATCCTCACCGGTCGGCGCAGCGAGGTGCTCGAGCCTCTCGCGAAGGAGGTCGGCGGCCGCGCCGTCTCCTGTGACCTGTCCGACGCCGCGGACGTCGACCGGCTGTCGGCGCAGTGCGCCGAGGTCGACGTGCTGGTCGCCAACGCGGCCCTGCCCGCGTCGGGACGCCTCGAGGACTTTGACAGCTCTGAGCTGGACGCGGCGCTCGACGTCAACCTGCGCGCACCGATCGTCCTGACCCGCGCGCTCCTCGAGCGCTGGTCGCAGCGCGGCAGCGGGCACGCGGTCTACATCGCGTCGATCGCGGGCAAGGTGGCGACCGGCGGGTCCTCGGTCTACTCCGCGACGAAGTTCGGGCTCCGCGGGTTCGCGCAAGGGCTGCGGGACGAGCTGCACGGCAGCGGCATCGGCGTCAGCTGCATCAACCCGGGCTTCATCCGGGATGCCGGCATGTTCGCCGACGCCGGCGTGACCCTGCCGAAGGGAGTCGGCACCAACACGCCTGAGGACGTCGCCGCAGCCGTCGTACGTGCCATCCGCAAGAACCAGGGCGACGTCGACGTCGCGCCCGCGCTGGTGCGCGTCGGTGCACGACTCAACGCACTCGCGCCCGACGCCGTCGCTGCCGTGAGCCGGCGACTCGGTGCCGACACCGCCGCGCAGATCGCGGCCGGACAGCGCGCGAAGCGGCACTGATCTCGCAGGCCGGCCACGCCGTCAGTCGAGTCGCTCGGCTCCGGCCACGATGATCCTCTGGGCTCGCCGCGTGACGAGCCATCCGGTACGGCCGTGGTATCGGCCGGTCACGCGGAGAAGTACCGCCACTGGCCTTCCGAGACGACCTCAACGGTGCCGTCGCTCACCCGTATCGCCGTTTCGTCGTCCATCGCGTACGCCGGACTCGAGATCGTGGCTGCCCACGCCTCTGCCTCGGCCATGGAGTTGCCCGGCATGCCGTCCGGAGCCAGGTGCGGGCAGAGGGAGAAGTCGACGACGCCCAAGGTCCTGTCGTCACCGTCGGTCGGTCTCCACTGGATGAAGTCGTCCCCCACCTCGGGGGTCATGACCATGCTGCCGGCGCTGGATCCGACCCAGACCGTCTCGGTGAGGGACGGCAGCACGTCGGCCAGCCCCGACTCGCGCATCCAATGGCACAGGTAGAGCACGTCGCCGCCGGCCACCAGCAAGGCGTCGGCCTCCTGGACAGTGGCGACCCAGCGCTCGTCGCCGAGGCTCGGCAGCGCCGTCAGCTCCAGGATGCCGACTGACTTCCACCCGAGGCCCACCATCGGGTTCTCGGTGTTCCCCGTGATGAACTGCCAAGGCTTGATCCCTGGGCCGACCATCGGATGCCCGTACATCGCGGTGGGGATGCACAGCGCGTTCGCGTCGCTGATCGGCTTCCCCAGTAGCTCCACCAGTGCTTGACGGATACTCGCGTTCCTGACGCCAGCGGACGTGAGCAGCAGCTTCATGCGACCTCCTGAGCCGGCGATCCAGGGACAGTGCAACCGCGTTGACCGGACCCCAGGAGGTGGCAGTCATCGCCGCAGAGGGCGAGGCTATCCAGGCGGGCGGTGCGTGGCCGGGTATCCGGCGGAGGCAAGACCGGTGCGCAGCAACGGCACCACCGTTCTGACGTCCTAACGCACCCGCGTCAGGGCGACGTTGCTCCGCCGGCTGTCGGGGCCGGTGACGGCGTAGTACCGGTAGTCGGCGGTCGCCTTGTACGTGGCTGTGTACGTGCCGTTCGCGACAGTGGTGCCGCGTCGTGCGAGGGCGTAGCCGGTGGTGCCTATGCGGTGGAAGTAGAGGCTGATCGGGACGCCGGCGGCGGCGCGGACGAGGACCTTGACGGTGCGGTTCCTGGCGGCGGTCGCCGGCCCGGCGACGGTCGGCGTGGCCGGGACGAGAACGGGCGGGCTGTCGCAGCGGCTCGTCGCGGCGTAGAGGCGGTAGTCGTCGTCGGCAGTGAATGACGTCGAGAACGTCCCGTCGGCGGCGGGCGTCAGTGACCGGCGGACCTGGAAGGCGGTCTGGCCACGCTTGCGGAACAGGATCGAGACCGTCGAGGTGTCGGAGGTCATGCCGGTCACAGCGACCGTCGACCCAGCCCGCGCGGTAGCGGGCGCCCGCAGGTCAAGCACGCCGGAGCAGCTGCCGGCCGTGCGGTCGACCGTGACGCCGACCGACGGAGGCTGGCTGTAGGTTTGCCCGTCCTCAGTGACCATGTACGTGGTGCCCCGGTCGGGCGTGAGGGTGAGGCTGGCGGATTCGGTCTCGCCCGCCGGCGTCGTCACGTGCCCGGCCGTCGTGATCGGCGAGTTCTGGCCCAGCGGGCGCGCCGTGACGGTGAAGTGGTGCTCGGGCCCGCCGCCGCACTGGTAGTAGGTGACCGTCAGCGTCACCGACTGCCCCGAGTCGATCCGGGTCGGGGACGCCGCGATCCCGAAGCCGTTCGGTCCAGGCGAACACGAAGGGGACGGCGTGGGTGTGGCCGCCCCCGCGGCGGGCGCGGCCACGCCCATCACCGCGACAACAGCAACGGACGACAACGACACGAGGACGGACCGGAAAGCCGCGATGCTCTTCATACAAGACATGACGTCGGCGGCCGCCGCTCGTCATCCCCGATCTCAGTAACGGTGCGGAGCGCCGTTGTGGACCCAGCGTGAAGGCCGAGGATTCGGGGGTGCGGGCCTCTCAAAGCGGCACTGGACGACCGATACGGACGCTCACCCCCGGCGACCACATCACGTGCGTTTGGTCACGTGCAAGTTCGCGAATTCCGGCGCGAGCCACAAGGTCCTCGTCCAGGTGTTCCAAGTGCGCGGAGTGCAGCGCCCACGGCGCATGATCGACCGGAGCCCAGACCGTGCGGCCGCCATACCACGTTGAAAACAATCCCCACCGAGCCGTGAGGAAGTGGGCCAGTGCGTCCCCCTCGATCCGGTTGCCGATGCGGACCTGCACGCGAGACGAGGCGGGCCTGGGACCGGGCCAGCGTCTGGACGACCGGTAGCAGCGCGAGCCATCGCCACGCTCGATCGACATTCGGGCCCACTTGTATGGCAGGTGATAGCTGGTGATTGCTGCCAGCACCGGAAGAAGCCGGCCAGCCTCAAGAGAGCGGAACACCACGCCTCGTCGTCCGCGAACATCCTTCGCGTATAGGCGCACGTTCGTTTCCGGGAAGCGCGACACGTAGGGAATCGGCGGTGTTCCGAAGATGCCGATGTGCGACATCTCGAACGGGACGAGACCGACCCAGGTTGTGCCGTCTTGCAGATCGGGGGTTGTCCCGGGGGGAAGCAGTGGCGCGATGAGTGCAGGGTCGACCGGCCAGTGGAGGAAGCTCAGGTCGTTCCAGCGCTGCGTGAAGACAGCTCGGTCCACCGTGCGCGGCGACCGCGGTGAGATGGGTTCGAGCACTCGACGAGTGTCGCCTACACGCCAGCCCGTGGTCGGGGAACCGCGCGGTGTCGAGGTACAAGTCGAGGTACATGGAGCGGGACCTACCGTCGTCCGCCCCATTCGGTGTGCCAGTACTGCGCGTTGCGGCTGGTGGTGATTAGAACTGCGTCCGGCTCGCTGGCTGCTAACCACAGTTCTATGAGGTACTCGTCCAGCACCCCGTCAGCGAACTCGCCAGCCGCGCCAGCGTCACGGCCCTTGGCACTGACTCGCACTCGGTAGTCGCCGGGGGGCACGTCCAACGGCCCACTGTCCTCGCCCGCCCATGTCAACCAGCGCGCATCGGCTCCGTCGGGAACGCTCGTAGTGACCTCCACGACGTCCTCCCAGCCGCCCTCGGCGGGGGGTGGCGCCGCTTCTCGGAGCACGATTTGCACACGCGAACCGCCAGCACGGCGAGCCAGGTTGACGTAGACGCCGTGCGTGTCCGCGGCGCCCACCAAACCATTGACCTGACCGCTGAAGAATCTGTCGACGTCGCCGTCGAAACCCGCGGCGGGAGACCACGCCAGGTCGAACTGGCCGTAGTCGGTCTGCACTACCTCGTCGAGCAGAACCGTCGTCACTGTCGGAGGATAAAGGCCGGTTCTCCACCTGCGGACGACTCGCTTGGGTAAAGGCGCGATGAAGCGGGCAGCTCTCACCGTGGGATGTCTGCCGGAAGTGGCGCCGGGATCTCCCGGGAGCGCTGCCCGGCGCGGCCGGGGTCAGTCGTGGGCGGGTACGCGCGGCTGGGGAAGCTGGATCCAGGGGGTGCGTAAGTCAGTGAGGTCGAGGAGCTGTCGGTGCCACATGACGTGGTGTCTGCGGCACAGGAGCACCAGGTTGTCGATGGTCGTGGGGCCGCCGTCGGCGCGGGCGCGAAGGTGGTGGACGTCGCAGAACGCGGGGGGCCGGCTGCAGCCCTTGGCGGTCGCGGCCGGCGACGGCACGACGCTGAGCAGTGGTGATCTGGTCGGTGACCGAGGCCAGGCTGAGGACCTGACCGGACTCGTCGAGCACGACCCGCTCGACCTGGGCGTCACACAGCAGCGTCTGGATCCGCGCGCGGGTCGCCGGACCGGTCCAGGAGCGGAGGCACAATCCGCACCGGGGTGCCGCTCGAGGTCGATCGCGAACGCTGCGGTCGGGTCTGTGGTGTTGCCGAGATGGCCAGCGTTGTGGCCGGTGGCCCGGGCGGCGGCGCTGGGCAGGCGGAGCGCCCACGCAACCGGGATGACGTAGGTGAGCCGCGGTCGGCTGCCGCCGGTGCCGGGGAGATCGGCGTGACGCAGGGCGACGCCGAAGACGTCCGTGAGGACGTCGGCGTTGCGCTGTCGGGCGCTGCGGGTGTCCTCGGAGCCATCGCGACGGGCCAGCGACGCCAGCACGGTCCGCAGCACCTCGGCGTCGGCGTCCGGGATCTCGAAGCTGCCTCGCACCGACCCGCGGTGGGTGTCGCGGAGCTGCAGGAAACGGCGGTCCTCTGCGCTGGCCTCCTCGGCGTCGAGCGCAGGCTCGCACCAGGTCGCGAGCAGATGTGACACGTACTGCCCGAGCTGGTCGGGGTCGGTGCGGCGAGCGACCTCGATCAGCTGGGGCTGGGATCGCCGCAATGCAGCCGGCTCGATCTTGCCGACCAGCCGGGTCAGCACCCGGCCGTGCTGCTGCGTGATCGTGCCGTCCACGACCGCATCGACCACGGCGGGCAGCTCCCGCAAGGCCATCGAGGTGCGCACCTGCAGGCCCGCCCCGGTGCCGGTCACCTTGGCCACGGACCGCAACCACGCGGGTGTCGGACATGCCGCACCCGACACGGCAGGGTCGGGCACCGAACCACCACCGCGCACCTGCAGCTCACCCAGCGCACGCGACGCCATGCCGGCCAGGCGATCCGACAGAGATGAGGCGCGCGCGACCAGCTCTTGCAAGGACTCCATCGGCAGCGACGCGGGCCGCACGGCAGCAAGCTCCGCCGCTTCCGCATCAAGCCGGTCGAGGATCGAACGCATGTTCGAACACTATCCGATCGTCATGACAAAATCCTCTACTGCACAGGCCCTTTTCCGTGTCGCCCGCTACCCACAGATCACCGAACCGGCTTGACGGCCACCGCCGCTCGGGCCATGGGGCAGGGTGACCGGATGCAGCGCGACGAGGCCGAGAAGCACCTGCGCTCGCTCGCCGGCGACGAAGCACGACTGCGCGACGACCAGTGGACCGCGATCGAGGCACTGGTCCGCGACCGCCGCCGAGCGCTGGTCGTGCAGCGGACCGGCTGGGGCAAGTCCGCCGTCTACTTCATCGCGACCGCGCTGCTTCGCGAGGGCGGCGCCGGACCGACCGTCATCGTCAGCCCGCTGCTCGCCCTGATGCGCAACCAGGTCGCAGCCGCGCAACGGGCGGGGATCAAAGCGGTGACCGTCAACAGCAGCAACGTCGAGGAGTGGCAGGCGGTGTACGACGACGTGCAGCGCGGTGAGGTCGATGTGCTGCTCGTCAGTCCGGAGCGGCTCAACAACCCCGGCTTCCGCGATGCGGTTCTCCCGCAGCTGGCAGCGAGCGCCGGGCTCGTCGTCGTCGACGAGGCGCACTGCATCAGCGACTGGGGCCACGACTTCCGTCCCGACTACCGGCGCATCCGCACGCTGCTTGCCGACCTGCCCGCGGGCACCCCGGTGCTGGCGACGACGGCCACCGCCAACGAGCGCGTGATCGCCGACGTCGCCGATCAGCTCGGCACCGACACCCTCGTCCTGCGTGGCGGTCTTGACCGCGAGTCGCTGCACCTTGCGGTGCTGTCGCTGCCGTCAACCGCGCACCGCTGGGCCTGGCTCGCGGACCACCTGCCGCAGCTGTCGGGGTCGGGCATCGTCTACACGCTGACGGTCGCGGCAGCCGACGACCTCGCGTCGTTCCTGCGTGCCCGCGGCATCGCCGCGACGTCGTACTCGGGACGCACGGACGACGCGGAGCGGCGCGTTGCCGAAGACGACCTGCTGGCCAACCGCGTGAAGGCGCTCATCGCGACCAGCGCACTCGGGATGGGCTTCGACAAGCCCGACCTGGGCTTCGTCGTGCACGTCGGCGCGCCGCCGTCACCGATCGCCTACTACCAGCAGGTCGGTCGCGCGGGGCGCGGCGTCGAGCGGGCCGAGGTCATCCTCCTGCCGGGTGCGGAGGACGAGGCGATCTGGCGCTACTTCGCGTCGCTGGCCTTTCCCTCCCGCGACCAGGTCGAGCAGACCCTGGGGGTGCTGTCGGACCGGCCGATGTCGACGGCTGCGCTCGAAGCCCACGTCGACCTCCGCCGTACCCGCCTCGAGACGATGCTGAAGGTGCTCGACGTCGATGGAGCGGTACGACGGGTGAGCGGAGGCTGGGTCGCGACCGGGCAGGCATGGGCGTACGACGGCGAGCGCTACGCCAGGGTCTCCGCGGACCGGTCCGCCGAGCAGGAGGCGATGCGGGAGTACGCACGTACCGGCGGCTGCCGGATGGAGTACCTGCGCCGACAGCTCGACGACGCGGACGCCGCGCGATGCGGACGGTGCGACAACTGCACGGGCCGACCGCTTGGCTCAGACGTCTCGTCCGACGCTCTCGCGGCCGCGGGCACCGTCCTCGGGCGGCCAGGAGTCGAGATCGAGCCACGGCGCATGTGGCCGACCGGGCTGGCATCGCTCGGGATCGACCTCACGGGCAGGATCCCGGCTGAGCTGCAGGCCGACAGCGGCCGGGCGCTCGGCCGGCTCTCGGACGTCGGCTGGGGCAGCCGCCTGCGCGAGGTCTTCGCCGGGCCCGACCGAGTCGTCCCCGACGACGTGCTCCGCGCGGTCATCCAGGTCCTTGCCGGCTGGGGTTGGGAGCAGCGACCGACCGGCATCGTCGCGCTGCCGTCCCGGAGCCGGCCATTGCTCGTCGAGAGCCTGGCGGCGCGCCTGGCAGAGGTCGGCCGGTTGCCGCTGCTGGGGACGCTCGACCGCGTGCGCGACGGCGGGCCGCGAAGTGGGAGCAACAGCGCCCAGCGCCTGCTTTCGGTGCACGGAGCGTTCGCCGTACCGGCGGCGCTGCGACTCGACGGCCGGCCCGTGCTGCTCGTCGACGACCGGGTCGACACCGGCTGGACCATGACGGAGGCGAGCCGCCTCCTGCGCGAGGGTGGCGCGGGTCACGTCCTCCCGCTGGCGCTTGCCGTGGACGGCTGACCTAGCGTCTGCGCCATGACCGCATGGACATCACGCCAGCTGGCCGAGCAGACCGGCCGCACGTTCGTCATCACCGGCGCCAACAGCGGCATCGGACTCGAGGCTGCCCGCGACCTCGTCGGGCGAGGCGCACACGTGGTGCTGGCGGTCCGGGACGTGGCGAAGGGCGAGGCCGCCCGCGCCCTCATCACGAGTGGCGCGAAGGGGTCGGCCGAGGTGCGCCAGCTCGACCTGGCCGACCTCGACAGCGTGGCCGCGTTCGCCAAGGGGCTGACCGAGAAGCTCGAGTCGGACGGCCGGCTTCTCAACGCGCTCGTCTGCAACGCCGGTGTGATGGGCGGCCCCCTGCTGTTCACGACGCAGGGCTTCGAGCGCCAGGTCGGGACCAACCACCTGGGCCATGTCGCGCTGGTCACTGCGCTCTGGCCGGCCCTGCACAGCGCCGGCGGGCGCGTCGTCGTCGTCAGCAGCATCGCGTCACGCGGCGGTCGTCTGTCGACGTCATCGACACGTGAGGACCTCGTCGCGCCGTCGCCGTACGAGTCGCAGAAGGTCTACTCCAACGCCAAGCAGGCCAACCTGCTGTTCGCGCAGGACCTGCACCGCCGTGTCGTCGCGGCCGGCTCGCCGGTCAGCGTCGTGGCCTGCCACCCGGGGGTGAGCTGGACCAACCTGTTCTCGCGGCAGCTGCGCGACGAGGGCAGGGGCTGGCTGGTCCCGGCCCTGTTCCTCATCAGGCCGATCATCTTCCAGTCCGCCACCGCCGGGGCGCAGCCGACCCTGCGTGCACTCGACCCGAGCACTCCGAGCGGGGCGTTCGTCGGGCCCAAGCTGCTCAACCAGGTCCGTGGCCGGCCCGAGCTGCTGGAGGTCTTCGCCACGGGATCCGACCCCGAGGTCGCCGCACACATCTCCCAGCTGACCGGGGACGTGCTCGGTACCCCGCTCCCGATCTGATTCCTAGAGCAGGTCGAAGCTGATGCAGACGATCTGCGTGTCAGCCCCGATGCTCCTGCCCTCGCGTTCCCAGTAGCGGCGATGGCCCTCGCGCCAGTCGTCGACGGAGGCGAAGCCCTCACCCTCGGCATCGGCGAACTCAAAGGGCACGTCCTCGAACCGTCGTACGACAACGCCTGTCACCTCGACGCGGCCGACCTCCGCGCCGTCGTTGTCGAGCAGCACCAGCCGCTCGCCGACGTGCTCCAGTGCCTCGCCCTCCTCGGCGTACTCGTCGGCGATGCCGGCGGTCGCTCGCTTGCTGCCGTGCAGCACGTAGCCGTTGAGCCGGTCGCGCTGCTCACCGGCGTGACCGAGCTCCAGAGTCCGCAAGCCGTCAACGCGTGGCCACATCCGCCGAGCGTAGGCCGCCCGCTAGTAGCTGCCGGTGCCGCCGCCTCCGTTGCTGCTTGCGGCTGGACTCGCAGCGCCGGCTCCGGACACGAGGGTGCCCTTCATGCCCTTCCCCGCGTGGTACTCGCAGGTGAACACGAGCTGACCACTGGCCGGGAACGTGATGCTCACATCGGCGGTCTTGCCGGAGGGCAGGTCGGTGTTGATCTTCTGGTCCTCGAGCGTGAAGTTGTGGGCGGTGCCGCTCGCGTTGCTGAGGTGGATCGTCAGCCGCTGGCCCGGCGTGCCGTGCAGCACCGCCGGTGAGAACGAGAAGTTGCTGGTCGTCATGTCGGTCGTGGACATCCCGGCGACGTCGCCGCTCGACGACGAGCCGCCGCCGTTCGCGACCGAACCACCGCCTCCGCTGCTGCTTCCGCAGGCGGCGGACAGCGCCGCCGCGACCAACAGGGTCAATGCGTTCCGACGGGCGTGCATGCGGCCTCCCAGCTCAGCCCCTGCCGAGCCTGCCCGACCCCGCACGCGCCGGTAACCCCGACGATGGTCCTAGGACCCGAGCAGCCGGCGTACGGCCTTGCGATCGGTCTTGCCGACGCTGGTGAGCGGCACCGTGTCGACGATCCGTACCTCCCGCGGGTGCTTGGTCTTCGCCAGCCGCTCCGCCGCGAAGGCGAGCAGCTCTGCCTCCGCGATCGGCGCGCGCACCGAGACGAAGGCGACCACCTCCTCGCCGAGGACCGTGTCGGGGCGGCCGACGACGGCCGCCGCGGCCACGGCCGGGTGCTGGAGCAGCACGTCCTCCACGTCGCGGGGGTAGACGTTGAACCCGCCCCGGATGATGAGGTCCTTGCTGCGATCCACCACGAACAGGTAGCCGTCGTCGTCGACATGCCCGACGTCGCCGGTGTGCAGCCATCCGTCGACAAGCACCTCGCCGGTGGCCTCCGGGTCGGACCAGTAGCCGGCCATCACGCCCGGGGAGGAGACACAGACCTCGCCATCGACGCCGGTCGGCGGCTCCGTCCCGTCGTCCCCCTCGATGCGCAGCCGGACGCCGGGCAGGGGCAGCCCGACGCTGCCGTCGCGCCGGGCGTCGGCCGGGCTCATCGTCGCGGTCGACGTGATCTCGGTGCAGCCATAGCCGTCGCAGACCCGCACCCACGGCACGCGCCGTTCGAACTCGTGACGCACGGACATCGGCAGCGGCGAACCGCCGGACGTGATGTAGGTCAGCGACGACAGGTCCGCCGACTCGAGCGGCTGCGCCAGCAGCAGCTGCAGCATCGACGGCACGAGGGCGCTCGCCGTGATGCGCTCGGCTTCGACCTGCTTCACCCACTGCTCACCGTCGAAGCGCGTCATGAGGTGGAGCGTTCCTGGGCGCGAGACGTGCAGCCGGCTCAGCGCGTTGATCAGGCCGAACACGTGCGACATCGGCAGCGGCACCAGCACCGATGTCGTGCCGGCCAGCTCGACCATCTGCTGACGGGCCCAGGACGTGGTCCAGAGGTTGGCCGATGTGAGCATCACGCCCTTCGCACGTCCCGTGGTCCCACCCGTGTAGAGCAGGGCCGCGAGGTCGTCGTCGCCGCGGGGTACGACGACGGCCGGGGCTGCCTCCTCGAGGACCGCGAACGGATGCGTGGTGCCCTCCCCCAGCGCGAGGACTTCTGCATCCGCGGCGCGCACGAGGGCGACTGTCGTCGCACTCGCGAACGCCACCCTGGCGCCGCTGTCGTTCAGCACGTGTGTGAGCTCGCCCGCTGTCACCGCGGGGATCACCGGCATGACGACCGCCCCGGCCCGCCAGATCGCAAAGCACGCGACGAGCACGTCGGGGCTGTTGGTCATGACCACCGCGACACGGTCGCCCGGCGCGACGCCGAGGGCGGAGAGCGCCCCGGCCACACGGGCGGCGCGGTCGACGAGCGAGGCCAGGCCGTGCTCGGCGCCCTCGTGGGCGACGAAGGCGTAGTCGCCCAGTCGGGCCACGGTCTCCCCGGGCAGGTGTCCCAGCGACGTCACGAGATCCGGACGACCATCTTCCCCGTGTTGTCGCCGCGCAGCAGTCCCAGGAAGGCCTCCGGTGCGTTCTCGAGACCGTCGACAGTCGTCTCCCGCACGACGAGCTTGCCCTCGGCGAGCCAGCCGCCGACCTCACGCACGAAGTCCGGGAGCAGGTGCGTGTGGTCACCGACCAGGAAGCCCTGGAGGCGCATCCGCTTGCTCACCAGCATGC